>CAILRJ010000181.1 GCA_903836575.1 uncultured Burkholderiales bacterium
ATGTCTGCCGAGCGCAGCGATTAACGTCCCAGTGTCGGGAATTTGGCAAAGCCACTATCGACCAGGATGAACTCGCCGGTGGTGCGGGCGGCACCATTGCAGAGCCAGAAACAGGCATCGGCAACGTCGTCCGGCTGGATCGTCGATGCCAGCGGTGTGACTTTTTCGTAATTGGCCCGCATCGCGTCATAGCGCTCCATCCCCATACCCTGCTGCAACCACGGTGTTTCGACCAGCCCCGGTCCGACCGCATTGACCCGGATCGCTGGCGCCAGTGCCCGTGCCATGCCAAACGTCATGGCGTTGAGTGCACCTTTCGACGCCATGTAGGCCAGGCACGAGCCGCTACCCATGACTGCGGCCACCGACGAGACGTTGACGACACCGGCGCCCGGGTTGCGCTGCATCAGTGGTGCGAAGGCACGGATCATCTGATAGGCACCGATCACGTTGACGGCATAAATGTCATGGAAGTCCTGTGCCGACAAACCCTCGAGGTCGGTCGCGGCGACGAATTTCGTCGTGCCGGCATTGTTGACCAGCGCATCGGTACGTTGCCACTTTGCATCTACCGCTGCGGCCAGTGCGCGGCAATCGGCATCCACGGAGACATCGGCTTGCATGACCAGTACGTCCGCACCGAATGCACGGCATTGCCCGGCAACGACGTTCGCCGGTTCCGGATTGCGTGAAAAATTGATGACTACGTCGTAGCCATTGCGGGCAAACAGGCGCGCGGTGGCGGCACCGATACCGGACGATGATCCGGTAATGACTGCTACTTTTTTAGGCATGACATCCTTGGCAGAAAAAATTGGGCAAAAAATAAGGACAAAAAAAACGCCCCGATCTTGCGATCGCGGCGTCTTGTGGAGCTCTCAGGTAATTACTTGACGACTGCCAGCAGCTGACGTTTTGCGCCCTTGTAGGTGTACAAGGTCAGGGTGCCGTCCTTGATGTCGCCCTTGTCGTCAAACGCGATATTGCCGGTCACGCCCTTGTGCTGGATTTTCGACAGCACCGGTGCGTACTTGGCTGGATCTGCCGAGCCGGCCTTGACCATCGCATCGACCATAGTCATGACGGAGTCGTAGACATACGGTGCGTAGATTTGGACATCGACACCGAATTTTTTCTTGTACGCAGCCTTGAAGTCTTCCATGCCTTTTTTCTGCGCATCTTCGACGCCGCCTGCTTCAGCGCACACGACCTGGCCGTCTGACATCGCATCGCCAGCCAAGGTTGCCAGTGCTTCAGTACAGATACCATCGCCGCCCATGAACTTGGCTTCGATGCCCAGTTGTTTCATCTGGCGCAACATCGGACCCGCGACGGCATCCATACCGCCGAAGAACACCACGTCCGGCTTTTTCGATTTGATCGAAGTCAGGATGGCGTTGAAATCGGTTGCCTTGTCGTTGGTGTACTGGGTAGCGACGATTTCGACACCGGATGATTTGCCTTTGGCGCCCTTGATGAATTCTTCGGCAACACCTTGACCGTAGGCGGTACGGTCATCGATGACCGCGACGCGCTTGGCCTTCAGTACCTGCACTGCATAGCGGCCCAGCGTACCGCCGAGCTGACCGTCATTGGCTACCACGCGGAAGGCGGTCTTGAAGCCTTGTTGCGTGTATTTAGGGTTGGTTGCTGATGGCGAGATTTGTGGAATGCCGGCTTCGTAGTAAATCTTCGAGGCAGGAATCGTGGTGCCTGAATTGAGGTGACCGATGACGCCGTTGACTTTGGCATCGACCAGTTTCTGTGCAACGGCCGTACCTTGTTTCGGATCGGCTGCATCGTCTTCTGTCAGCAGCTCGAACTTGACCTTTTTGCCGCCGATGACGACGCCTTTGGCGTTGAGTTCGTCGATGGCCATCTTGGCACCGTTTTCATTGTCCTTGCCCAGATGGGCAATCGCGCCGGAGATCGGACCGACGTGACCGATCTTGACGATCTGTTCCTGGGCGGAAGCGGTTCCTGCAAATGCGAATGCCAACGCGGCGGCCAAGGGAATCATTTTTAGTTTGAACTGCATTTATATACTCCTGAGGATTGAAAAAAAACAGCCTAGCGGCAACACTGTCATCCAGATTTCTGAACATGTAGAACTTACATGACAAAAACGTGATCGCATAGCGTTTTTCTGCGTTTTTTTAACCAATTGTTTGACTTTTATATGCCTAAAATTTACGCACTCGATAAAGTCGATCGCAAGCTCCTGAACCTGCTGCAAAAGGACAATCAGACCCCCACGCGCATACTGGCCGACAAGACGCATATCTCGCAGCCGACCTGCCTGCGGCGCCTGCGCAACTTGCGTGAGGCCGGCATCATCAACGCCGATGTGGCGCTGGTCGATCCGTTCGCACTCGGCTACGGCATGCTCGCCTTTCTTGAAATTTCACTGACGAATCAGTCAGACGAATCCATGCAGGAATTCGAGATCAGAATGGGCAAGGAAGCCGAGGTCATGCAGTGTTATTTCATTTCGGGGGAGTTCGACTATTTTCTGGTGGCGCATGTCATCGACATGGATGCCTACTATCAGTTTGTGCGCAGGGTAATTTCGGGGTCGGGTAACGTGCGACATTTCCAGTCGCGTTTTCCGATGAAGCGTTCCAAGTTCGTGACCCGGATTGCCTTTGATGAAAAGTCACTTGAAGTACAGGTACGCGCAAAAAAATGAGTTCGCCCGCACGAGGGCGGTTTTTTTTGCGCGTAGCGAAACGCTCAGGCGTAGGCCGGGCTGAGGGCCGCGGCCTTGTCGCCGGCGTAGCGAAATACCGAAAGGTCATCGGCTGCGATGGCGGGTTGGCGGCCACTGATCAGGTCTGCCAGCAAGCTCGCCGAACCGCAGGACATGGTCCAGCCCAGCGTACCGTGACCGGTATTGAGGAATAGCCGGTTGATCGGGCTGGCACCGACGATGGGCGTGCCATCCGGTGTCATCGGTCGCAAGCCGGTCCAGAAACTGCCTTGACTGACATCGCCGCCTTGCGGGAATAAATCATTGACCACCATTTCCAGCGTGGCACGGCGCTTGGGATTGAGCGAGGTATCGTGGCCGGCGATTTCGGCCATGCCGCCAATGCGGATGCGATCGTTGAAACGGGTGATGGCGATCTTGTAGGTTTCATCGAGGATGGTCGAGGTCGGCGCCATCGCAGCGTCGACGATCGGAATCGTGATCGAATAGCCCTTGAGCGGATAGACCGGTACATCGACCAATCCCTTGAGCAAGGCACGCGAGTAACTGCCCAGCGCGACCACGTACGCATCGGCTTTGATGGTCCGGTTGCCGCAGCGCACACCGGTGATGCCAGTCGCGTCGAGTGTCAATGCATCGATCGGCGTGTTGTAGTCGAACTGCACGCCAAGCTCTTTTGCCATCGCCGCAAGTCGGGTCGTGAACAACTGACAGTCGCCGGTTTCGTCATTGGGCAGGCGCAGGCCGCCGACCAGTTTGTGACTGACTGCCGCGAGCGCCGGTTCGGCCTTTGTCAGGGCCGCGCTGGTGAGCAATTCGTAGGGCACGCCGGCCTGTTCCAGTACCCGGATATCTTTGGCGGCACCGTCGAATTGCTGGCGGGTCCGAAACAGTTGCAGTGTGCCTTGCTGGCGGCCCTCGTAATCGATCCCGGTCGCGGCACGCAAGTCGCGCAGGCAATCGCGGCTGTATTCGGACAGGCGCACCATGCGTTCCTTGTTGATCGCATAGCGCGACGCACTGCAGTTGCGCAGCATCTGCCACATCCACTGCAACTGGAACAGGGACCCGTCCGGCCGGATCGCCAGTGGCGCATGTTCCTGCACCATCCATTTCATCGCTTTCAGCGGAATGCCTGGTGCCGCCCACGGTGCGGCATAGCCGGGCGAGATCTGCCCCGCATTGCCAAAGCTGGTTTCCATTGCCGGTGCTGGCTGGCGGTCGATCACGGTCACCTCATGGCCGGCGCGGGCCAGATACCAGGCACTGGTAATGCCGACGACGCCACTGCCCAGGATCACGATTCGCATGCCACACTCCAGTAAAATGAAAATTTGATAGTTTCGAGATAAGCCACTATCGTAATAGCTTTTAACTAGTGTTAGTTTTCGTATAAATTATTGTTTTTAGTCTTTAATCTGGTGGCGAGCGATGCGTATACAAAAGGAATCCAGTCGTGCCCTCGACAAGATTGACCGTCATATCCTGCGCTTGTTGCAGCGCGACGGTCGTATGGCCATGAAGGAGCTGTCCGAGCAGGTCGGCTTGTCGATCACGCCGTGCATCGAGCGGGTCAAGCGCATGGAGCGTGATGGCGTGATCACCGGGTACTACGCCCGCGTCAGCCCGGCGGCGGTTGGCGTCAACCTGCTGGTTTTCGTCGAGATCACGCTCAACCAGAAATCCGCCAAGACTTTCGAACAATTTCGCCACGAAGTGCTGCGCATTCCCGAGGTCATGGAATGTCACCTTGTCTCGGGCGATTTTGATTATCTGATCAAGGCGCGGATTCGCGAGATGGCGGAGTACCGCACCTTGCTGGGCGACATGCTGTTGCAACTGCCCGGTGCGGCACAGTCGAAGAGCTATGTCGTGATGGAAGAAATCAAGGAGACGCTGGAACTACCGTTGGCAGCGAATTAGCACGACGACCACGCAAAAAAAACGAGACCGCTTGGTCTCGTTCGTTAGTCACTTGCAGCAAGCGATCAGGCCTGCACGGGCGACCTTTTCACGCCGGCTTTGGCCGGACGGCGGGGCATGCCGGTAAAGGCAAAATCGACTTCCGGCTCGCGGCCGCAAATGATGTCCGCAATTGCTCGACCGGAACCGCAACCCATGGTCCAGCCCAACGTGCCGTGGCCGGTGTTGAGGTACAGGTTGCTGTATTTCGTTTTGCCGATGTACGGCACATTCGATGGCGTCAGTGGCCGCAAGCCGGTCCAGTAAGTCGGATTGTCGTAGTCGCAGGCGCCGGGAAACAGTTCCTTCGTGCGGCGCGTGATGGCTTCGCAACGGGCCGTGTTGAGTTCACGGGTGTAGCCGTTGAGTTCGCAGGTGCCGGCCACACGCAGCCGGTCGCCAAGGCGCGACACGACTAGCTTGTAACCGTCGTCGGTCAGCGAAACAGACGGCGCCAGATCCGGATTGATTACCTTGTAGGTCGCCGAATAGCCTTTGCCCGGATAGACCATCAGGTCAACGCCGAGCGGCTTGAGTATCGGCACCGAAAAACTGCCCATCGCCATCACAAAAATATCGGCGTGCAGCACTTCATGGCGACCAGCTTCATTGATGATTTCCACGCCGGTGACTTTGGCTGAGGCGCCGCGACCTTCGGTGATCAATCGGGTGATTTGCGTGTTGAACTGGAATTTGACGCCGGCTTCTTCGGCCTTTTTTGCCAGCCCGGTGGTGAACTTGTAGATATCGCCGGATTCATCGCTGGCGGTGAAATCGCCGCCGACAATCTTGTCCCGCAAGCTGGCCAGGGCCGGTTCGATGCGCACGACTTCATCGGCGCTGATCGAATCACGCTGGCAACCAAGGTCGCACATCAATTTGGCGGCAGGCAGCGATTCTTCGAAGTCTTTTTTGTCGGTATAAAAATGCAGGATGCCGCGGGTCAGATGGTCGTAATCGAGGCCGGTTTCGGCACGCAAGGCTTGCAGGGTCTGGCGGCTGTATTCGCAGATGGCAACGATCTGGCGGATGTTATAGGCGGTGCGGGCCGGCGTACATTCGCGCAGGAAGTTGATTGCCCAGCGCCATTGCAGCCATTCGGGCCGGAAGCGATACAGCAGCGGGGCATCTTCTTTGCCAAGCCACTTGAGCACTTTCATTGGCGCAGCGGGATTGGCCCAGGGTTCGGCATGCGATACGGAGATCTGGCAGCCATTGGCAAAGCTGGTTTCTTGCGCGGGGCCCGGCTGGCGATCGATCACCGTGACGTCATGACCTGACTTGTTCAAAAACCACGCTGACGCGGTGCCGATAATCCCTGATCCCAATACAATGACTTTCAT
This sequence comes from uncultured Burkholderiales bacterium, assembly GCA_903836575.1. Classification (GTDB taxonomy): domain Bacteria; phylum Pseudomonadota; class Gammaproteobacteria; order Burkholderiales; family Burkholderiaceae_D; genus Actimicrobium. The sequence goes on from CAILRJ010000181.1 coordinate 6,016, forward strand.
GGCTATCTCCAATATTCGATACCCTAATTGTAGAAAGATCTGGTCTGTTCAGGCCGGCAATTACATGGTCCAAATATTTATTTATAAAAGAAATGACCGCCGGAGTGTCGATAAAACAAAGTTTAAAGAGGATTATTTTTCGTTTGGAAACTGGGCATTTCCTGTGCGACGGCCCGGTTGATCGCTTCCTCGAGGGTCTGCTTCAGATCATGGCGGATTCCCTGTGCCAGGCCGCTGACGGCTAGTTGCAGTACATCGGCCAGGCTATCGCGGACCCGTTCTTCAAGCATGACATCAAGTCGCCTGAGTACCTGGCGCGTGATGCGGTCGCTGATCTCGGCTTGCATGCGGGCCAAGTCTTGTTCGCTCCAGGTGGGTTCCTGCCGGTCAGGCACCGTGAGTTCAGGAATACTGACTTCCAGCAGCAGCATCGGCGATGCACTCAGCATGGTTTGACCGCCGGCACTCTTCACATCGTCATCGACTGGCATGACTTCGGTGAGCAGAGGAATGCCGCTATCGGTGTCTTGATTGGTCATCGCTGGGCCTCATTTGTCGGCGACAAAATGTGTGAGCGCATAGCCGCGCTGCTGGTAAAAGCGGTAACGGTCGCGGCCGCTGGCAATATCGGCCGCATCGGTGGCGACGATTTCAAACAACCGTTCGAAGCGGGCAAAGGTTGGCGGTGGCTGGCTGGTCAGGTTGATCAGGATCTGATGGTGCGGCAGTGCATCGGCATTGGCATCGGTGGTGGCGAGGATGACCGGGGTATGGATCGCCAGGGCGTCGTCAGCCATCACGTGCGGGACGAAATCCTGTTCGGAAAAGGTCCATAGTGCCGCATCTAATGCGGCCAGCTGTTGTGGTTCTCCCATCAGCACGATGCGGCAATCGGCGTGGCGCGCTTTGCGCACCAGCCGGCAGACATAGTGGATCTTGTCCGGGATATTGCTGTGGAAGTCGACTCGGGTCATGGCAATGGCATCAGAAACGGAATCCGGAATCAGTCTTCCCTGTCGGCATTGGTGAAGCAGGGGAGCGAGGTGTTGGCAAGCTGGCCGGCTCGACCGGTACGGCTTGAATCTGGTCGGTAACGGGTGCCGCCGCGCCGGCAGTCGGGTTGCGGTAGCCCGAAGGCAAGCGGCTGGTTTCCGGATAGGCTGCCGCCGTCAGCATGTTGCCCCAGGCGCCACTTTCGAATCCGGTCTGTTTCGAACGTCCGACCAGCAGCATCGGCATCGTGCCATCGCCGCCGGAGCGTTTCAGATATTCGATATCTGCCGCGCTGTTGACCGTTTTTTCCGTGTACGGAATACCACGTTGCGCCAGATAGGCCCGGCCAAGGTCGCACGGCACGCATGTGCTCGTCGTGTAAAGCACAACTGGATGATTTTTTGCCGCGCGCACCAGTACATAGGGCAGGGCTGTATTGCTATCGCTGGCAGCACCCGGAATATCGGTGGATTCGGAACGGCGTGCCGACGCCGGTGGTGGCGTGTCGGTGTAGTTGAGCTTGCCGTCGGCGCCGGTCCACTTGTACATTTGCTGTGCGATCCCGCCGCCGCTGGCGAGCACGCTCGCTATCATCAGTGCGCCGGACAGGATTGCCTGCAAATGCTTCATGGTGCGTCCCTCATTTAGCTCGCTAGTGTGGCCATGCCGCTGTGTCGCAACAAGGCGTCAATGTTTGGTTCGCGACCACGGAAGGCCTTGAACGAATCCAGCGCGGGACGGGAACCGCCGACTGCCAGTACCTCGCGCAGGAATCGCTTGCCGGCTTCGCTGTAACCCTTATCGCCCTCTGCCGCACGGGCTTCCTCGAAGGCACCATAGGCATCGGCAGACAGGACTTCGGCCCACTTGTAACTATAGTAACCCGCAGCATACCCCCCGGCAAATATGTGGCTGAACGAGTTCTGGAAGCGATTGAAATCGGGTGGTGTGAGCACTGCGACCTCCTGCCGGACCTGACCAATCAACTCGGCGACCGCGTTATTGCCGGAGGCGTTGAAGTCGTCGTGTAACAACATGTCGAACAGCGAGAACTCGACCTGGCGCAAGGTTTGCATGCCGGACTGGAAATTCTTGGCAGCCGTCATCTTGTCGAACAGGTCGCGCGGCAGCGCGGCACCGGTGTCGGCGCGCGCAGTCATGTGTTGCAGCACATCCCATTCCCAGCAAAAATTTTCCATGAATTGCGAGGGCAATTCGACCGCATCCCATTCCACGCCGGAGATGCCGGAGACGCCGATTTCATCGACTTGCGTGAGCATGTGATGCAAGCCATGGCCGAATTCATGGAACAGCGTGATCACTTCATCGTGCGTGAACAAGGCCGGTTTGACCTTGCCATCAACGGTGGTTGGCTCGGTGAAATTGCAAGTCAGATAAGCCACCGGTGTTTGTACCTGGGTGCCATTCAAGCGGCGACCACGCGCATCGTCCATCCAGGCACCGCCGCGCTTGCCGCTGCGGGCATAAAAATCAAGGTAGAACTGGCCGATCAGTTTGCCATCGCGTTCGATGCGGAAAAACTTCACATCCGGATGCCAGACCGGCGTGCTATCGGCCTTGATTTCGACCGAATACAGGTTTTGCACCAGACGGAACAGGCCTTCCGTGACTTTAGTTTGTGGAAAATATTGCTTCACTTCCTGCTCGGAAAACGCATAGCGCTGTTCACGCAGTTTTTCAGAGGCGTAGGCGACATCCCACGATGCCATCTCGGTCAGGCCGAGTTCGGTCGCGGCGAAGCTGCGCAATTCTTTCAGGTCTTGTTCAGCAAACGGACGGGCGCGCCGACCGAGGTCGCGCAGGAAGTCGCTGACTTGCTGTGGCGTCTCGGCCATCTTGGCCGCCAGAGAGACTTCGGCATAGCTGGTATAGCCCAGCAGGGTGGCTTCTTCCTTGCGCAGTGCCAGCAGGTCGATGATGTTCTGCGTGTTGTCCCACTCCGGTTTCACGCCGAGTTCGGAAGCCTTGGTGACATTGGCGCGGTAGACCTGCTCGCGCAGCGCACGGTTGTCGGCGTATTGCAGGATCGGGAAAAACGACGGGAAATGCAGCGTGAACTTGTAGCCGGCCTTGCCGTCCTTGTCGGCCGCGGCGCGGGCAGCTTCCTTCACGTCATCCGGCAAGCCGGCCAGTTCGGCCTCGGTCTCGACGAACAGCGCGTAATCATTGGTCGCATCGAGGACGTTCTCGGAGAAGCGCGTCGAGATTTCGGCATGCTTTTCCTGAATGGCGGCAAAGCGTGGTTTCAGCTCGTCGGACAGTTCGGCACCACTGAGGCGGAAGTCACGGACTGCGTTATTGATGATTTTCTGGCGGGTTGGCGACAGGCTGGCGAAACCGGCCTCGTTGCGTAATGCCTTGTACTTGTCGAACAGCGCCAGGTTTTGTCCGAGCGCGGTCCAGAATTCGGTGACCTTGGGCTGGTTTTCGTTGTACACGGCGCGTAACGCCGGCGTATCCATCACGCCATTGAGGTGACCGACGATGCCCCAGGCCCGCGCCAGTTTTTCGGTGGCCAGGTCGAGCGGTTCGACGAAATTGTCCCAGCTGACCGTCTCCATCGGTGCTTCCAGTTGCGTGATCACGGCGCTGCATTCGGCGATCAGGTGATCGATCGCCGGCGTCACATCGGTCGGTGTAATCAGATCAAAACGCGGCAGGTCGGAGAAGTCCAGCAAAGGGTTGGCAGTTGAGTTGGCAACTGAGTTGGCAACTGCGTTAGCAACAATAGGAGTGGTCATCGGTTCATTTTCCTTCAGCAGATTCGAGGGTATTGACGAGCAACATCGTGATCGTCATCGGGCCGACACCGCCCGGTACGGGCGTAATCCAGCCGGCAATTTCTTGTACTCCGGCGAAGTCCACATCGCCACACAGCTTGCCGTCATCGTCGCGGTTCATGCCGACGTCGATGACAATCGCGCCGGGCTTGACCATGTCGGCTGTCAGCGTATTGCGCTTGCCGACGGCTGCCCCGACGATCTCAGCCTGACGCGGGTGATCGGCCAGATCCGGAGTACTACTGTGACCGATGGTGACGGTAGCGTTGGCTGGCAAGAGCAGCAGCGCCATTGGTTTGCCGACCGTATTACTGCGTCCGATCACTACCGCATG
>CAILRJ010000182.1 GCA_903836575.1 uncultured Burkholderiales bacterium
ACTCGGCTATGCGGATGCCGATCAAGGGTGGGGCGCACTGGCCAGTCGTCCTTCCGGAACCGATGCCGCGCTGCAGCTGACCTATGGCTCCGTACTCAGCGAAGGCCTGGGTGCCGGCGTACATTTGCAAGTCCGCCCGCGCCAGAGCGAAGTCATCCTCAATGGCGTCTACGATCCGGTCAAGGACTTGCGTCTGCACCTGGCTGTTGGCCAACTGCGCAGCAGTAATACCTATCAATTTGTATTTGGTGACTACGCCAAGAGCGTGGCGCAAAGCAGTTATTTGCTGGATGTACGCAAGTACTGGGCGCCGGGTTCGCTATTACGGAACTTTGGTGCCAGCGCGTATCAGGCCGGCAGCCGTGAACGCGGAGCGGAAGAAACGCTGGTGCGTGCCGATGGCACTGGCCGGTTAGCTACCGGCACGCAGCAGGGGTACATGCTCAACCTCAGTCTGGCACCGACGCCGCACTCCAAGCTCGATTTCGGCCAAGGCCTGGACCGGACCGAATATGCAACGGCCAACGGCGCTGGTAACGCGGCCGGCAACGCGGTGCGACAAGCCAGTTTTACCCAGTATCTGGACGATTGCCTGCAAGTACGCGGCGGCTATCGCGGCAACCCGTGGACCGACGAAGTGCAGCTCGACCTGACTCGCGGTAGCTGGCAGTTGGGCGTATCGCGTCAGACCGCGCGCGATAGCGGCGACAGCGCCATCGCACTCAAGATGGGCTATTCGATTCCACTTGGCACGTCTCGCAGCGTTGCCAAATGCCGCTCCAAACCACGCAACACCACCGCGTTTACGCCGGTATTCAAGGCAGTGACTGCGCGCCCCGACAAACTCCCTTCGGCAGCATTGGCTCAGGTCGACAGTTCGCTTCCCTAGCGATCACGCTGCGCGCGGAGCGCCAGCCAGCCAGCGACCAGTGTAATCGTGACGACGATGCCGACCACGACCCAGAAGCCATGGTCGTGACCCGACAGCGGTATCCCGCCGACATTCATCCCCAGTAATCCAGTGATGATGTTGATCGGCAGCGCCAGCACCGTGACGATAGTCAGCACGAACAAGCTGCGGTTATTGCCTTCGTTGACGGTAGCAGCGATCTCTTCCTGCAGCAACTTGATGCGTTCCTGAATCGACATCAGGTCACTGAGTACCACTGAAAACTCCTCGGTCGATTGCCGTAGTTCCTGCCGGTCTTCATCGACCACCCAACGTGGCGGACGTTGCAGCAAACGGAACAGCGCTGCCGGTTCCGGTGCCAGCAAGCGCTGCAAGCGCACCAGTACCCGGCGCAGCACGCCAAGTTTGGCGCGCCGGTGGTTGAGCCGGCCAGCCAGCAGGTTGTCTTCGATGTCATCGACCTTGGCGACTGCATCGCGCACGATGCTGACCAGCACATCGGCCTGATCGCGCAGCAAATGAATCAGCAGTTCCACCGTCGAACGGATCGGTTCGCCGCTCTCGACTGCGCCGCGCAGGCGTTCGATCGATTTCAACGGCGTGCGCCGTACGCTGATGACTACATGTTCCGACAGACTGATCCAGACCGTCGAGGTATCCGATGGCTGAAATGAAAAATTGTGCAGCACATCGTTGATCACCGCGATCAAGGTATTTTCGGCCAGTTCGATGCGGGTCGAGCGCGACCCTTCATGCAGCGCTTCATAAAATTCATCGACCACACCGGTGTGCTCGCCGATCCATTTTTCGCTGGCGGTGTTGCTCAGGTTGAAGTGCAACCAGATGAACTGATCTGAGCCGTGGGCGCGCATCGCCTGCAACCAGTCGACTGCCTGAGCAGAGCTGATGGAGACGGCAGCCTTGTCGGGTTCGAAGACATAACCCCAGATCAGGCCGGACTGATCGGAGCCATAGGTAAGGCCGGGCTTGAGCATACTGGCACTCCGTAATGTGATGAAGGTGGATCGCGTTGATAATACTTGGTCGTTGCGCGCGGCGCATTGTCCGGGGTGGCCTGTTTGCCGTCAAGAGTGGTGCATGTGCGTGCGGCCAGATAGGTATTTGATTCGAACGGTCACTCGTCAACAGGTCGTGATGAGTGATGCAACATGTAAAAACCAGACCGTTGCAATGGGTTCGATTCTATTGTGAGCCACTGTGACCGGATCAGTGCGATCCCGGTTCTTTTCCTTTTCTTTTTCGAGGCGGCATTATGAATAAATCTCTGGTCTTCAGCGCCCTGTTTGGCCTTGCCAGTCTGCTTTCCGGAATGGCCCGGGCTGGCGAAATCAATCTGTTCGAGCAACCTGATTTCGGTGGCCGCGTGGTTGATTTGCGCGGGATAACACCAAGCCTGAACCGGATCGGCTTCAATGACCGTACATCGAGCGTCGTGGTGCGTGCGGGACGCTGGGAAGTCTGCAGCGATGATGATTTCAACGGCTATTGTGCGGTACTGGAACGCGGTGATTATCCGCGGCTCGACCCGCGTCTCAATGACCGGATTTCCTCGGTACGTGAGCTCGGAGATCGCCGGCACACTGACCGGGACGAGCGTCGTGATGAGCGTGATGAGCGTGACGGGCGTCGTGATGGTGGCTGGCAGCAGGACCAGCAGGAGCAGGGCGTCAGCGTCGTGCTGTTTTCCGAAGAGAATCTGCGTGGTCGCAGCTTGCCCGTCGCTGGCGACGTTGGCACGCTCGTCGATGCCGGGTTCAATGATACAGCCGCCTCGATGGTGATTCGGCGAGGTGTATGGGAACTGTGCTCCGATCGCGATTTTCGTGGCCAGTGCCGGCTATTCGGACCGGGTGAGTACCGGCGTCTGGAACCCGCACTGTATCGGTCGGTCACCTCGATGCGCATAGCGCAACGTGGTGCACCGGCTGCCGCGCCGTCGCGCGGTAGTGTCGAATTGTTTACCTTGCCAAATTTTGGTGGCAACCGTTATCTGCTGAATCAGGATCTCGACAATTTCAGCAATGGTGGTTTCAATGACCGGATTTCCTCGTTCATCATTACCGGCGGTCAATGGGAAATGTGCATCGACGCCGGGTTTCGCGGGCGCTGTGTGGTGTTCGGACCGGGCCGTTATGCCAATCTGGGACAATTGTCGAATCAGTTGTCTTCGATGCGCCGGGTTGACCGATGATGACTGCAACGATGACGCTACCGGCAAAACAATGGCAGGCGCTGACAAAGGTCGGCTTCATGCTTGCGCTGGGCCTGCTAGCTGCCAGCGCCCAAGCGGCGCCTGACG
>CAILRJ010000183.1 GCA_903836575.1 uncultured Burkholderiales bacterium
CACACTCTGTGCCGACAACCTGAACTGGCAGGCATCGACCAGTACCGTGAGCTGTTCCGGCCAGCGCTGTTGCAGTGCCAGCACGGTAGCGCGACCGGGTACCAGTAGGCCGGTTTTGCTCTGGTCGGTCAGGACCAGCAGTACGCGCTGGCCGGCTCCGGCCGCTTGCGTGACGGCGGCCACGCAGTCGGCATCGACCTGTTCCGGATCGCGCAAACTGCCATCGATGTGACGCGGCCGCAGCATCACCAGCGCCGGCTGCCAACGTCCCAATGGGGTGCCGGCCGGCACCAGCGTGCTGAATGCGGCGCAATTGCTGTAATGATTTCCGCGCAAGGCCGCCGGCAAGCCACTTCCGGTTTCGGCACTGTCGATCATCACAACGCAGTCCGGTTGCAGCCATTGTCCTGCCAACAAGTGCAGGTCGGTGCCGGAGGCCGCAAGAACTGCGCCGGTATCGGGCCAGCCGCAGAGTGCAATGAGCTCATCGCGCAGGCGTTCGGCTTGGCTGGCATAGACCGCCTGCGGTGATTGATCGCGCAAGCGTGCCGTGCATTTGGCGTACAGCGACCGGGCTGCCGCATAACCGGCCACCGAAATTACCGATGCCGTCGATGATCCCAGTGCCACCAGCCCGATGTCAGGGCAGGGTCGACAGCCATAGCGCGAACGGCCGCTGCGGACATCAAGTGCCAGGCGGTCATCGCCACCGGACAACAGCACCTCCTGCAGGGCCGGCAACATGATTCAGTCTGTCGCGCGGGTTTTTTCCAGCAACTGACGGAAGGCGGCGAAGACTTTGTGCATCACCGGTTTCTTGTAAGCGAATAGGGCTTCGGGATCCATGTCATGGACGATCATCGCGTTGTCGACTTCGAAGATCAGCAATTTGCCGTCCGGCGTTTCGGCGCAATCCATGCCGACATAGGCTAGTCCGAGGCGGTCGTGGATTGCCTGTATCGCACTGGCATGACGCAATGCAAACTGCGTCTCGAAGTGCGCCATGCAGTCGGCTTCTTCGTCGCGTTTCGCCTGGCTTTCCGTCATGCCGGCATTGAGATAATGAATCATCCAGTGCGACGAAATCGCGAAGTGGCAAATAAATGGCTGGCCATCGACGAGGGTGATTCTGTACTTGCGGAATTGGCCATCGCCATTGCGGTAATCGACAAAGCGCGACAGGTAAAAATGCGTTGCATCGACGTGCTCCAGATAGTCGGCGGCCCCGGCGCTATCCGGCAGCTTGTCAAGATTGGTACCGGCATGTGATCCGATGGGCCGCACGATTACTGGAAAATCACCATCGGGTAACAGTGTCGTTACGGACAGCACGCCGCTGGCGATAGCGTGCAGCTGGTCGCGGTCGATCCGCACTGTGACCGGCATCTCGACACCGGGGATCGCGGCGAGCGCGGCGCAGGCTCCATCCCGCGACAGCACGGCGATCTGTGCCGGATGATTGAGGACGGGACGCGGCCAGTCCTGCAGCTCGGTAGCCAGGCGCAGCAGCAACTGTTGATTGGTATCGGATTCGGCCACGCCAACGAGCAGTACGTCATGTTCGGGAATGACTTCCGGCCAGGCTGATGCGCTCGTCATGTACAGCATTGTTAGCGCAATATCGCTGTCTTCAATCAAAAACTCGACCGGCGTATTGGCCATCAGGTCGCCCGGTCCCATGATGACCAGCAGGCGCAGGCCGGGGCCACTGTCAGGACAGCGCGCCGGCAGGCAATACAACTGGCGAATCGCGATCGCTTCGGCTTGCACGGCCAGTGCATCGGCACGGTTGCCGGTCAGTTGCAGCACGGTCGAAAAATCCAGATAGGCATGCGCATCGGTCGGGTCCTGCTGCGCACGCAGCAGCAAAGCCTGACCATCCTGCGCCAGATTTTCACCGGCAAAAGCACGTCGCATCAATGGCGCGACACCGATCAGGGGCGGCAAACCCGGCATGGTAGAGGGCATGGGGGATCAGCTTTCTGGTTGGGTGCAGTGGGCCGCGCCGGTCGACAGCGTGGCGCGAATGAGCGCATCGACATCGACAGCGGTGGTGCGGTGATTGACGATCGCCGCGCGCAAAACCAGGTGGCCACGGATCGTGGTGATGGATGGCGCGGCGATACCGGACTCTTGCAGGTCGATGGC
>CAILRJ010000184.1 GCA_903836575.1 uncultured Burkholderiales bacterium
CAATGGATCACGACACCGGAGACGGCCATCGCCGCCTGGCCGCAACTGAAAACAACCCTGCATCAAGCGGGCACCGAACAATGGCGATTGACCGAAATCCTCGCCGCCGTGCCGCACATCACGCTGGCAACCCAGGAAAAATTTGTTCCGCAAATGGTCAATCTGGAAGCCATCGGCGGTGTCAATTTCCGCAAGGGCTGCTATCCCGGCCAGGAAATCGTCGCGCGCAGCCAGTATCTGGGCAAGCTCAAGCGCCGCACGATGCCGGCCTCGGTGAGCGCAGCGGAGGTAACTGCCGGCATGGAAGTATTTGCCGCGGGCGACCCGGAACAACCGTGCGGCATGATCGTCAATGCCGCACGCGACCAGACCGGCCTGTTTCACTGCCTGGTTGAAATCAAGACGGCCACCCTCGACAGCGACACGGTCCATCTGGGCGCACAAGGCCCTGTTTTGCACTTTACTGCCCTGCCGTACGCACTGCCTGACACCGTTTGATCAATGGAGACACGCACTGCCATGGATATCTACGTCTATTACTCAATCCGCACCGATGATGCGGCACTGGCCCGGCAGCGGGTCGACACCTTGCAGCAGCGTCTTAACGCCGGCTATGACATCCGTTCCCAGTTGCGACGCCGACCGGAAGAAAAAAACGGCCTGCAAACCTGGATGGAAATTTATCCAGCCGTCCCGGCCGGCTTCGAGGATGTGATCGAACGCGCCGCTGCCGAAGAGGGCGTCACCGCGCTGGCGCAGGGCCACCGTCACGTCGAGCAATTCGTGGAGGTGACGGTATGTGCCTGATCACTTTTGCCTGGCATGTCGTCCCGGGCATGCCACTCATTGCGACCGGCAATCGCGACGAATATCACAGCCGGCCGGCCGCTCCCGCAGGATGGTGGAGTGATAGCCCGCTGGTTTTTGCGGGGCGCGATCTGCAAGGCGGCGGCACCTGGATGGGGATTACCCGGACCGGGCGCTTCGCCGCCTTGACCAATGTCCGCGCGCCGGAGGATCAGCGCGACGATGCCAGATCACGCGGCGAACTGGCAGCCGATTTTTTAACTGGAACGATGAGTGCAAAAGCCTATGTCGCACAGCTGGCGCAGGCCAGTGACGACTACAACGGCTTTAATCTGCTGGTGGGCGATCAGCATGAACTGATCTGGTATTCGAACCGGGCGGACGACGACGTGCGCAACGGGCAACCGATTACGCCGGGGATCTATGGTCTGTCGAATGCCCGCCTGGATACGCCGTGGCCAAAAGTGGTTCGCACTAAGGCCGAGTTCGCCAGCCTGCTGTGCCAGGGTGCGACCGACGAGGCCTTCTTCGAGATGCTGACCGACACACGCAAAGCGTCCGACTGCCGCTTGCCGAACACCGGACTGTCACTCGAACGCGAGCGTGCGCTGTCAGCGGTCTGCATCGAAACACCGGACTACGGCACCCGCGCATCGACCATTGCCCGACTCGATACGACCGACCGGGCCTCGTTGAGCGAGCGGGTAATTTGCTGATACGTTGACCAACAAAGTGTTGCCTCAAAAACCGGCCGTCTCGCTTTGTGCGACACGGCCGGTTTTTTTTGTGGAATCGGGAACCGCAGCGGCGCTCCGGTTACTCAACGAGGACACTTTCGTCAGTCGCGTCCCGGAACAGGGAACTTGCATGGAGCATCAGACAAATGCCTAGGGTACATTTTGAGTCGACCGATCACTCCAGACGCAACGCTCACCTGGCAACTCCGCCAGCACAGCCGGTGGCATCACCCGCGAACGAAGCCGATAAGACATTACGACCTCCAGAAAGAATAATCGCTACGTCTCCCCCCGGAAATACCGCCAACAGAGTCAATAACATCCCGCCCGAAGAGCAAGCCGAGGTCGCAGCACTGCTCGATACATTAATGGCGGCACTCGATGACTTGAGCAGCAAAAATGCCAGCCAACTGAACGCGAGCGGTCACGCAACCGCCCCTGATAACAATCTTGCCTCCAGCCCTGCCGTGCGCCCTGCTGAAACGGCAAACCCGGTTGCGCACAACTCACATCGACCAGCAACTGACAACGCATCGCCCGGCAAACAGAACAAAATGTCCGAGGCCATAAGCAACTGCTTTTCGGGACGGGCCGGCACGATAGCCGGAGCGCTGGTGTTCGGTGTCGTGGTGGTCAGCGCGATCGCATTGATGTCCGCCTTCCCGCCCATACTGCTGTTCGGCGCAGTATTCGGCATCGCGGTTGCAGCTGAAATGCTGAAACCTGTCAGAGAATTTCAAGCCGACTTGCGCAGTGAGCATGAAGAGGAAAAATTCAATAGCAACAGAGAATTTCAAGCAGACTTACGCAACCAGCAAGAAGAAGATGATTTCAATCACAACTGGCAAAATCGTCTCGAACAAGAGGAAGAGCTGGACGAAGACCTGCAATTTCCGCCTGCGCCAACGGCACCACTCCAGCCGCAAACGCCAACCTTTATTACCTCTGCACAGCCCGCCAATATCATTCATCCACCTGGCGCACCGACCCGATTGGCACAGCGTCCTCTATCCTGATTGCCGCCTCAACCCGCACGCTGGTCACCGCCAACCAAGCACCGGTATACTCGTCGACAGCTGAGCCAACCTGGCGCAGCCGTTGTTCCGATTGCGACGAGAAGGATTCACCTTGCGATTCATTCACACCTCGGACTGGCATCTGGGCCAGACCCTGCATCACTTCGAACGTGGTACCGAACACCAGCACTTCCTCGACTGGCTGATCAATACGCTGGAAGCCGAACAGGCCGAGGGTCTGCTGATCTGCGGCGATATTTTCGACAACGCCAATCCGTCGGCCGCTTCACAAAAACAGCTCTATCGTTTCCTGCAGCAAGCCAAGCAGCGCATACCGCATCTGAACATCATCCTCATCGCCGGCAACCATGATTCGCCGGGCCGACTCGAAGCGCCTGCACCACTATTGGCCAGCCTGGATGCCAGTGTTACCGGCTTCGTTCCGCGTCAGGCTGATGGCAGCATCGATATCGCCCGCCTCGTCGTGCCGCTGAAAAACCGTGCCGGTGAACTGGCCGCCTGGTGCCTCGCGATTCCATTCCTGCGACCGGGCGACGTACCGCGCATGGAGAGCGATGGCGATGGCAAGGCAGACCCGTACATGGCCGGCATCGCACTGCTGTACCGGCAGGTACTCGAGCACGCACTGACCTTGCGCCAGCCCGGTCAGGCCATCATTGCGCTGGGCCACTGCCACATGGTCGGTGGCGATGTCTCGGAAGATTCCGAGCGCCGCATCGTCATCGGCGGCACCGAAGCGCTGTCGGCCGGCATCTTCGATCCGGCCATTGCCTATGCCGCGCTGGGCCATTTGCATCTGGCGCAGCGGGTCGCCAAACAGGATCACCTGCGCTATTGCGGCAGTCCGCTGCCGATGTCGTTTGCCGAGATCGGCTATCCGCATCAGGTGTTGCGGGTCGACCTCGATGGGGAGCGCGTCGCCGCCATTACCGCGCTGCCTATCCCGCGTGCAGTCGAACTGCTGCGTATTCCGAAGCAACCGGCACCACTTGCTGACGTCCTCGCCGCGCTGGCCGCGCTCGACCTGCCCGCCACTGACGAGCCGCAACAGATGCCGTATCTGGAAGTGCGCGTGCGCCTCGACGCACCCGAACCCGGTCTGCGCGCGACCATCGAAGCGGCGCTCGAGGGTAAGCCGGTGCGCCTGGCACGTATCGACACCAGCATGGCCGCATCGAACTCGGTAGGCGCACCCGCCCTGTCGGTCGACGAACTCGACCGGCTGCAACCCGAAGACATTTTCAATCGCCTGTACCTCAGCAAATATGACACCGAGGCGCCGGCACCCTTGCAAGCCGCGTTTGCCGAACTGCTGCTCGGTGCAACCGGAGAATCCGCATGAAGATCCTCGCGATTCGTGGTCGCAACCTGGCCTCGCTGGCCGGCGACTTCGCCGTTGATTTCGAACAGGAGCCGCTGAAATCGGCCGGCCTGTTTGCGATCTCGGGACCGACCGGTGCCGGCAAGAGCACGTTACTTGATGCGCTATGCATGGCGCTATATGAAGACACGCCACGCCTGATCAAGGCCGGCAAACGGACCATCCCTGATGTCGGCGACGCCAGCATGTCACAACGGGATGCCCGCAACCTGTTGCGGCGCGGTTGTATCGACGGCCATGCCGAAGTCGATTTTGTCGGTAACGATGATCAGCTCTACCGCGCGCGCTGGAGCGTCAAGCGTTCGTATGGCAAGCTCAGCGGCAGCCTGCAGAAAACAGTGATGACGCTACAGCGCCTGCCCGACCGGCAACCGATCGGTGGCACCAATACGGAAGTACTGGCCGAGATCGCTTCGCGTATCGGCCTGTCGTTCGAGCAGTTCACGCGCGCGGTGCTACTGGCGCAAAACGAATTCTCGGCCTTCCTGAAAGCCGACGACAACGAGCGCGGCGAACTGCTCGAAACACTCACCGGTAGCGCGATCTACAGCACGCTGTCACAGCGCGCATTTGGCCGCAACCGCGACGAGCAAGCCGCCCTGCAGCGTGTCGCGGACAGGCTGACAGATCAGCGCCCGCTGGACGACGAAGCACGCAGCCAGCTTGATGCCGACAGTGCCGCCGCCGATGCGGCGCTGGCTGCGCTGGATCTGCAGCACACGGCGCTAACCACGCGCTTGCGCTGGTATCAGGACGATGACCGATTGCGCCTGGCCGAGGAGCGCGCGCAAGCACAATGGCAGCAGGAGATCGACGCGCAGCAAGCCGCTGCACCACGGCGTGCCGAACTGCAACTGCTCGATGCGATCCAGCCGGCCCGAGCTCTGGTCAACGAGATGGACCGGCTGACCCTGGCCATCGAACAGGATCGACTGACGATCACGGCCAGCCGCACGTCAATGGACAACGCCGCACTTGAACAGGTGCGCACGGACGACTTGCTGGCGCGGGCACAAATCGGCCTCGCGACGGCCGAGCAGATACAGCAAGCTGCCGCGCCAACCCTCGATCAGGCCAAGTCGCTCGATGCCCGCATCGATGCGCTACTCCCTGCGCAGGAGCGCGCACAACTGGCTCACAGCGAGGCAACCCGCAGCGCTGAACAGGCGCGCCAGCTGGCACAGAGCAGGCAAGTCCAGATCGACGCCACCCACCAAGCCCGGCAGGAACACGCGCTGTGGCTGGAACAAAACGCACGGTGGCAGGCACTGGCGCAAGACTGGTCGCGTGGCGATTTGCTGCTTGGCCAGGCCACGCTCAGCGAGGCCGAAGTGCAGCTCAATGTGCAACTGCTGGCGACGCTGGCGGCGGATCATGCGCAGCAAACCACCGTGCAAGCCGACACCGCCGCGGCGCTCGCGCAAGCAGTGCAACGGCTGGCTACTGCCACACACGCCCGTCAGCTGGCCGTGCAGCAGCATGCTGCAATCGACCTTGCGCAGTTACAAACGCACAAGGATCAGCTCGCGCTGCGCCGCGACCGCTGGCGCAGCGGCGAGCAGCTCTGGCGCTCGCTGACCGCACAGCAGGCGCGTGCGCAAGTACTGGAGAACCAGTGCCGCGCCAGCCTGCAAGCTGCCATCGAGGCCGAAGCCGGTGCTGCGCAAGCCGATGCGCGCAGCACTGGATTGGCCGCAGCGATGGAGCAAGCGGAGCGCTCACTCAAACATGCCGAAGCTGCCTGCACTGTCAGCGTCGAAAGTCTGCGCGCAGCACTCACCGATGACGCGCCCTGCCCGGTCTGCGGCGCGACTGAGCATCCGTATGTGCAGACCAATGCGCCGCTGCATGCGCTGCTGGAAAAGCTGCAAGCCGAGGTCGCCGTTTGTCGCGAACAGCACCAGCAAGCCCGGCACATGCAGGCGACCCTGAGTGCGCAAGCCGGTGCACATCGCCAGCGTCTTCTGACCATCGAACCGGAACGGCAACAACTGCAACAACTGCTCGGCCAGCTGCAACACGACTGGCAGGCACATCCGGTTGCGCTGGTGCTGGGGACGTCGGCCGCATCGCCATGGTTCGATAGCGAACACATCGCCCTCGATACCGAACTGGCTGCCATCGGCGTGCTAGACGCCGACCTGCAACGTGTAGTGCACATCCGTGACACCGCGCAAACCACGTTCGAACAAGCGGTTGCCGACCATGCTGCCTGCAAGGAAGCGGCCACTACGGCCAACACCCGACTCGACGCCATCCTCGCCGGGCAGCGCGTCGCCAGTGCACAAATGACGCAGGCACGACAACGGCTGGAACAGGCGCTCGACCAGCTCGATCCCGTCCTTGTCCGGCAAGCCGACTGGCGCGCGGCGTGGCAAGCGGCACCGGCGGATTTTCATGCTTGCTGCGTCAACGCCGTCC
Source organism: uncultured Burkholderiales bacterium (assembly GCA_903836575.1). Classification (GTDB taxonomy): domain Bacteria; phylum Pseudomonadota; class Gammaproteobacteria; order Burkholderiales; family Burkholderiaceae_D; genus Actimicrobium. The sequence continues at coordinate 6,384 of CAILRJ010000184.1, forward strand.
GCTTGTGGCAGGAGCGACGTAGCGCCAGCGATCAACTGATTGCACAGTGCGCATTGCTGGCAACCGACCTGGCCACGCTATCGGCCAGCGCGACCACGGCCGAGGCCGAACAGCAACGCTGTCAAATCGTCTGCAATACGGGCGCTGCAGCGATCGACGCACTGAAGGCCGAGCGTCGCTTGCTGTTCGACGGCCAGCCGGTGCGTGAGATCGAAACCCGTCTCGCCGGTGCGATCACGACTGCCCGCTCCGCACTGCTGCACGCATCGGAGGCAAGCAGCACCGTGCGGCTGGCGCTGGCACGTCACACCGAGGCGCTGGCGCAAGCCAGTGCACGACTGGCCACGCACGAGCAGGAAGCGCACGCCGTCAAGTTGCGCCTCGATGCCTGGCTGGCCAATCACGATGACACGATTGCATTGGACGCCATCGAGTTGCGTGCACGACTATTGCAGTCAATCGATCAGATTGCCGCACTGCGTACCGCGTTGCACGCGCTCGACAGCGCCGTCCAGCAGGCAGCCGTCATGCTGCGTGATCGCAATGAGCAGCGCACCACGCACGGGCAACTACGTCCGCTGGCCGACGCGGAAGAATCGCAAGACGTCTTGCAACTGGCACTGCAATCATGCAGCGCTGAACGCCAGCTCGCCCAAGCGGGCGCCACCGAACTGCAACTCGCGCTGCGTCAGGATCAGGCACGACGCTTCACTGCTGCCGGTTTGCTCGATGCGCTGGCCGCACAGGAAGCCACCTGTCGCGTGTGGTTTCAATTGAACGACCTGATCGGCTCGGCCGACGGCAAAAAGTTACGCAACGTCGCACAGCAAACCACACTCGATGTCTTGCTCGGTTACGCCAATCGCCATCTGCAATCGCTGGCAAAACGCTACCGGCTGCAACGCCTGTCCGACACGCTGGCGCTGATCGTGATCGACCAGGACATGGGCGATGAAATCCGCTCGGTCCACTCGCTGTCGGGCGGCGAATCGTTTCTTGTTTCGCTGGCGCTGGCGCTCGGCCTGGCCTCGCTGTCATCGAACCGGGTCCGGGTCGAATCGCTGTTCATCGATGAAGGCTTCGGCAGTCTCGATGCCGAGACGCTGCGGGTAGCCATGGATGCGCTCGATGGTTTGCAGGCAATGGGGCGCAAGGTCGGCGTGATTTCGCATGTGCAGGAAATGACCGAGCGGATTGCGACCAAGGTGCTGGTCGAGCGCATGGCAGGGGGAAGCAGTCGGGTCGCGGTGGTGTGA
>CAILRJ010000185.1 GCA_903836575.1 uncultured Burkholderiales bacterium
CAGGCCGATAAAGGCACCGCTGGCTTGCGGGTCCCATACCGGACTGCGCTCACCCATCAGGTAGGGCAGAAAAATAATCCCCTCCGATCCGGCGCTCACCTGCGCCGCCTGCCCTTCCAGCACCCGATGCACGTCACCATGGCCGGCTGCGCGGGCAGCCTCGACATCGGCCTGACAGAAGGCGTCGCGAAACCAGCTGACCGATGCACCGGCCGTAATTGCGCCGCCAAATACGTACAAGTCCCCGGTACCGTTGAACACATGCGGCATGCTGACCAGCCCGTGGCGCGCATCAACGCGCTGGTTAATGTAGCCCCAGCACATGCTGGTACCGATCATCGCAACATGATGACCGGGCCGGGTCACGCCGGCAGCAAACGTGGCGACCGCCGCATCGACGCCACCGGCGACGATGGCGGTACCCGCCAGCAGACCCAGGCGCGCCGCCATCTCCGGCAGCAAACCGCCGACCACCTCGCTGGATTCGACTAGCCGCGCCGGCATCATGCTGGCCGGAATACCTAGCTGATCGAGCAGGTCGACCGACCAGCAGCGCTGCCGCATGTCATACACGCCACCGATATTACCGGCCGAACTGTGGTCGACAGCGACCTCACCGCACAGCAAATAATTGATGTAGCTATTCGGAGGCAGAAACAGCTGCGTGCGCTTCCAGAGTTCGGGGCGCTGATTCTTGAGCCACAGCATCTTGGTAAATCCGTAGTAGCTATCGACCGAGTTGCCCGTCACATCAAACAACTGATCCTGGTCCAGTGTGGCACGCACCCAGTCGACTTCGGCGGTGGCGCGCCGGTCCATCCAGATCAGGCACGGATGCAGTGGCACCATCGCCGCATCGACTGCGATACCGGAGCCGCCATACAGGCTGCTGACACAGATCGCCTTGACCTGTGCGGCTGCCACGTCGCCCTGCTGCATCAACGCCGCAATACAGACAACCACAGCATCCCGCCAGACCTCCGGCCACTGCTCGGCCCACAGCGGGCGCGGTGTATCAACCTGGTAAGCCTGCGCATGCCGGGCCACGATCGTGCCTTGGGTATCAACCAGCATGGCCTTGGTACTTTGCGTGCCGATATCGACACCGATGACATAGTCCATGGTGATCCTCAGTCGGCACGCGGTTTGAGCAAGACCTTGATCGAATCGGTCGAGTTGGCCAGCGCGAACGCCTGCTCCCAGTCGTCGAGCGGAAAGTCGTGCGTGACAATACCTGTCGACGTAATCAGGCCGCGCTCGAACAGATCGATCGCGACCGGATAACAATACGGCCCGAGATGCGCCCCACGTACATCGAGTTCCTTGCGGTCGCCAATGATCGACCAGTCCGCGCTGGTTTCCTTGCCGAACACGCTGAACTCGACGAAGCGGCCCAGCTTGCGGATCAGATTCAAACCCTGTGTGACACCGGCCGGCGCACCGGTGGTTTCGATGTACACGTCGCAGCCATAGCCATCCGTCAGGCCGCGGATAATGGCCAGCGCATCTTCTTTGGTCGGGTCGATCACCACATCGGCCCCGAATTGCCGGGCCAATGCCAGACGCTCCGGCACGAGGTCGATGACGACCAGTTTTTTCGGCGATTTCAGGTGCGCGATCTGGACCATCATCAGCCCGAGCGGACCGGCGCCGGCAATGACCACGACATCATCGAGCTGGACTTCGGCACGGTTGACGGTATGAATGGCACAGGCCATCGGTTCGATGATGGCAGCGTCTTCCAGCGAAATTGCGTCGGGAATTTTGTGTACCAGCGCGCTCGGTGGAATGCGCATGAATTGCGCCATGCCGCCATCGGCAACATCACGCTGGAAGCCGAAGATATTGTGCACTTCGCACATCCAGTACTTGCCGGATTTGCAGAAGCGACATTTTTCGCACGGCACAATTTGTTCGGCAATGATGCGCTCGCCGATCTGCACGCCGAAGTGCGCTTCACCGCCCTCGCCGGCCTCGACCACGTAGCCAAAAAATTCATGGCCGGGCACCACCGGCGGCTTGACCCACGCAGGCTGGCCATCGCCACCCCAGAACATCGCCGCGCCGGAGTGGCATTTGCAATCGCTGGCGCAGATGCCGCAGGCGGCAATCCGGATCAGCAATTCGCGCGCACCGGGTACCGGTCGTTTGATCGTTTGCAAACGGTAATCCTTGGGGCCGTGGCAGACCACGGCCTGCATATCGAGTTGGTCAGGGTTCATGTGTTATCCAGAAAAAGAGTTGGAAAAGTACGCATCAGGTACGCTTGCCGGAATTACGGCTGATATAGATAGCCAGCAAAATGATCACGCCCTTGATGATATTTTGCAGATAAGGCGACACGCCCATCATGTTCAGGCCGTTATTGAGCACGCCCAGCATCACGGCACCGATCAGGGTGCCGGCAATGGCGCCACGTCCGCCGTTGATGGCGGTGCCGCCCATCACCACGGCAGCGATCGCATCGAGTTCGAATGACACGCCGGCATTGGGCTGGCCACTCATCAGGCGCGAGGTCAGCACCAGTCCGGCAATCGCCGCGGTCAATCCACTGATGCCATACACCAGCAACTTGTAGCGTGGCACCCGCACGCCGGTCAGCCGGGTGGCTTCTTCATTGCCGCCGATGGCGTAGATGTAGCGGCCCACCGGGGTGTGTTCGAGCACAACATAGGCAACCGCGAACACCAGCAGCATGATCAGCACCGGCGTTTGCAGACCGAGCACGTTGCCGCGGCCGAAGAATTCAAACCAGCCCGGCAAGTCGCTGATCGGATAGCCTCCGGTGTAGATCAAGGCCAGTCCGCGCGCAATGCCCATCGTCGCCAGCGTGACGATAATCGGCGGCATCCTGGCGTAGGCAACAAAGAA
>CAILRJ010000186.1 GCA_903836575.1 uncultured Burkholderiales bacterium
CCATATTGAGGTCGAAAAAATGCGCCGCGACGGCCGCGAGATCATCATGATCGGACATGACGGTCATCCGGAAGTAGAAGGAACAATGGGGCAGTCAGAGCAGGGCATGTATCTGGTCGAGACTACTGATGATGTTGCACTCCTTCAAGTTAGCCGCCCCGACATGCTTGCCTACGTGTCGCAAACTACCTTGTCTGTTGACGATACGGCAGACATTATTGCCGCACTCAAACAACGCTTTCCCGGTATCGCCGAGCCAAAAAAAGGGGATATCTGTTACGCCACCACTAACCGGCAGGAAGCGGTCAAGTTCATGGCGCCGCAGGTCGAGGTGGTGATCGTGGTGGGGAGCCCGAATAGCTCGAATTCGAATCGTTTGCGCGAAGTCGCCGAGAAAAAAGGGGCTGCGGCATTCATGGTTGACAACGCCGAACAAATCGATCCAGCCTGGCTTGAGGGCAAGCAGCGCATCGGGGTAACCGCTGGCGCGTCCGCTCCGGAGGTGCTTGTTCAGGCTGTCATCGACCGGTTGAAGACGTTTGGTGCGCGCAGCGTACGCGTACTTGATGGCGTCCAGGAGCATGTGACGTTTCCGCTGCCAAAGGGGTTGACTGCTGAATTGCCTGCCCGGAACTAAATTCTGCTTTCAGGGTGATTTTCCATGGATAGTTTTCAGCTTCATCGTTATCATCAGCAAGCAAAATTTATTGTTTATATCAAATCGACAGAGTGCCGGAGAGGGATTTTTTTGGCGCAGAAGCCAAATAATCTGACGCGATGGCAAACACGCTATAGAATCCGGCGCTTGCCTTGATCGGGAGGCCGAGAATTTCGCATAATCAGGAGGCTTGCCAGCATGGTTTACAGCGTTTTCTCGCGGTACGGTTCTATCAGGTCCTGTTGCTGAGCACAGGCACAGGCGGCACCCAGTCAGTCGGAACGGGTGCCGCTTTGTTATCCACGCGGATTTCGACTAGTCGAGGTCAAACGTTTCTAGTTGGTTTGTGAATCCGGTGGAAGCCGGGTTTTTTGAGAAAGAAACACAACATCATGGATACTTTCATCCAGCAAATTATCAACGGCCTGGTGCTCGGCAGCATGTATGCGTTGATAGCTCTTGGTTATACGATGGTCTACGGGGTACTGAACCTGATTAACTTTGCGCATGGCGACGTGCTGATGATCGGAGCGATGGCAGGTTTAACGATCCTCAAGATCGTGCAAGTCGTTGCGCCGGATTTACCCGGTGTCGTGAAAATAATTATCGCCATTTGCGGTGCGATTCCCATCTGCATCGCCGTAAATTTACTGATCGAGCGAGTTGCCTATCGGCGACTGCGTAACGCGCCGCGCCTTGCGCCGCTGATTACTGCGATCGGCGTTTCCATCCTGTTGCAGACGTTCGCAATGATGATATGGGGCCGCAGTCCGATCGCTTTCCCGCAAGTCATTTCTGCCGACTCCTATCACATCATGGGCGCGCTGATTTCACCGACGCAAGTGATGCTGCTGGTGCTGGCCGGGATATCGATGTTTGGTCTCGTGTTGCTGGTTGAAAAAACCAAGATGGGGAGAGCGATGCGTGCTACTGCAGAAAACCCGCGCGTCGCCGGACTGATGGGCGTCGATTCCAACGCCGTTATCGTGCTGACCTTTGCGATTGGTGCGGCGCTGGCCGCCGTCGCTGGTGTGATGTGGGGTGCAACTTATGCATCGGCCCAGTTTGCGATGGGCTTTGTGCCTGGACTGAAAGCCTTCTCGGCAGCAGTGCTGGGAGGAATCGGCAACATCTATGGCGCGATGCTGGGAGGTATTTTGCTCGGTCTGATTGAAAGTCTCGGAGCCGGCTACATTGGCGACCTGACGGGCGGCTTCCTTGGCAGTCATTACCAGGACATCTTTGCGTTCGTCGTATTGATCATTGTGTTGACCTTGCGACCGTCCGGCATCATGGGCGAGCGTGTAGCAGACCGCGCGTAAGGGGATATTCATGGCCAATTATTTCGATACCAAGACCAATCCGCGCAAGGCATATCTCGGGATGGGCATCATCATCCTGATCGTTCTCGTGTTTCCGTTCATTGCCCAAAACTACGGCAATTCATGGGTGCGCATCATGGATTTCGCGCTGCTGTACATCATGCTGGCGTTGGGACTCAACATTGTGGTCGGTTTTGCCGGCCTGCTCGATCTGGGTTACATCGCGTTTTATGCGCTCGGCGCGTATCTGACGGCGCTGCTGGCTTCACCGCAATTTGCGGTCGTGCTGGAGTCGTTCGTCAATCAGTATCCGGCGATCGGCAATGCGCTGGTGTCGCTGTTCGGCCCCGAGATACGGGAGCAGGGCATTCACTTGTCGATCTGGTTTATCGTCCCGCTGAGTGCCTTGTTTGCGGGGCTGTTCGGCGCATTGCTTGGTGCGCCAACATTGAAGTTGCGTGGTGACTATCTGGCTATCGTGACACTCGGTTTTGGCGAAATCATCCGCATCTTCATGAACAACCTCAACGGTCCGGTCAATATCACCAACGGTCCGCAAGGTATCAATATGATTGATCCGATCAGGATCTTTGGCGTGTCGCTGGCCGGTGAGCCGGGCAGCAGGGCGAACCTGATCTTTGGCAATTTTTCGATGCCGTCGGTGAATGCCTATTACTATTTTTTCCTTGCTCTATGTATCGGCATTATTTTCGTGTCGGTACGCCTGCAGGATTCACGCCTCGGTCGCGCCTGGGTAGCGATTCGCGAGGATGAAATTGCGGCCAAGGCGATGGGCATCAATACGCGTAACGTCAAATTGCTGGCGTTCGCCATGGGTGCATCGTTTGGCGGCGTGGCGGGTTCAATGTTTGCCTCGTTTCAGGGGTTCGTCTCGCCGGAATCGTTTTCTCTGACGGAGTCAATTGCCGTGCTAGCCATGGTGGTGCTGGGCGGGATGGGACATATTCCTGGCGTCATTCTGGGTGGCATTATCCTGGCTGCGCTACCTGAAGTATTGCGGCATACGGTGGAACCAATCCAGCTGGCACTCTTTGGCAAGGTCTGGATCGATGCCGAAGTGCTGCGGCAGTTGTTGTATGGACTGGCCATGGTTGTCATCATGCTTAGCCGTCCGGCCGGATTGTGGCCTGCGCCGAAGCACGAAGACCGGCCTGATGGCGACATCGACAAGCCCGAAAAAGCAACCGGCATAGTGGCAGCCTGAGGATCATCATGAGCGAACAAATTATTCTAAATATTGCCGGCGTCACCAAGCGTTTCGGCGGATTGCAGGCTTTGTCGGGTGTCAACATGAAGATTACGAAAGGCCAGATTTATGGCCTGATCGGTCCTAATGGTGCGGGCAAGACAACCTTCTTTAATGTCATTACGGGCTTGTATCAGGCCGACACCGGCAGTTTCGAACTGGCAGGTAAGCCGTATTCACCTTCGGCGCCACACGAAGTCGCCAAGGCTGGCATTGCACGTACTTTTCAGAATATCCGGTTGTTTGGTGAAATGACCGCGATGGAAAATGTGATGGTGGGACGGCATGTCCGGACTAGTCAAGGCGTGTTCGGTGCGGTGTTCCGATTCAAGGCAGCCCGCGAAGAAGAAGCCAATATCCGCAAACGTGCGCTGGAATTGCTCGATTTCGTTGGCATTGCGAAGTTTGCAGATCGTACGGCACGGCATTTGTCTTATGGAGACCAGCGTCGGCTGGAAATCGCCCGCGCGCTGGCAACCGATCCGCAATTGCTGGCGCTCGACGAGCCGGCTGCCGGTATGAATGCCACCGAAAAACTGGCGCTGCGCGAGTTGCTGGTCAAAATCAAGGCTGAAGGAAAAACCATTCTGCTCATCGAGCATGACGTGAAACTGGTGATGGGGTTGTGCGACCGCATTACCGTGCTCGATTATGGCAAGCCGATCGCCGAAGGAGTGCCGGCCGATGTCCAGAAAAATCCCGCCGTCATTGAAGCCTATCTCGGAGGGTCCCATTAATGGTTGCCAATGAAAGCAGTTCGACCATGCGCGAGAATGTACTGAGGATCAGTGACCTGAAAGTCGCTTACGGTGGTATTCAGGCCGTCAAGGGCATCGATCTTGAAGTCAACAAGGGTGAGTTGATTACCTTGATTGGCGCCAATGGTGCGGGCAAAACCACCACGCTCAAGGCGATCACCGGTACCTTGCCAAATTGTCGCGTTGACGGGCATATCGAGTACGCTGGCGAAGCGATTAAAGGTATCGGTTCCTTTGACCTGGTCAAAAAGAACCTCGCCATGGTGCCAGAGGGACGCGGCGTCTTCACCCGCATGTCGATTCACGAAAATCTGTTGATGGGCGCCTATACCCGTAACGACAAGGCCGGTATCAGCGCTGATATCGATAAGTGGTTTTCGGTGTTTCCCCGGTTGAAAGAGCGTGCGGCGCAAATGGCCGGCACCTTATCCGGCGGCGAGCAACAGATGTTGGCGATGGCGCGTGCCTTGATGTCGCATCCCAAACTGTTGTTGCTGGATGAGCCATCAATGGGCTTGTCGCCCATCATGGTCGAGAAAATTTTCGAGGTAATACGCACTGTCTCTGCGGAGGGCGTCACCATCCTGTTGGTTGAGCAGAATGCCAAGCTGGCATTGCAGGCAGCCCATCGTGGCTACGTGATGGATTCCGGATTGATTACGATGACTGGCACGGCTGCCGACATGCTCGATGATCCGCGCGTGAAGGAAGCCTACCTGGGCGAGGGGTAAGCTAGTCTGATTACACAAACGATGCCATGCCCGCGACTGCCGGCATGGCTTTTTTTATTACTCCGGCTTAAGGAACACACATGACATTCGTATTTTTACCGCCTGTACAAGCCTCGATTCCGGTTGCCGGTTCTACCGAGCTGTTTCCGGTTCATCGCATTTATTGCGTCGGACGCAACTACGCTGAGCACGCGATTGAAATGGGCGATACCGGTCGCGAGGCGCCTTTCTTTTTCATGAAGCCGGCAGATGCGGTGCTGCCAGTGACCGAAGGCAGTATTGGTGTGATGCCCTACCCGCCGATGACGCAGGATTTGCAGCATGAGATCGAATTGGTGGTGGCAATCGGTCTTGGCGGAAAGGATATTGCCGTCGAAGATGCGGTCGCGCATATTTGGGGTTATGCCATTGGACTCGACATGACACGGCGCGATTTGCAGGGTGCGGCCAAAAAACTTGGTCGCCCGTGGTGTACTGGAAAAGGATTTGATCACTCGGCGCCGATTGGACCATTGCATCGCAACGCACCGGCAGGGACGATCAGTCTCGACGTCAACGGCGTGCCGGTTCAGGCTGGCGTCCTTGGCAACATGATCTGGAATGTTGCCGAAACGATTGCGCAGTTGTCCACGCTGTTTGAACTGCAGGCGGGAGATCTGATTTTTACGGGGACTCCGGCAGGAGTTGCTGCGGTCAAGCGTGGTGACCTGCTAGAGGGCCGTATTGAAGGACTTGGCACCCTGCAGGTCAGGATTGATCAGTAACGATAGACGCGACCGTTTTCGATGCGAACACGGTTGCCAACGCGCAGGTCATTCACGTTGTCTTGCGTGATGGTTTCATAGCGGCCGCTATCGAGGCGGACATTGACTTGATAGACTTCGTTGCCGGCTGAACGGTTCTGTTCGACCTGGTTGCCGACGACGGCACCACCGACCACACCGGCTGCCGTCGCAACGGCACGACCCGTACCTCCGCCAACCTGATTACCTAAAAGTCCGCCGACGAGTCCGCCAATGACAGCGCCAGCACCGGGGCCGCTGGAGTTAGCGGCACGTGACACCTGGATCGAGTCGATGACGCCATATTGCGTGCTATAGCCTTGCTGGTTGTTATAGCCTTGCGACGAAGATTGGGGATAACTTTGTGAGTTATTCGATTGCTGATACGGTGTGGCGCAACCAGCGAGCAGGCTTGAGGCGAACAGGACAGTGGCGGCCAAGGTAAGAGTGGTTTTCATAATTTCTCCAGTAGATGTTAATAGGGTATTTGACCGGTGGGTGAGGGTCCGTACGGCAACGCACATTCAGGAGTGATGCTTGCGGTCAACTCGCTCACGGCGAACACCAAAGTAACGCACGGCGGGCGTATTGGAGTGAGGCAAAAAATGTAAGAAAGTGTTCGCAATGTTCTGCGCTTGCCTCGTTAATCATTGACAAGTAGTGGATGGTGCCCCCGACACGGATCGAACGTGTGACCTATCCCTTCATCCCGCTATGGCTTTCGCCACCGGCTGTGCCGTTTGCAGTCTGGACTATGCCTTCTCCATGGTGCCATGTTCAGCACTGCAGGAGGGAGCCGTCTAGTCTCTACACCTTCCCGATCGAAACCGGGCTTGGCTCGGCGTTGCCAACAGCATGACCTGTCAGGGTTCACCGAATTTGACTCCATTCATGCGGGACCTTTCGGTGCCCGATGCCCAAATCAATAGGAGGGGATCGCTCTATCCACTGAGCTACGGGGGCAGTGCAAGCGCATTTTCGCATACTCCGGTCCGCTTATTCCATCTCGTTTCGTATCAGCATCTGGCGCAATGCAGCAAAAAGCCACCATGACATGGCAACATGTTGCCCGGGAGTCGGTACAATGCGCACTTCCCATCGATTCATCGGCAGTGCGCCAGGCGCACACGCTCCTTCACTTCAGGCATCCCAGCTACCTATGGCAGTCATCTCTCTTTCCAATGCACAACTCGCATTCGGCCACGTTCCCTTGCTTGACCGTGCAGAATTTTCCCTTGAAACCACCGAGCGGGTCGGTTTGATCGGCCGTAATGGCACGGGAAAATCGTCCTTGCTGAAGGTGTTGGCAGGACAATCGAAGCTGGATGACGGTCTGCTGGTCATGCAGCAAGGCGTGAAGATTACCTATGTCGATCAGGAGCCACATTTCGACCGGGATATTTCGGTGTTTGATGCTGTGGCATCCGGCATGGGTGAAATGCAGGCGCTGCTCAAGGAGTACGATGCGCTGACTGGTCAGTTCGGTGGTGACGATGACGAGGCATTGATGGAGCGGATGCATGAAATCCAGCTCAAACTCGATGCTGCTGATGCCTGGAATCTCAACAACAAGGTCGAGACCACGCTGGATCGTCTCAATCTTGATGCTACATCCTTGATGGGGACGCTGTCGGGTGGTATGCAAAAGCGCGTGGCGCTGGCTTGCGCACTGGTCAGTTCGCCCGATGTCTTGCTGCTTGATGAGCCCACCAACCATCTGGACTTCACGTCCATCCTCTGGCTGGAAGGCTTGCTGCGTGACTACAAGGGCAGCGTCTTGTTTATTACCCATGACCGTAGCTTTCTGGATAACGTCGCCACCCGCATCATCGAACTTGATCGTGGCCGCTTGTTGTCTTTCCCTGGCAACTTCACCGCCTACCAACTACGCAAGGCGGAGCAACTCGAAATCGAAGAAGTCGAGAACGCGAAGTTTGATAAATTTCTGGCGCAGGAAGAAGTCTGGATCCGTAAGGGTGTGCAGGCGCGTCGTACCCGGGATGAAGGGCGCGTGCGTCGCCTTGAAGCCCTGCGCACGACGCGCAGCGTGCGTCGTGACCAGCAAGGGCAGGTGCGACTCGATGTGTCCGCTGGCGAGCGATCAGGCAAAATCGTTGCCGAACTCGACGGTATCAACAAGAGCTATGGCAACAAGGTCATCGTGCGTGATTTCAGCGCGACACTATTGCGCGGTGACAAGGTCGGTTTGATTGGGCTCAATGGTGCTGGCAAGACAACCTTGCTGAAGATGATCCTGGGTCAGGAAGAACCGGATTCTGGTGTAATTCGCCAGGGTACCAAATTGCAGGTCGCCTATTTCGACCAGATGCGCGCCCAGCTTAATGAAGACGACAGTCTTGCCGATACGATCGCTCCCGGTAGCGATTGGGTCGAGATCAATGGCCAGCGCAAGCATGTGATGACCTATCTGAATGATTTCCTGTTCGCTCCGGAACGCGCCAGGTCGCCGGTCAAGTCCTTGTCCGGCGGTGAGCGTAATCGCTTGCTGTTGGCGCGTCTGTTTGCCAAGCCAGCCAACGTGCTGGTGCTTGATGAGCCGACCAACGACTTGGATATCGATACGCTGGAGTTGCTGGAAGAGCTGCTCGAGGAATACACGGGCACGGTCTTTCTCGTCAGCCATGACCGTACCTTCCTCGATAACGTCGTCACGCAAGTCATCGTAGCCGAAGGCGATGGCATGTGGCGCGAGTATATTGGCGGCTACACCGACTGGGAGCGCGTGCGTCGCGTGCCGTTGACGTCACCGGCAGTCAAGGTAACAAAGGGCGATGCCAAGCCGGCATCCGAGCCGGTTGTCGCTGTACCCAAGCAGAAAAAACTGAGCTACAAGGAACAGCGTGAGCTCGATGCCTTGCCGGTACTGATTGCCGAGATCGAAGCGGAACAGAAAGCCATCTCGACCAAGCTGGCCGATCCTGACGTCTACAAGCAAAAGCCGGAAGAGCTGCAGCGTCTCAATCAGCGCTTTGCCAAGCTGGACGGTGAACTGCTGGAGGCGCTGGAAAAATGGGAGCAGATCGAGGCGCGCGGCAAGAACTAATGCCGGGTTAGCGGTTCAATTGATGCGACGGATTGCCGCCTTTAGCGACGGCAACTGTTCCCGCAAGACCTCCGCGTCGGCTGCGTCAGGGCGTGCGGCCAAGTAGGTCTCGATATCTTCTAGCGCCGGGTTCGGGCAATCCAGATGGGCATACGCCAGTCCGCGGTCGCGCCGCTCGGCGACATCGCCTGGCAACAGGATCAGCAAGCGCTGCTGCACATCCAGCAAGGATTGCCAGCGATCATATTCAAAAAATAGCGATTTCAGGTTGCGCAGCATACGCGTCAGGATGTCGCGCGCCGATGCCGGTTCCAGATAGGTCGACAGAGGTTTTCCGGCTTGCCGAATTTGGTCGGCAAAAGGCGCCAGCCGCTCTTCCAGTTCTTCGCGTGACAAGCTGTTCCCGCTGACCGGATCGAGGATGATTTCACCGGCTTGGGTTGACAGCTTCATCAGGAAATGACCGGGAAAAGAAATGCCGCGAACATCCAGACCGATTTGCTGGGCAATTTCGATATAGATCATTGCCAGCGAAATCGGAATGCCACGCCGGGTTCGCGTTACCCGATGCAAATAGCTGTTGTCCGGATCGTAATAGTTATTGATGTTCCCGCCAAAACCCAGCTCAACATAAAAATAGTGGTTCAGCAAACGCAGTTTCTGGATAGGAGCAGTGTCGGTCGGTATGCGCTTGTGTAATTTCGCTGCCAGCCGGTCGACTTCGGCTTGCGCGCCGCCGAGGTCGAATTGCGGATCGCTATCTTGCGCAAGTGTGAGCCCGGCTTCGAACAACGGAATGCTAGTGTCCTGTTGCACAAGGGCTGCGAAATAGTCCAGTGGAGTAATCATGTTGCCGATCGCTTGAAGTCCGCGGGTCGGAAGCCCATGGCAACCAGCGCACCGAAATAAGTGACCGCACACACTAGCAGCACCAGCAACAGCATGCCGACGCGGTGCAAAGGATGTGCTTGCATCGCGATCCAGTCAGACTGGCCAGCGGCCCACAGCGCTACGCCGGCCATCAGAAACAGTGCTCCCGTCAGCTTGACTAAAAACATCCGCCATCCCTTCCTGGCAACGTAGATACCGCGTCGACGTAAGCCGAGGTATAGAAAGATCGCATTAATACAGGCACCCAGTCCAATCGATAGCGCCAGACCCGCTAACGCCAAGCGAGGTACGAAAATCAAGTTCATCAACTGAGTCGCAATCAGGACGCCAATAGCGATCTTGACCGGGGTGCGGATATCCTGTTTTGCATAAAATCCCGGGGCTAATATCTTCACGACGATCAGTCCGATTAGTCCGACACCATAGGCAATCAATGCTTGTCCGGTCATGGACACGGCGCGGGCATCGAATTTTCCATAGTGAAATAACGTTGCGGTTAGAGGTTCCGACAAGGTGGCCAGTCCGACGGCAGCTGGCAGGGCCAGCAGGAAAGTGAGGCGCAGGCCCCAGTCCAATAACGCCGAATATTCGACCGGGTCGCCATTAGCATGGGCTTTCGACAAACTTGGTAGCAAGACGGTTCCTAGTGCGACGCCCAGTAGCGCAGTTGGAAATTCCATAAGACGGTCGGCAAATGATAGCCAGGACACACTGCCCAATTCAAGATGCGACGCAATATTGGTATTAATCACCAGACTGATTTGTGCAACGGAAACTGCAAAGGTAGCCGGAGCCATCTGTTTTAAAACGCGCCGTACGCCCGGGTCTGCCAGCGCAAAACCTGGATTGAACTTGATGCGCGGCAGCATTCCTATTCGCAGCAATGCGGGTATCTGAATGGCCAGTTGCAGTAACCCGCCAAAAAAAACGGCAAAGCCCAATGCATAGATTGGCTTTGCAAGTAGTGGCGCGATCAGCAGCGAGGTAACGATGAACGACAAATTGAGCAGCACAGGCGTGAAGGCCGGTATGCGAAATTCGCCCCAGGTATTGAGAATACCGCCAGCCAGCGCGACCAGCGACATGAAGCCGATGTAAGGAAACATGATGCGCGTCATCACTACTGTGGTGTCAAACACGGCCTGATCGGCCGCTAATCCGCTGGCCATCAAATAGACGATGACGGGTGCGCCGACAATTCCGACAAGGCAGGTCAGCAACAAGGCCCAGGTCAGGATGGTCGCAACATGGTCAGCCAGTAATTTGCTGGCGGCGTCACCGCGCTGGTTGCGGTATTCCGCGAGAATGGGCACAAATGCTTGAGCAAAGGCTCCTTCGGCAAACAAGCGACGCAGCAGGTTGGGGATCCGGAAGGCAACAAAAAAGGCATCGGTGGCACCGGAAGCGCCGAATGCACGGGTAATGAGGACATCGCGTATCAAACCAGTGATGCGGGATAGCATTGTCATGCCGAATATCGTGGCGAGCGTTTTATGCAGGTTCATGGGGCCCGATTATAGCTGTTCGACTCTGCCTGCCACCGCTTGCCTGCCCGCGCTTACAGCAGAGTCGAACTTGTTCCTGCAGTTAGTTTGCCCTTTCGTATAAAAGCCGATATACTCCGGGGCTTCACAGAATTCTGTCTAACTCCAGCGTCATTGATGGCGCACCCTGACCTCGATTTAGGAAATATCACTCATGGCAAATACCGCACAAGCACGCAAGCGTGCACGTCAAGCAGTCAAGCAAAACGCGCACAACTCGAGCCAGCGCTCGTCACTGCGTACAGCAATCAAAGCTATCCGCAAGGCAATTCAAGGCGGCGACAAAGCGGTAGCAACCCAAGTGTTTCAATCATCGATTTCCATTATCGACCGCATCGCCGACAAGAAAATTATCCACAAGAACAAAGCCGCACGCCACAAGAGCCGTATGGCAGCAGCATTGAAGGCACTGGCCTGATTCGTATTTTTTGGTAAGGCGCTATGCGCCTCGCCATATTAAAGAACCCGCATGGTTAATCCGATGCGGGTTTTTTTACGTGTTCTGCTTATCTTGCTTTCGGTAATCCATCGATGACCATGCCTGCCTTGATGTTTTTCTGCTTGAACCATCCGGCATTCATTTCAAGGGCATAACGCACTGGTTTAAGACCGCAATGTGATTCAGTGGTTTGTGGTTTCATGTCTTCGATATTAACGATCTTGCCGTCATCGTCAATGAACGCTACTGACAGCGGTAACAGCGTGTTCTTCATCCACATGCAGACTCCCGCCGGTGCGCCAAACAAAAACACCATTCCTTCGTTTGGCCCCATTTTTTCGCGAAACATCAGGCCTTGTTCGCGTTCGGCTTCGCTTGCTGCCACTTCTGCCTTGATTAAATGAATGCCGACCGAGAGAGATGCCACCTTGAATTTGATCGGTTGCTGTGCGCAGGCATGCGCGCTGAGCAAAAGCGCTCCGGAGAAGGCGAGCGCGCGGAGGGGGAAGGAGGAATAGGTCATTGTGATGTTCAGTATTCGCTTAAAAAGTGAGACCGGCGTTGTAAAGCGTTCGGCCATAAAAAAAGGCAGGATAACCTGCCTTTCGGTCCGAGCTTAGCAGCGAATTACTTAGCTGCTGGTGCCATTTCACTTTTTTTCATTTCATCTTTTTTCATTTCTTTTTTTGCATTTTTATGCTTCATTTCTTTTTTGGCTGGTGCAGCTGGTGCATCAGCTGCTGGTGCTGTAGCGGCTGCGGCAGGAGCTGCAGGAGCCATTGGTGCGGCGGTATGGCTAGCAGCGAAAGCGGAAACAGCGAACAGGCCAGCAACCAATGCAGCGATCAGGTTTTTCATTTTGTAATCCTTCGAATTGATACGATTGATAAGCGGTGATTCACATGAATCGTGAGTAATAACGGCGAACTCGTTAGTGCGTTGACAGAGTTTTTAAAAAAAATCAAAAACATTTGAAATTGCTTTGTCGTGGCAATTGAGTACTAATCTAGCCACGATTTACCGCACGTTCGTCATGGACTCTATTTTGTTCTTTAGTACAAAGCTGCAGTTGGCGCGCTATCATGCACCCCACTTTTTTCGTTTATTGCCATTCACTGTGGAAACTGCAATGTCTCTGAAATTGATGTTGTTCCTTGCTTGCCTGTTCAGCGTGCCGTCAGCCAAATCGGCGCCGCGTGTTCCCGTATCTGATGATGTAGTGCTGGAGCGCTTGCCATTTCGTCCCAATGATCCGATCGCGCGCGAGATGTCCGATTTGCGAAAGTTGCTCCAGCGTGATCCGCGCGACCAGGCCGCTGCGCTGAAACTGGCGCAACGCTACTACGGGTTGGTGGCAGAGGAAGGTGATCCGCGTTACATCGGTTATGCACAGGCCGCATTGGCACCGTGGTGGGCGATGGCAGAACCGCCGGTCGAAATCCAGGTCATGCGCGCCAGCCTCGCGCAGTTCAATCACGATTTCAGTGGTGCCATCAAGGATCTCGATAGCGTGATTGCCCGTTATCCGGGACATGCACAGGCGCGGGCGCTGCGTGCCACCATTCATATCGTGCAAGCGCGCTATGCGCAGGCGCGTGCCGATTGCCAGGCATTGCTTGGATTGACTGACGAAGTGATTGCAACCGGCTGCCTCGCGATGGTTGACGGGCTGACCGGCAAGGCGCAACCGGCCTACGATACTCTGCTGGCGAGTTTGGGCCGGCATCCGGAAGCTAGTCCGGGAGAGCGTTTGTGGGTGCTTGTGCGACTGGCTGAAATCTCGCAACGTATTGGCAAGGTCAAGATCGCTGAACAGCATTTTAAAGAAGCTGTCGCACTTGATATTTCTGATACGTTCCTGCTTGCTGAATATGCCGATTTACTGATGGATCAGAAACGCGCCGCCGAGGTGGTTGCCTTGCTCAAAGACCGTACCCGCTCTGATGTGCTGTTGTTGCGACTGGTGTTCGCCGAGCGCATGTTGAAGTCACCGGAGGCCGCCACATTGCAGGCGACACTTGCCGCACGTTACGCGGCAGCTCAACTGCGAGGTGATACCGTTCACCAACAGGAGGAAGCCCGTTTCGTGCTGGCCGTCGAAGGTGATGCGAACAGGGCGCTGGACTTGGCATTGAAGAACTGGACCGTTCAGCTTGAGCCGCGCGATGCCCGTATTGTTCTTGAAGCAGCCTTGGCGGCGCAAAAGCCAGCAGCAGCGCAACCCGTTCTGACCTGGCTAACCGAGAGTCGCATTGAAGATCACGTCTTGCTGGCGCTTGCCAGTCAGGTTACTGGAGTCGCTCAATGAAGCGCCTGTTTCTGGTTGGCCTGCTATGTTTGCTCTCGTTTTCGGCGCAGGCGCACAAGCCCAGTGACAGCTATTTGAACTTCAGTGTTGAGGGCAAGTCGATTAACGGGCAGTGGGATATTGCTTTGCGTGACCTTGACTTTGCGCTTGGTCTCGATGCTAACGGCGATGCCGCTATCACCTGGGGTGAGGTCAAGGCGAAACAGCTTGAGATCGATGCCTATGCGATGGCACGGCTGAATCTGCAATCGGATGGTCAATCTTGTCCTGCGACAGTTACCGAGCACCTGGTCGATGACCATACCGATGGTGCCTATGCGGTGTTGCGTTTTCAGGCGCAATGCGCTCAACCCATTAAACTCTTGCAGACCCGATACGGACTGTTCTTTGACATTGACCCGCAGCACAAGGGCCTACTCCAATTGCAATATCAGGGTGTCTCGACGACCGCGATTTTCAGCCCGGAGAAAGCCACTCAGCAATTTTCGCTGACTACGCCAAGCCGGTTTACACAATTTGTCGACTATGCCCGTGAAGGTGTCTGGCATATCTGGATTGGCTACGATCACATTCTTTTTCTGCTGGCATTGCTCTTGCCAGCCGTGGTCATTCGCCAGCGCAAGCAGTGGCAGGCAGTCGATGCGTTCAAGCCGGCATTCTGGTCGGTCCTGAAAATCGTTACAGCATTCACACTGGCTCACTCGATTACGTTGACGCTGGCGACACTCGGCTTGATCAGTCTGCCATCGCGCTGGGTGGAATCCATCATCGCCGCCTCGGTGGTGATCGCTGCGCTCAATAATATTTATCCGCTGTTTCGCGAGCGCCGCTGGATGATGGCGTTTGTATTCGGATTGATCCATGGTTTTGGTTTCGCCACGGTACTCAGTGATCTGGGTTTGCCGAAGAGCGCACTGGCACTTGCCTTGGTCGGTTTCAATGTTGGCGTCGAAGCCGGGCAACTCGCCATCGTCGCGGCATTTTTGCCGGTTGCTTTTTATCTGCGTCACACAATGCTATATCGCAAGATCATCCTGTTAGGTGGTTCGGCACTCATTGCCTTGTTGGCTGGCGGCTGGCTGGTAGAGCGTGCCTTCAACATGAAATTCCTGCCGTTCTAACGGCGCAATGCCGTCAGTTCGGCAGCATCGACGGCGCGCGATTCACCCGGAAGTAACGGATGGCTTTCCAGGGAATACGGGCCGATTGCAATTCGCACCAGTCGCAGCGTCGGTAGCCCGACGGCTGCCGTCATGCGTCGGACCTGACGATTTTTCCCTTCGGTGATCGTCAACGCCAGCCAGCGCGTCGGGCTGGTTGCGCGTTGCCGGATTGGCGGGTCGCGAGACCATAACCACGTCGGCTCGGCAACCTCAGCCACTTTGGCAGGTTTGCTAGTGAAATCACCAAGATCTATGCCTGCTCGCAATTTTCCCAACGCGACAGCGTCCGGTATGCCTTCTATTTGTACAAGGTAAGTCTTGGGCTGCTTGTGTGTCGGGTCGCTGATGTCATGCTGGAGTCGCCCATCGTCCGTTAGCAGCATCAGTCCTTCGCTATCGGCATCGAGCCGACCGGCGGGATAGATGTCGGGAATGTCCAGATGATCAGCGAGCGTCGTGCGCCCGTCCTGTCGTGAAAATTGACAAAGAACAAGGTATGGTTTGTTGAACAGGATAAGCGCCATGCGATGTTTTTCCAGGCCTGAGATAAATGTGTCCTTGTATTTTAAGCCTCTTGAATGAGATGTTGCCGGGGTAATCGACGATTGTCGGTGTCGCAAACCGGTGGCATCCAGTAAAATATGATGGCATAATACGAAACGTTGTCTTATGTCTTATATAAGACTTGGCTGCCAAGTCAGCTGCTCAGTCACTGATTTCGCCTTCTTTTCCCGTACCGGAGACATCGATGTATCAACATATCAAAGCGCCTGCTGAAGGCAAAAAAATTACGGTCAATGCCGATTTTTCGTTGAATGTACCAAACAACCCGATCGTGCCCTACATCGAAGGCGATGGTACCGGCATTGATATTAGTCCTGTCATGATCAAGGTCATCGACGCCGCCGTGGCCAAGGCCTACGGCGGTGAGCGCAAGATCAGTTGGATGGAAATTTTCGCTGGAGAAAAGTCGACCAAGGTCTACGGACCGGATGTTTGGCTGCCGGAAGAAACTTTGCATGCATTGAAAGACTACGTTGTATCGATCAAGGGACCACTGACGACGCCGGTCGGCGGCGGCATCCGCTCGCTGAACGTGGCCCTGCGCCAGCAGCTCGATCTGTATGTCTGCCTGCGTCCTGTGCGGTATTTCACTGGCGTCCCTTCGCCTGTGAAAGAGCCCGAAAAAACTGACATGGTAATTTTCCGTGAAAACTCGGAAGACATTTATGCCGGTATCGAATGGCAAGCCGGCAGCGATAGTGCCAAGAAGCTGATCGACTTTCTGATCAAAGAAATGGGCGTCACCAAGATCCGCTTCCCGGAAACGTCCGGTATCGGTATCAAGCCGGTCTCGCGCGAAGGTACCGAGCGGCTGGTTCGCAAGGCTATTCAGTATGCGATCGACAATGACAAGCCATCTGTGACTATCGTCCACAAGGGCAATATCATGAAGTACACCGAAGGTGGCTTCCGCGACTGGGCTTATGATCTGGCACAAAATGAATTCGGCGCCGAAATGATCGATGGTGGTCCATGGTGCAAATTCAAGAATCCAAAAACCGGACGCGATATTATGGTCAAGGATTCAATTGCCGATGCTTTCTTGCAGCAAATTTTGTTGCGTCCTGCAGAGTACAGCGTCATTGCTACGTTGAACCTGAATGGTGATTACATTTCAGATGCTTTGGCAGCACAAGTGGGCGGTATTGGTATTGCACCGGGAGCCAACTTGTCGGACTCGATCGCGATGTTTGAAGCGACACACGGTACCGCTCCAAAATATGCAGGCAAGGATTACGTCAATCCGGGCTCGCTGATTCTGTCGGCTGAAATGATGTTGCGTCATATGGGCTGGCTTGAAGCCGCTGATCTGATTATCAGTTCGATGCAAAAGTCGATCGCGTCCAAGAAAGTGACGTATGACTTTGCGCGTCTGATGGAAGGAGCGACACAGGTGTCGTGCTCCGGCTTCGGTGATGTGATGATCGAACATATGTAATTGCTGTCCCGCTGCCAGCGCGCAGCGTAATCAAAAAAGCCAGTCATTCGTGACTGGTTTTTTTATGCTTTCAGCGGAACACGTTCCAGTGCAAATCGAATTAAGTCCGCTTGGCCCTCGATGCCAAGTTTTCGCGTGATGTTGAGGCGATGGGTCTCCACCGTACGCACGCTCAGGTCAAGTTCACGCGCAATGTGCTTGTTGGATTTGCCGTTGGCGATCGATTGCAGCACCTCATTTTCGCGTGGAGTCAGCAGGACAGGCGGACTGAACTGAGACGTCATTTTTTTGGCAATACCTGCGCTGTAGTAGGTGCCTCCCGCCATTACCGTATCGATGGCAGTAATAATATCGATCGCCGGCGCGTCTTTTAAAACGTATCCACGGGCGCCACTCTGGATCGATTGCATCACGTACTCGGCGTTGTCGTGCATGCTCAGCATCAGGATTGCGATGGCAGGATGGAGGGTATGAAATCGTGCAGTCAGTTCAATCCCGTTGATACCGGCAAGATTAATATCCATCAGTACCAGATCGATATTTTTGGTCGATGCGTGATGCAACGCATCAGCCGCGTTACCTGCTTCAGCAACGATCTCAAAATGAGTAACGGTTTCTAGTCGAGCTCGCAGACCGTCGCGTACTAGTGGGTGGTCATCGACAAGCAAAATCTGAGTCACGGGTGAAGCCATTATAAAAAATTATCCGTTGGGAAGTGTTGCAATCAGTTGAGTTCCTTCAGCCGATGAGGTCAGCGATAAATTACCGCCCACGGCCTCAGCACGCTCATGCATGTTGCGCAAACCGATTCCTCGTTTGGGACTATCTGCGACAAATCCCATGTCGAAGCCTTTACCATCGTCAGAAATAACCATGCGCATTACTGTACCGTCGCTAGAGAGATTCAGGGAAACACTTGATGCGACAGCGTGACGCTCGATATTGGTTAGTGCCTCCTGTGCAATCCGAAACAAGACTGTTTTCCGGACATCAGAGAGGTGCTCGACATGCACGTCCGTGGAAAAATTCATAATCAGTTTCGCATGATCTGCAAATTCGCGCGTGAGATGGTCGAGTGCCGCAGCCAAACCAAGATCATCTAGCAGGGCCGGGCGCAAATTGTGGGAGATACGACGCACTTCACCCAACACATTATTAAGTTGTGTCGCTGCACGGTCAAATGAATGACTGGCCGAATCAGCTTGTTCGGGTGGGCCGGTGAGCTTGGCAATACCGGATTCTACTTGCAGTTTGATCGAGACCAGCGATTGGCTGATGCCATCATGCAGATCGCGTGAGAGCCTTGCCCGTTCCTCTTCTTGAGAGTGTACGACGCGTTGTGCCAGGACCTTCAATTTTGCGTCTGCAACCCGATACTCGCTGAAGTTCAATACCAGGCCAAAGAGGGCGATGACCAGCACGCTGGCAATCGCGATGCCGGTGATCCACAACATGGTGCTCTGGATGTTGCGTGAAATCTGCGTGTCTATTTTGTTGACGACAGCATCAACATCATCGAGATAGATGCCGGTACCAAGAACCCAACCCCAGTTAGGCAGGCTGATAACGTAACCCAGTTTTGGTACAACTTTTCCGGTGGATGGTTTTTTCCATAAATAGCGTTCCAGACCGCCGCCATGATTAGCACGAAAAATTAGCCGTTGTATGGTTGGGTTGCCCTTGTTGTCGCGCAATTCCCATAAATTTTGACCGATGAGTTCTGGTTGGCGTGGATGGACGAGGTTGACGCCTTGCATGTCATAGACGAAAAAATAGCCGTCATCACCGTAGTCGAGTTTTGAAAGAATTTGCTTCGCTTCTGCAAGAGCTATCGCATCGTGTCTGCCTGAGTCATAAATTGCCTTGATCGAACGCGTAGCGAGCGTCACATAATGACGCATTTCGGCTTCTTTACTGTTGAGGTAGGCTGACTCAACCGAATTAAGCTGTTGTTTAGATAACACTTTTGCTTGATATTGAACTGCCAATGCAATTGCGCTTAGAGCAACAATCAATGGCACGATCGCGAGCAAAAATATCTTTTGTCTGAGATTCATAAAATAAGACAGCGAGTAATGTCAAAAATCAAAAGTCATGACGACGAAAAAAACCCCGCATTTGCGGGGTTTTGCTGTGGTCATTCTGATGAACTGATCAGGGAGCCTGAATGTTGGAAGCTTGCTTGCCTTTAGGGCCCTGCGTGACTTCGAACTGAACTTTTTGACCTTCTTTCAGAGTCTTGAAACCATTCATCTGGATTGCCGAGAAGTGTGCAAATAAATCTTCACCACCGTCGTCCGGAGTAATGAATCCAAAACCCTTGGAGTCGTTGAACCACTTGACTGTACCTGTTGCCATAAAAGCGTCTTTCCAATTTACTTAATCACACGAGCCGTAAAAGCAGGAAGCCTGAATTGACGTTGCCCCTTCTTAAAACTTGCCCCCTTTGCATTGACAATTTCAATTGCGATGCTTGTCAAGACAATTCATTGTTGGCGAAAAAAATAATGAAGTCAAGATTTTCTGCGGAGCGGCTGGAGCATTGTCGGATACGTGTTTAGTTGCAACAAAAAAATACTCTTGAATTCTTCCGCAGCAGCGCCACCTGCGACTAATCCTGAAAGCGCGTAATATCAATCTGCATCTCAGGGCATTCATTATTATTTATTGTGACCACAGTAGTTGAAGGACTTAGATACACGCATGGCAACCAAGCACGAAAACGGCACAGTACTCGTCCGGCAGACTCAGAAACTCAAGCCGCCGTCGATGTATCAGGTGTATTTACTTAATGATGATTACACGCCGATGGAGTTCGTCGTGGCCATTATTCAGGAATACTTCAACAAGGATCGCGAAAACGCCACCCAGATCATGCTGATGGTGCATCGCGATGGTAAAGGGATGTGCGGCGTGTACCCCAAGGATATCGCGTCCACTAAAGTCGAATTGGTGTTAACACACGCAAGAAAGGCGGGGCACCCCCTGCAATGCGTGATGGAGGAAGCATGATTGCGCAGGAACTGGAAGTTAGTTTGCACATGGCGTTTGTCGAAGCTCGACAAGCTCGTCACGAATTTATTACCGTAGAACATTTGCTTTTGGCTTTGGTGGATAACCCATCCGCGGCCGAAGTACTAAGAGCGTGCGCCGTCAACATCGAAGATTTGCGCAAAACGCTGACCAATTTTATTGCGGACAACACGCCTACTGTCCCAGGTGCCAGCGAAGTAGATACCCAGCCAACGCTTGGATTTCAGCGCGTGATTCAGCGCGCCATCATGCACGTGCAATCTGCCTCGAACGGTAAGAAGGAAGTTACCGGCGCAAACGTGCTGGTAGCGATCTTTGGCGAAAAGGATTCACATGCGGTGTATTACTTGCATCAGCAAGGGGTAACCCGTCTTGATGTAGTGAACTTTATCTCGCACGGGGTGCGCAAGGACCAACAGGCCGAGCCACAAAAAGCACCCGAAAGCGGCGAAGAAGCGCCGGCTGACGGACAGCAAAAGGAAAGCCCGCTCGATCAATTCACGCAAAATCTGAACAAGCTTGCGCTTGAAGGCAAGATTGATCCACTGATCGGCCGTGAACCTGAGCTCGAACGGGTCGTACAAACCCTTTGCCGTCGTCGTAAGAACAACCCATTGCTCGTTGGTGAAGCCGGCGTTGGCAAAACTGCGATTGCCGAGGGCCTGGCATGGCGCATCACCCAAAAGGAAGTGCCGGAAATCCTGCAAGATGCGGTCGTCTACTCGCTCGACATGGGTGCGCTACTTGCCGGTACTAAATACCGGGGAGATTTCGAGCAGCGCCTGAAAGCCGTGCTCAAACAACTCAAAGACAGCCCGAATGGCATCCTGTTCATTGATGAAATCCATACCATCATTGGTGCAGGTGCCGCATCCGGCGGGACACTTGATGCGTCGAATTTGTTGAAGCCTGCTTTGTCGAGCGGCCAGCTAAAGTGCATTGGTGCGACTACCTACACCGAGTATCGTGGCGTGTTCGAAAAAGACCACGCGTTGTCGCGTCGCTTCCAGAAAGTCGATGTCAACGAGCCGACCGTCGAACAAACCATCCAGATTTTGCGTGGTCTCAAATCCCGTTTTGAAGAACATCACGGTATCAAGTACTCGGCTTCGGCACTGACCACGGCGGCGGAACTCGCAGCACGTTTCATCAACGATCGCCATTTGCCGGACAAGGCTATCGATGTAATCGATGAAGCGGGTGCGGCACAACGTATCTTGCCAAAGTCGAAGCAGAAAAAGACGATCGGCAAGGCCGAGATCGAGGACATCATTGCCAAGATCGCACGCATCCCACCGCAGTCCGTCAATCAGGATGACCGCAGCAAATTGCAAACGATCGAACGCGACCTGAAGAATGTCGTGTTCGGGCAGGAGCCTGCGATTGAAGCGTTGTCGTCAGCGATCAAGATGGCCCGCGCTGGTCTGGGCAAGACGGACAAGCCGATTGGGTCGTTCCTGTTCTCCGGTCCGACAGGCGTCGGCAAGACCGAGGTTGCCAAGCAACTGGCCTTCGTTCTTGGTATCGAGCTAATCCGGTTCGACATGTCGGAATATATGGAGCGTCATGCGGTTAGTCGGTTGATTGGCGCGCCACCGGGTTACGTGGGTTTCGATCAAGGTGGATTGTTGACAGAAGCCATCACCAAGAAACCTCATGCAGTCCTGTTGCTCGATGAAATCGAAAAAGCCCATCCGGATATTTTTAATATCCTGCTGCAGGTAATGGACCATGGCACGCTGACGGACAACAATGGTCGCAAGGCTGACTTCCGCAATGTGATCATTGTGATGACGACCAATGCCGGTGCCGAAAGCCTGCAGAAACGCTCGATTGGTTTCACCGAGAAGAAGGAAGCCGGCGACGAGATGGAAGATATCAAGCGGATGTTTACGCCTGAGTTCCGAAACCGGATCGATTCGATTATCAGCTTCGGTGCATTGAACGAAGAGATCATCTTGCGTGTTGTCGACAAGTTCCTGATGCAACTTGAAGAGCAATTGCACGAGAAAAAAGTCGATGCGATTTTCACGGAGAAGTTGAGAAGCTTCCTTGGCAAGAAGGGCTTCGATCCGCTGATGGGCGCACGACCTATGGCCCGTCTGATTCAGGACATGATCCGCAAGGCACTGGCCGACGAGCTATTGTTTGGCAAGCTGGTCAGCGGCGGCAAGGTGACTGTTGATCTTGACGACAAGGACCAGATCAAGCTGGACTTTTCGGATGGTGACAGCACTCCTCCGCCAGCCGCACCGCAAGAGACGCTCGAAGTCGAGTAGTCAAGCTAGCGCAAAAAAGAAAGCCCGGACCGTGCAAACGATCCGGGCTTTTTTACATGGGTAAGTCAGGGCAGCAGCGGTTTTTGCATCGCCTGTTTGGCGTGAATGTCCGTTGTCGCCTTGTCAATTGCCGCAAGCCGAACCGCCGTCGCAGGATGCAAGGCCGTATAGCCATTCGTCGTTGTGATCGGGTACTTGCGGGCAAGGCCTTCCCAGAAGACCGCTGCGCCGTCAATATCGTAGCCGGCCCGTGCAGCCATGAATAGCCCGGTCACGTCTGCTGCTACATCAATGCTCTGGCTATAGGGCTTGATGCCGGCAGTGCCGTTGACCATCCCCAGATCAGGGTTGATTCGAATCAAATTGTCGATCACACCGGCGATGGTAGCGCTGCTGCGCAATCGCATCGGATGGCCCAGCGCGTTGTGAGCCATCTCGCGTGCTAGTACATACGCCAGTTCCTGATCTGACTTGGCGTAGTCCAGCATGCCGCGCGTGACCAGCACGCGGTAGCCATCGGAATACGCATTGATGGCATCACTATTGCCCAGTTCGACCCGGAACGCGCAGGCCATCGTGAGCGGTACGTCGACGACTATCTGGCGGTTGTTACGCAAGACGGTGAGTTTGACGTTGCTGCGGGTAGTCACCATCGGTGCCAGTAACGCGGCAGCCTGTCGTTCGGCACTGGGGCCTTGTGGCAGCGATTTGTCGTTCACCGACAGCAGGCTATCGCCGCGTAGCACGCCAACCTTGTCAGCCCCGCTACCGGGGAGTACGCCAGTGACGCGCAAGCGCTCGTCGAGATGGAGTAGCTTTTGTGCTGCCGGGATGAATTCGGTCGAATACGAATATTTGGTCTTTGCAGTAAAGCCGAGCAAGCGGCGGGCATTGCGCCTGCACAGTGCCGGATTGCTGACGAGCAGGGGCCCGGCTACCCGATCGAGCCGGTCTTGCAGGTCGACGAGCTGGCGTAGCGCGGTCTCTTCTGCCGTGGTCACTACTGGGGCCGGCGCCGGTGTAGCCGGTACCGGCATGACTGTTTTGGCGGCGGGAGATCCGGCCGAATCCGGTGCTGTGGTCGGGACTGGCGTCGCACAGGCGGCCAGTAGTGTGGCGACACCCAGGGCGATCAAGGTTGAACGGCAACGCTGTCTAGTCAGTTCAACCACTACAGGCATTTTTTTCTCCATTAATTTTTTCCGGTACTTCCGAAACCTGCTTCGCCGCGGGCACTGTCGGCAAAGTCTTCGACCACATGAAAACCGACCTGCAGTACTGGCACGATGACCAGTTGGGCAAGCCGGTCCATGGGTTCCAGCGTGAATGCGGTCTGACCGCGATTCCAGGTCGATACCATCAATTGACCCTGGTAGTCGGAGTCGATCAGACCGACCAAGTTCCCTAGGACGATCCCGTGCTTGTGACCCAGCCCGCTGCGCGGCAGAATCATTGCGGCATAACCGGGATCGGCAAGATGGATTGCCAGTCCGGTCGGCACCAGATGGGTTTCGCCAGGCTGGAGGGTCAGGGGTGTATCCAGGCAGGCACGCAGGTCCAGGCCGGCACTGCCACTGGTGGCGTAGGCCGGCAACAGGTTTTGCATGCGCGGGTCGAGGATTTTTATGGCGATTGTTTTGAGGGTCATGGCGGAGTCAGTGGACATGCATGCGCAGGCGCTCGCTGATTTCGGTGATCAGCTGGCGCGCCAGTATGTGTTTGGGCGCGGGCGGAAAATGAATTTCGGTATTGGCATCGAATAATACGAGCTCGTTGTCGTCTTTGCCAAAGGTCGCGTGGCCGATGTTTCCGACCAGTAGTGGAACGCCCTTGCGTAAGCGCTTGGCCTTGCCGTGTTTGAGCAGATCTTCGGATTCTGCTGCAAAACCGACGCAATAGGGTTTGTCGGGCAGTGCGGCGACCGTAGCGAGGATATCCGGATTAGGTGCAAATTCAAGCTGCGGCATGGCACCATCAGCGGTTTTCTTTAGCTTCTGCTGGCTGGCGTTACTGACGTGCCAGTCGGCGACGGCCGCGACGGCAATGAAGATGTCCTGACCACTGACATGGCTCAGCACGATGTCGAACATCTGCTGCGCAGTTTGCACATTGATGCGTTGCACGCCGGTCGGGCTGGCGAGAGCAGTCGGACCGGAGACCAGCATGACTTCGGCACCCGCTTCGCGCGCGGCGCGAGCCAGCGCGTAGCCCATTTTTCCGGAGGATAGATTGGTGATACCACGCACCGGATCGATGGGTTCGAAGGTCGGGCCGGCCGTGATCAGTACGCGTTTTCCGAGCAGTACCTTGGGCTGGAATGCGGCAATCACATCGTCGAGCAACTGCATCGGCTCCAGCATGCGGCCCATGCCCGTTTCGCCACAAGCCTGATCGCCGGCATCCGGTCCGAGTAGTTGCACGCCGTCGGCAACGAGCTGTCTGGCGTTACGCCGGGTGGCGGCGTTTTGCCACATCTCGACATTCATCGCCGGGGCGATGAGCAGCGGCAGCATGGCCGGTCGCGCTACACATAAGGTGGACAGCAAATCATCGCAGCGGCCCTGCGCCAGCTTGGCCATGAAGTCGGCCGAGCAGGGTGCGATGACGATCGCATCGGCGTTGCGGGTCAGGTCGATGTGCGCCATGTTATTGGCGATGCGGGCGTCCCACTGGTCGGTAAAGACCGGATTGCCGGATAGTGCCTGCATCGTCACCGGGGTGATGAAATGGGTGGCCGCCTCGGTCATGACCACCTGTACGGTGGCACCGGACTTGATGAATGCCCGCGTCAGCTCGGCGGCCTTGTAACCGGCGATCCCTCCGGTCAGTCCCAGGACGATATGTTTTCCTGCCAGATCCATGAGTGCTCCGCGGGTTATTTGTTGACGCGGCGCAGTTCGTCGAGCACGAACAGGATGGCACCGAGACAGATGGTGCTATCGGCCACGTTGAAGGCAGGCCAGTGCCAGCCGGCGAAATGGATATCGAGGAAGTCGATGACATAACCGTGCATGCCGCGATCAATGACGTTGCCAACAGCGCCACCGAGGATCAGTGTCAGTGCCCAGCAAAACAGACGTTGACCGGCATTGCGCTTGAGCAGGTAGATGATGAAGACTGCTGCCGCAGTACCAAGCACAGTAAAGAAATACCGCTGCCAGCCGGACTCATTGGCCAGGAAGCTGAACGCGGCACCCTGGTTATGAACTAGTACCAGATTGAAGAAGGACGTCACCGGCAGCGATTCACCATACGTGAACAGTTTGGAGATGGTGATCTTGGTCAGCTGGTCGATCAGGACGATGATCGCAGCGATACCCAGCCAGGAGCCGAGGCCCGATTGTGGTTTGGTCGAAAAACGGTTTTTGGTAGCCATGGAATCAGTCAGTCAGAGAAAGCGACGGTTAATCAAGATTACGCAAAATGACGGGTTTCACCGGCACCAAACAGATTGGCCACACAACGGCCGCACAGTTCCGGATGTGCCGCATCGCTGCCGACATCGGCCCGGTAATGCCAGCAACGCTCGCATTTTTGTTCGGTGGATGGCGTGACGATGACCGCTTCGTCGGTCTCGACCGAAACCTGAGTGACGCTCGCCTGCGAGGTAATCATGACAAAGCGCAAGTCATTGCCCAGGCTGTTGAGCAAATCGAATTTCGCACCACTGGCACGCAGTGCGATTTCGGCTTGCAACGACGAGCCGATACCACCGGCGATGCGCACTTCCTCAAGCTGCTTCGAGACTTCGGTGCGGACCTCGCGCAAGGCAGCGTAACGCTGTAGCAATGCATCGGCGTCGGCCACTGTCGGTACCTGCCATCCGGTTTGCGTGAAGATGGTCTCGTCGCTGGCGGCGAACGCGGCCGGGTCGGCAAAGAGTGCCCAGGCTTCTTCGGCCGTGAACGACAGCACAGGTGCCATCAAGCGCAGCAAGGTGTGCGTGATATGCCAGAGCGCAGTCTGGGCCGAGCGGCGCGCAACCGAGCCGGCACCGGCGGTATAAAGCCGGTCCTTCAGTACATCCAGATAAAAGCCACCAAGGTCTTCCGAACAGTACATCTGCAGTTTCGATGTCACCGGATGGAATTCATGGATCTCGTAATGCGCCATGATTTCGGCCTGCAATTGCGTGATGCGGGCCAGCGCGTAGCGGTCCACTTCGAGCATGTCGGCAACCGGTACGGCATTGGCAGCCGGGTCGAAGTCCGACGTGTTAGCCAGCAAAAAGCGCAGCGTATTGCGGATACGCCGATAGCTTTCGGTGACGCGCTTGAGGATTTCGTCGGAGATCGACAGTTCGCCCGAATAGTCGGTCGAACCGACCCACAGGCGCAGGATATCGGCACCGAGCGAGTCGGCGATTTTTTGCGGTGCGACCACATTGCCGACCGACTTGGACATTTTCTTGCCCTCGCCATCGACAACGAAACCATGCGTCAGCAAGGTCTTGTACGGTGCGCAGCCATTGAGCATCGACGACGTCAGCAACGACGAATGAAACCAGCCGCGATGCTGGTCCGAACCTTCGAGGTACAGGTCAGCCGGAAAGTGCGACGACTGCGCATGCGAGCCGCGCAGCACGGTCTGGTGCGTGGTACCGGAATCGAACCAGACATCGAGCGTGTCCTTGTTCTTGATGTACTGGTCTGCCTCGTCACCGAGCAAGTCTTTCGGTTCGATGGTCAGCCACGCATCGATGCCGGCGACTTCCACGCGCTTGGCAATTTCTTCGAGCAATTCCGGGGTGCGCGGATGCAGGTCACCGGTTTCCTTGTGCACGAAAAAGGCCATTGGCACACCCCACTGGCGTTGCCGCGACAGCGTCCAGTCAGGCCGGTTGGCAATCATGCCGTGCAGGCGCGCCTTGCCCCAGCCCGGATAAAACGTGGTCGCATCGATGCCGGCCAGCGCGGTCTCGCGCAAGGTCGGGCCGCCATCTTTTGGCGTGCGATCCATGCCGGCAAACCACTGTGACGTGGCGCGGTAGATGATCGGCGTCTTATGTCGCCAGCAATGCATGTAGCTGTGATCGAACATCACCAGCTTCAACAGTGCGCCGGCTTCATCGAGCTTGCTGCAGATCGGCTTCGAGGCTTCCCAGATCGTCATGCCGCCAAAGAACGGCAAACCGGACGCATAACGGCCATCACCCATCACCGGGTTGAGCATCTCGTCATCCTTCATGCCATGCGCACGGCAAGACAAAAAGTCGTCGACGCCATACGCCGGCGACGAGTGGACGATGCCGGTGCCGGTATCGAGCGCAACATACTCGGCCAGATAGATTGGCGAGAGACGGTCGTAACCCGGATCGGTGTCGGCCAGCGGATGCTTGAAGGCGATCAGCGAGAGCGCCTCGCCCTTGCAGGTGGCGATCACGCTGCCTTCGAAGCCGTAGCGTTTCAGGCAGGCTTCAACCAGATCGGCTGCCAGAATCAGCAGCAGCGGTTCGCCATTGCGGGTGGTTTGTACCAGCGCGTAATCAAATTCGGGATGTACATTCATGGCCTGATTGGCCGGGATGGTCCACGGTGTGGTGGTCCAGATCACGCAATAGCCGCGCTCGGTCGGCAGTGATGCCAGACCAAAAGCGGCAGCGATTTTTTCGGGCTGGGCAAAGGCGAAGCCGACATCGATGGCCGGATCACGCTTGTCCTGGTATTCGACTTCGGCTTCAGCCAGCGCCGAACCGCAATCGAAGCACCAGTTGACCGGCTTGAGGCCACGGTACACATAGCCTTTTTGCAGGATGGTGCCGAGCGCGCGCAGTTCGTCGGCTTCATTGCCGAAGTTCATTGTGGTGTACGGGTTGTCCCATTCGCCGAGCACGCCCAACCGGATGAAGTCGAGCTTCTGGCGTTCGATCTGGACGGTCGCATAGGCGCGCGATTTTTCCAGCACGTCGGCCGTCGGCAAGCTCTTGCCGTATTGTTTTTCGATCTGGATTTCGATCGGCATGCCGTGGCAATCCCAGCCCGGCACGTACGGTGCATCGAAGCCGGCCAGATTGCGCGACTTGACCACGATGTCTTTCAGGATCTTGTTGACCGCATGGCCGATATGGATGTCGCCATTGGCATACGGCGGGCCGTCGTGCAGCACAAACATCGGACGGCCTTTGGCGGCCTTGCGCACCCGTTCGTAGAGTTTCTTTTCCTGCCA
>CAILRJ010000187.1 GCA_903836575.1 uncultured Burkholderiales bacterium
GACAATCCGATTCCCAAAGCCAGCTACGATTCGGTCGCCCATGTGTATGCGTTGATTCAGGAAATGCGTGACAGCGGCGAGTTCAAGCCGCTGACGGAACTTGAGATGTATGGGAATCCGCCTAGCGACGACTGACAGTTTCCGTTTCATTACTAAGTGCCATCATCGTTGAGAACGTCGCCAAGCGATTGATTTTGTCCGCGATGGCTGACCTTAAATCCAGCATGTAAAAACCGGTTCGTTACGACTCACGTACCTGAAAAAGGTATAAAACATGTGAATTTGCATGAGTGATTTACGTAGAGTGTGACGGAAACCTAGATGGTAGTTCCTCCTTGTAAAACCGTAAGTTTTGCCTGGCGCGCACTTTGTTCAATTCGGATACCATGAACGTCCTTGGTATTGGGAGCCGTCGCTTCCAGCCTGGGTTGATTTTTTTTCATTCAGCTAACAATGAACCCAACAACTCCCCCAAAAGAAGTGGACACAAGTGACGCACTGCCAGTGTCGCAGTCCATCCGCCAACGTATTATTGCCAGTAAAACCCGCTTCCACGCGAATGACAACATTGCCGACTTTATCAAGCCGGGAGAGCTGGACGCCTTGCTCGAAGAGGTGCAAGGCAAGCTGCATGGCGTACTGCAGAGTCTGGTGATCGATACCGACAGCGACCACAATACGCAGGATACGGGACGCCGGGTCGCCAAGATGTTCATTCATGAAGTATTTCGGGGACGCTACGTTCCGATGCCGGCACTGACGGAATTTCCGAACGCGGCACACCTCAATGAACTGATGATCATCGGCCCGATTACGGTACGTAGCGCCTGTTCGCATCACCTATGTCCGATCATCGGCCGTATCTGGATCGGTGTGATGCCCAACGAGCATTCGAACCTGATCGGACTGTCCAAGTATGCCCGGATCGCCGACTGGATCATGAGCCGGCCGCAAATCCAGGAAGAGGCTGTCGTGCAATTGGCCGACATCCTGCAGGACAAAATTCAACCTGATGGACTGGCCATCGTGATGGAGGCAGATCACTTTTGCATGCACTGGCGTGGTGTGAAGGATATGGATTCCAAAATGATTAACAGCGTCATGCGCGGGTCATTTCTGAAAGATCCGAATTTGCGTCGTGAATTCCTGTCGCTACGGAACGTCAAAAAATAACTAAGGAATTACCATGCTAGTTCGCTTATTGTATGCAAGCCGTTCGGTCGATAAAAATTCGACCGAGCTGATCAATTCCATCATGGCGCAGTCGCGGCTGAATAATCCGTCGCAAGGCCTGACCGGGATTCTTTGTTATAGCGGTGATATTTTTATCCAGGTCCTGGAAGGCAGTCGCACTGCGGTCAATGCCCTGTACGGCCATATCCTTAAAGATCCGCGTCACACGGGTGTCCAGATACTGCACTTCGAAGAAATTACCGAACGTCGTTTTGCCGGCTGGACCATGGGACAGGTCAACCTGGCAAAGCTGAATACTTCGGTACTGCTGAAGTATTCCGAACTGCCTGAACTCAATCCGTTTGCGGTATCGGGTCTGGTCTCGATGGCGTTGCTGGATGAACTGATTGCTACTGCCTCCATCGTCGGTCGTGTCTGACTGAAATTTCTTGGTGGCTATGTTGGCTGGCGCACAGCGCTGAGTGCCTTAGTGACGGATGATCAACATTGTTGTCTATCTGTCACTTAGGAGAAAAATTTCATGAATCCATCGGCCAAGGCCCGTTCTGTTGTCTCGTTTATTGCGACGGCGATGCTTGTTCTGTTATGTTTCTCGGCGGGCACCGCTCTAATAGCTAACTGGATGATGGATGGTGAAGGTCTGCCGATGGATATTGCAGCTCCATCGGAGTAATTACTGCGGATAGAGCGCATGGCTTCGTGCGTACAAGCGCACCAAGCCTAGCAAGGCATCGATGGTTGGCGTTGGGACTTGGACCTGCAAGCCGATTTCTCTTACCGCACCAACCAGTGCATCGATTTCGAGCGCGCGTCCGGCTTCAGCATCTTGCAGCATTGATGTCTTGAATGCGCCTAGCTGGCGTGTCAGCCGCATCCTTTCCTCCCCGCTTTGTTCAATATGGCAGCCTATCCGATCCCCGATAGCAGCCGCTTCAGCCATTGCCTTCAAACAAAAATCTCTTACTAGCGGATCGTCAAGCACTTTGTCGGCGCTTGCGCCTGTCATCGCTGAGAGCGGATTCATCGTCATGTTGCCCCACAATTTGTACCAGATATCGCGGTGAATACCCGTGCTGGCCTGGGCATCGAAGCCGGCAGCGGCAAGCAGGGCGACGACAAGGCTAAGTCGTTCCGGTTTGCCTGTGATTGCTTCACCGAGCACCAGGCGGTTGCCGAACCCGGGATGGATCACGGCGGGTTCCGGCGAACTGCTCGACAGATGCACGACGCAGCCTATTACTTGTTGTACCGGAATCACTCTGGACAACAGCCCATCCGGATCAAGTGATTGCAGGCGCAGATTGGAACAAGGGCCTTCAGACCCTTCGAAAAACCACCACGGAACGCCATTCATTGCCGTCACGACGATTGTTTCGGGTCCAAGCAGGGGCGCAATCCGTGTTGCAACATCGGCTAGCGCCGTTGCCTTTACTGCCAATATCACGATGTCCTGGACGCCAATCCGGGACGGCTCCTCGTCTGACTCGAGCATCACTGTGTGGATGCCTGTCTGGTCGTTGATACGCAGGCCGCTTTCACGGATTGCCTTCAGTGTCCGGCCGCGGGCAATGATGCTGATCTGATTATTCTCGCCATTGTGCTGAAATAGTCTTGCTGCAATTAGCCCACCTACTGCGCCTGCACCATAAATTGTTATTTTCATTTCAGGTTCCTTATAGATTGCCATCCGGGTTTTATTAGTTCAGGCACCGACTATCCACCCTTCGAGCGGATCAAAGTCAGGTAACCCGAATTGGCAATCGCGACGTTGCCAAGCCCAGGCGGCGAGTATGCCGCACAGAGCGGCATCAAGCAGGTCACCACTTGCATCTGCGAGAAGCGCTGCACGATGCTGGCCGGCATCTAGCCTGATACCAAACCGATGCTCACCGCGTTCGAGATGGTCAATAATCATTGCCCGCGCTTCATGGCGTTCCGGCGTCTGCTTCATGCGGTCATCATTCTTGTAAGAAGAACGGGTAATCGAGCGTGCCAGCATGCCGGGATAGCCTTCGAGTGCGATGCGCTGCGGATCTCCCTCATGCAAACCGGGCAGGCTTACACCAGCAGCTCGCAGCAATGGCACTCCGGCATGTAGCATATACGCGACCGGTGGATTGACCCACTTCATCGAAGACGATGAACCTGCAGGTATGTCTGTCGCTCTGTGTGCGAACTTGCCACCGGCGGGACGGGCATCGCAGAACGCCTTGAACGTACTTCGTATTTCGGCCCGCGAGAGGGACGATAGATGCGACATCAGGGCAGGCCAGGTGACGGGCCAGTTCACATGTTCGACCAGCTCACGCGGCAATGAAAAAGGAAAATCAAATGCACCTAGCCACGGGCCGGATTGCATCAGCCATTGTGCGAAGCTGTCAAAGTCGGACTTTGCTTGCAAAGTGCTAATTTTCCACGTGTTCCCGTTTAAATAGCCGGAGGCAATCGTGATTGCCTTGCGTCGTGAGGGCGCTGACGTGAAGTCGACGCCATGCAATAGCCAGCTTGTATCAGAGAAGGGATGCATAACGGGTAACGAAATGAAAGTCCACTATTTTACCGGTCATAAAAAAAGGCACCCGAAGGTGCCTTTTTACAGTTATTCATTGCAGCAGGCTTGCGCCTGCAATCAATTAAAACGTGTGGCGAACGCCGACGTTGAACAGGTTGTCTGTTTGACCGTTAGCGCCTGCATTCAATTTTACTGCGCTGTCGTTAGACGTACGTGAGTACGATGTGTACAGGTTTGTACGCTTCGACATGGCAAATGTGTAACCCAGAGCGACTTGATCCGAATCACCATTGCTCATCATTTTGTCTTTACGCTTGGTGTAGTTCACCAGGAAAGTGCTTGCGCCAAATGGAACGGTTGCGCCGACCATGTAGTCACGACGATCAAGTTTGGTTGCGATAGCGGCATCGCTCTTGACGGTGTCAGCAGCAGCGTGTGCTTTGACCATACCGAAATCATAAGTACCGCCCAGCAGGGTGGTTTTTACTTTGTCGGTTGGAACAGCAGGAGCGACTGGAGTTGTTGTTGCAGCAATTGCAGCGATGTCCGAGATATTGTGGACCAGTGCAACCATGACAGGGCCGTTTGCATATTGCAACGCGCCGGAGATCTGACGACCAGCGGTGTTGTTGCCGGCGACTTCGCCGAAGCCGTATTCAAATTGACCCGAGAAACCGCTCAGGTTTGGTGTTTCGTATTTGATGGCATTGTTCATGCGACCGCTGACGGAACCTGTGGTGCCAGCTGCGAGCTTGGTTGCATCATTGGTGCCGCCCTGGTTGAAGAAGCGCGTTGCGCTGCCTGCCAGGCCGATGCGGAATGGGTCAAGTGCGTCAAGGTTGTCGCGCAACAGGGTGTTTTGACGACCCAGTTTGACGGCGCCGAAGTCGCCTTGCAGACCAACAAACGATTGACGACCGAAGGCGGTGCCGCTTTCAGTGAAACCACCGGTATCAGCAGCGATACCTGTTTCCAGGGTGAACAGACCTTTCAGGCCGTTACCCAGATCTTCAACACCGCGGAAGCCCAAACGGCTGCCCGACTGGATACCGCTGTTCAGGGCAGTTGTAGTTGC
>CAILRJ010000188.1 GCA_903836575.1 uncultured Burkholderiales bacterium
CTGGGCGGTAAAGCGGTTATCATAGCAGTCGTTTACAGAATGGCTTTGCGCCTTACCACTTCATCATGCCTAATCCCAATCGCGGCAACTGCGGCTTCCAATCGACCGAGTTCGAGCAGGAATACGACCGCCCTTCCAAGTCCCAACTCAAGCGCGACATGACTGCGCTGCAAAAGCTCGGTGCCGAGCTCGTCGCCGAAGCCCGCGACCGCGTCAAGCGCGTACCGATGCCCGAAGATGTGCGTGAAGCCATTCTCGAATGCCAACTGATCAAGGATCACGAAGGTCGCCGCCGCCAATTGCAATACGTCGGTAAAAAAATGCGCACGCTTAACGACGACGAACTGGCCGCCATCCAGCGCACGCTCGACAGCTGGCGCGGTCTGTCGAAAGCCGACACCAATGCGATGCACGCACTGGAGCGTCGCCGTGACAAATTGCTCACCGATGAAAAAGTCCTGACCGACCTGCTCGACCAGAATCCGGAGCTTGATGGCCAGCATCTGCGCGGGTTGATCCGCAATGCGCGCAAGGAACAAGCTGAAAACAAGCCGCCCAAGGCTTACCGCGAACTGTTCCAGATCCTCAAGCAGGTAGCTGCCAAATCCAAGCCGGATGACGAAGTCGATGATGACAGCGACGAAGACTGAATTGCCTGATCCGGAGTTGCTGCGCATCGGCCTGATCTCGGTGTCCGACCGCGCGTCCGCCGGAGTCTACGAAGACCAGGGCATACCGGCCTTGCGCGACTGGTTCACTGGCGCGCTGACCAGCCCCTGGGTCTTCGTGACCCGACTGATCCCGGATGAACGCACCGCAATTGAGGCAGCACTGATTGAACTGGTCGATGTCGAACATTGCCATCTGGTGCTGACCACCGGTGGTACCGGCCCGGCACGGCGCGATGTGACACCGGAAGCCACGCTGGCAATCGCCACCAAAGAGATGCCGGGATTCGGCGAGCAGATGCGGCAGATCAGCTTGCGCTTTGTGCCGACCGCGATCCTGTCGCGACAAGTGGCCGTGATCCGCGAAACTACCGATCATGCGGCACTGATCATGAATTTGCCCGGACAGCCGAAGTCGATCCGCGAAACGCTGGAAGGCTTGAAAGATACCGATGGCAAGCAACTGGTCGCGGGCATTTTTGCCGCCGTGCCGTATTGCATCGACCTCATTGGTGGTCCGTATATCGAAACCGATGCGGCTGTCTGCGCCGTATTCCGACCCAAGTCCGCCTTGCGGATCAAGCCGACCTGAAGCCCTTTTCCTCCGTCTAATTTGCCATGACCACTTCCCTGCTCGACTGCATCGTTCTCGACACCGCTCCCAACCCAACCGCTGCTGTCATCTGGCTGCATGGACTGGGTGCCGATGGCAATGACTTTGCACCGGTCGTGCGCGAACTGGATCTGTCCGGCTGTCCGGCTATCCGTTTTATTTTTCCGCATGCACCGACCATGCCGGTGACCGTCAACAACGGTTATGTCATGCGCTCGTGGTACGACATTCTCGGCACCGATCTGGTCCGGCGCGAAGATGAAGCCGGCTTGCGCAAGTCGCAACTGGCCATCGAGCAATTGATTGCCCACCAGATCGCGTCGGGCATTCCCGCCAGCCGGATTGTGCTGGCCGGGTTTTCGCAGGGTTGCGCGATGACGCTGCAAACCGGCTTGCGCCATCCGGAGCAACTGGCCGGCTTGCTGTGCCTGTCGGGTTACGTGCCGCTCAACGCCAAACTGGCCGACGAGCGCCATCCGGCCAACCAGCACACGCCGATCTTCCTGGCCCATGGTGAGAGCGATCCGGTCATACCGATTGCCCGTGCCGAACAGTCGCGTGACTTGCTGCTCTCACTGGGCTATTCAGTGGAGTGGCACAACTACCCGATGCAGCACTCGCTGTGTCCGCAAGAGATCAATGCAATTGGTGCGTGGTTCAGAAAAACGCTGCAGGCATAGGTCCTGCCGCCATTCGTGCCGGGCGCAGCGGCCACGATTAAGACATCCACCCGGACCAAGGCCGCCTGCGTGCGATGCGGGATCATCATCCGGCTCACGCCGCCGCATCAGGCAGTCCGCGCTCCTCAAGGTTTAACCTGCCACGCTGTGATGGAACCAATACATTCAATTTATTAACCCATGTTGGAATGCGACTTGGTGAAAGAGTCGTGTCATTGGAACATCTACCGGGGAAATAACATGAAAATTGGTCACGGACACTTGATTCATAAAATTGCAGACAAATGTGAAGATGCGCTGGACGGAGTAGTCAGCATGGTCAAGACTGCCATCTCGACTTGTACCGAAGCAGTCAAGGGAGTGTTAACCACGGCGCTGGCCGTGGCGAAGGCAGCGGCTACCGGTAACATGAAAGGGTTAGTCACCGCCTGCATGAGCCTGGCAACGAGCATTGGCGAGTTGGCTTCAGCACCTTTTGGTGCGGTAGAGCAGGCGGCAATGGGAGTGGTAAAGAAAGTCATGCTTACTGTGGCCAAAGCGCTCCCTATCGATTCTAAGATCATCGACAAAATCACGGCTGGAATCAACGCCGCCACCACTTTTGCCGACATGGCCAATCCGGCAGCGATGCTCACGGAGGCAGCAAAAATGGCTGCCGGCATGCCAAATTCTTTTACGGACCTGGCCAAGGATGTGTCGTCAATGTCGGCCAAGTCAAATGAGTCAGCACCTGAGCCGACTCACACAAGCGAAACTTTTGTGTAGAACTGATTGTCCTCACACAAACCGCGACCAGGACGGGCTGTGTGAGGCGCTCACTTGAACACCACTGTTTTCGATCCGTTCAACACAATCCGGTGCTCAACAAACCACTTCACTGCGCGAGCCAGCACGACACACTCGACATCGCGGCCAATCGCCGTGAGCGTCTCCGGATCCATCGCGTGGTCGACCCGCTCGACGTCCTGCTCGATGATCGGGCCTTCATCAAGATCGCCGGTAACAAAATGGGCCGTGGCGCCGATCAGCTTGACACCGCGTTCATGCGCCTGCGCATAGGGCTTGGCCCCTTTGAAACTGGGCAGAAAGGAGTGATGAATATTGATCGCCTTACCGCGGAATGCTTCACACAGACCCGGTGACAAAATCTGCATGTAGCGCGCCAGCACGATCAGATCAATCTCGTGCGTTTCCACCAGATCGAGGATTTTTTGTTCCTGGCGTTGCCGGTCGACAGCCGATGCGCCAGCGACCAGCGGCAAGTGATGGAACGGAATGTTATAGCTCGCTGCCAACTGGTAAAACTCGGTATGGTTGGAGACGATGGCCGGTATCTCGACCGGCAGCAGGCCGCTGCGATAGCGGAACAGCAGGTCATTGAGACAATGGCCGATTTTCGACACCATCAACATCATCTTCGGCTTCTTGCCCGCGTCATTGAGTTGCGCTGTCATCTGCATCGTGGCCGCCAAAGCGGCGACGCCGGTGCGCAATTGTTCGCCACTGACGGCGGCGTCTTCTGCCGAAAAATGAACCCGCATGAAGAACAGTTTTGATTGCGCATCCCCAAACTGGGCCGAATCAATGATGTTGCAACCGTGTTCGGCCAAAAAGCCGGACACGCGATGAACGATGCCGCGCTGGTCAAGGCAGGAAAGAGTGAGGATATATTCGGGATGCATCATCGGGAGGGGAACAATCTGCAGACAAAAAAGAGCCGCTATTGTCGCATGGGGTCATCGCGCGGAGACTGCAAACTGCACTTTTGCCGGTCACGCAAAGACAACGTTCCCGATTTGGAACTGTTCGGCTACGGTTGCCCGGGCCCCCCCGTTCGTGACCCGCAGGAAGCCCGCTACTATCAAGCCCGATTCAAACCGGGCTGAATCAACCGACGCCGGAACAAGAGCGACCACAGGCAGAAAACCTGACCGACGCCGCCCTGCCGGAATCACACCACCGACTTGGCCACTGACAAGTTACGTGGTGCACCAATCGCCCCGACCTGCACATCGCCGGACAACTGACCACCTTCTTCGATGACGACCTTGCCATAACGAATCTTGCCGGATACTTTACCGGTCGAATAAATGACCAGTTTTTGACGCACTGTCAGCTCGCCATCGAACTCGCCGCGAATTTCGGCGATGTCGATTTCTGCCGAACCTTTGAACGCGCCGCTTTCAGCGATCTGGATGACACGGGAATCCATGGTTGCTTCGACCCGGCCCTCGACCACGAGCGTGTCGCAATCAGTGATCTCGACTCCCTTGAGCTTGATGTTCGGACCGACGATGAGTTTGCTGCCAACTTCGTTGGTGCTCGACATTTCTGACGGGACAGGTGCTGCCGGAGTAGGCGATGTGCCGCCAGCGGGAGCGACCGCGCCACCCAGCGTCGATGTCTTGGAGATGCCTGAGCCGCTACCTAACGTGCTGCTGCCACTGCTGCTAAATGGCGAAGCCGGCGTGACTGGCGAAGCCGGGTCGCGCTTGCCAAAAAGTGTTTCTGATCGAAGCATGATATCTCCTGAAAATGCAATCCTGAAAAATGCATGGGTTGTAATGATGATGGTGTGAAATATGCCGGGCCGGAACTGCACGGAACATAAGACAGTCTCACCTCTGTCTTACAGAACCGGGATGATTGAAGCATCTAGTTACTTGTTGGCGCAAGTCCTGACGAGCGAAACATTGAGCTAGATCTAGTTTGAACCCACGATTTTGAGCTAGGGTCTTTTGAATAAGTTCAAAAATTGTTACACTTTCAAAAAAAAGCACGACCGTTCCAAACTAAGCTATATTGCTTTCCACCCACAACCAGGAGACCACCATGTCCGCCCCATCGATTGCATCTGCCCTGATCAACCAGCAATACCGTCTCGCGGCCAGGCCTGTCGGCCTTCCCGTGGATAGTGACTGGCGCTTCACTACCGAACCGGTGCGCGAGATTGGTGAGGGTGAAGTGCTGTTGAAAACGATTTATCTGTCGCTCGATCCGGCCATGCGCGGCTGGATGAATGAAGGAAAATCGTATATCCGTCCGGTTGCCATCGATGAAATCATGCGTGCGGGTGGGATCGGTAAGGTGTTGGCGTCGAAATCGGAAAAATTTGCAGTAGGTGATTTTGTCAGCGGCGGGCTGGGTGTACAAAGTTACTGGACCGGCGCAGCCAACGACAAGGATGCCGCGCTGATCAAGGTCGATCCGGCCATGGCGCCATTGCCAAAATATCTGAATGCGCTCGGCATGCCGGGCATGACCGCTTATTTTGGTCTGATCGAAGTCGGCCAGCCGAAGGCCGGTGAAACCGTAGTGGTATCAGGCGCTGCCGGTGCGGTAGGACAAACTGTCGGCCAGGTAGCCAAGCAGCTCGGATGCCGCGTGGTCGGCATCGCCGGTGGCGCCGAAAAATGTGCTTTCGTCGTGGATGAACTGGGCTTCGATGCCTGCATCGATTACAAGAACGGCTCGCTCAGGGATGGTCTGAAAGAACATTGCCCGAAAGGCGTCGACGTGTATTTTGATAATGTCGGCGGTGACATCCTCGACACGGTCCTGACCCGTATCAACCTGAAAGCCCGCATCGTCATTTGCGGCGCGATCTCGCAATACAACAACACGAGCGCCGTCAAAGGGCCGGCCAATTACCTGTCGCTACTGGTCAACCGCGCCCGTATGGAAGGCATCGTCGTCTTCGACTATGCGGATCGGTATCACAAAGGAGTCAAGGCGATGGCGCAATGGATGCAGGAAGGGACGTTCAAGACGCGCGAAGACATTGTCGTGGGTATCGAAAGATTTCCGGAAGCGCTGCTGATGCTGTTCACCGGCGGCAATTTTGGCAAGCTCATCCTGCAAGTGGCCGACGAGAACTGAGCACGGTGGTACGCCGTCATTTCGGGCGCGGCACCTCGAACATCAGACTGCCCCAGAAGCTGTCCCAGTCCACTTCGTCGGACTCGGTCGCAGCGATCATGTGGACGGTGCTGATCATCCACGTGCCCGGATAGGGCAAGTTGTAAGTGATGTCGCCATTGTTATCGCTGGTGGCGCGAATCGAGATGGTCTGGTCGCCGTTGTGATGCCAGGCGCGCAACAGCGCGTCAGGCAGCGGCTTGCCATCAAACAGCAGCTTGAAGCGCAACGGTGCGCCAGGTGGTTGAGAGAGCGGATCATTGAGCGGCACCAGTTCGAGGCGCTGCCCGGTCCGGATCGCGTAGGTCGCGTCGGACTTGCCGCCGGCGCGCAGCAAGGTCTTGGCGTTGCGGCGAAAACGTTCCCGTCCTTCCCGACCCAATGTGCCGGCAGCCTCGCGCTCGCGCACTATGCTATCCAGTCCTTCGTCATGCAGGTAGGCATTGAACTTGTCGGCGGGCAGCGTGATCGTCGCGGTGTGGCTGTCGAAGGCTACCAGGTGGGTTCCGGCGCGACCAATGCGTACCGGAACCTGACCGATCGGATTGACCGAGGGCACCAGACGCATCAGGTCTTCGCTGCCGGCGGCCGAGTAATGACGCAGTGTGGCCGAATGACTGGTCAGGAAACCGGCCTGCGTGCCTTCAAAATATTCGCCGTAATAGATAAACATCTGCGCACTGGAACCAACCTTCGGCGAAAGCGGTTCGGCACGCATCCAGAACTCGTGCGCACTGGCCCACCCGGATAGTGTCATCAGCAAGGTGGCAAAAACAGGCGTGATCCAGTGGCGCATGCAAGCTCCGTTCGACAAGGTGAGGGTCAGGAAAAATGGGCGGGCTAACCGCGCCCTTCCCTTCCTATACGCAAGATACAGCGAGACGGATGCACGATCCGTGCAGCGAGCATGGTAAAGTGACCAACACTCAAATTCAAACTGCGTTGTGTGACGATCCCAAGCCTCGCAAGCACCACCCATGAAGCCCATTGCAAAAAAAAATTCTGCACATGTCGTCATCCCGTTCGAGGATTTTCCCATCCTTGATACCACCGCCGAATCACGACTCGCACTGGCCATCGAAGGCAGTGGCACCGGTGTCTGGGACCGCAATGTCGTGACCGGCCGGATTCATTA
>CAILRJ010000189.1 GCA_903836575.1 uncultured Burkholderiales bacterium
ATCAAGGCTGATCCGGCCATGATGACCGCGCTGGCAGCATCCCAGTTTGTCAACGATG
The DNA here is from genome assembly GCA_903836575.1 of uncultured Burkholderiales bacterium. Lineage (GTDB taxonomy): Bacteria > Pseudomonadota > Gammaproteobacteria > Burkholderiales > Burkholderiaceae_D > Actimicrobium. Next base: position 59 of record CAILRJ010000189.1, read on the forward strand.
CCCTGCAAGGTCATCTTTGCCTCGACGATAATTTCACTGCCAGAATCATGCAGTTCATTGCAGTGAGCGAAGCAGAACGACTTGCAGGGTCCGACGACAAATCCGGCCGCGGGTAGGGTTACTGAAAACTCCACACCTCGCTATTTGCGCGGTGGGGAACTGTCGGTAATAACATGATCATCGGAGAATCGTTCATGGATGCAGTCACAATTGGTCAGTACGAATTGGTCTACAACGCCTTTTCATTTGCAATCGCTGTCATGGGAGCGGCAACGATATTTTTCTTTCTGGGTCGTTCGCAAGTCGCCCCGGCTTACCGCACCGCCCTTAGCATTACCGGCCTGGTCACCTTGATCGCGGCATATCACTACCTGCGTATTTTCAATTCCTGGGAAGCCGCTTTCGTCATCACCGGCGACCAGATCAAAGCCTCGGGTATCAAGTTCAATGATGCCTATCGTTATGTCGACTGGTTGCTCACCGTGCCATTGCTGTTGATCGAATTGATCCTCGTGATGCGTTTGCCACGTGCCGAAACCATCGCCAAAAGCACCAAGCTCGGTTTGCTGGCCGCACTGATGGTCGTACTCGGTTATCCGGGTGAAATCTCGGCCGATGGCGGCACCCGCTGGATGTGGTGGGGCCTGGCCATGATCCCGTTCCTGATCATCGTCTTTGACCTGTTTGTCGGCCTGAAAAAATCCATTGATTCACAGCCGGCAGCTGCCCGTGGTCTGATCAGCACCGCACGCTGGGTCACGGTCATTTCATGGTGTTTCTACCCGGTCGTATTCGTGTTCCCGATGATCGGCTTCACCGGTAGCAGCGCTGCCACCGCCGTGCAAGTGGGTTACACCGTCTCCGACATTGTCGCCAAGGCCATGTTCGGCGTACTGATCTACATGATCGCGGTACGCAAGTCCGAAGCAGAAGGCCAGCACGCCTGATTAGTGTGATGCCAGACCGTCGCAGTTTTATTGCGGCGGTCGTTCCTGTCTTCACCGGAGTTCTGCAATGACTGCTTTATCCCTGTCTGCTTTTCCCCCTTTGATTGACCAGAGCGAGAGCTTGTCCGCACTGGTCGAAACCCGTATGGCCGAACTTGCCAAGGTGAGCTTGCCGTCGACGCTGGTGGGTGCGCTGTCGCACCACCTCGATTCCGGCGGCCAGCGCGTGCGCGCGCGCCTGGCCCTGCACGCGGGTCGTGCGTTGAACTTGTCCGATGACGATGCGGTGACGATTGCCGTGACCGTCGAATTGCTGCACAACGCGTCGCTGATCCACGACGATCTGCAGGATCGCGATCTGCAACGGCGCGGTTGCGCGACGCTCTGGGCCGGATTTGGCGAGAACGTTGCGATCTGTGCCGGTGACTTGTTGCTGTCGGCCGCCTATGGCAATTTGTGCCGTTTCAGCGATAGCGCCCGGTTGCCGCAATTACTCGCGCAAGTGCATGCCGCCACTGCCAGCGCGGTGCAAGGCCAGTGCGCCGACCTGTCCGGCCAAGCCTGCGATATCGCCCTGTATGAAAAAATCGCCGCCGCCAAGTCCGGTGCCTTGCTGGGTCTGCCGCTTGCGCTGGTACTCATAGCTACCGGCCGGGAGGATTATCTGGCGATCGCGCATCAGGCCGCCGAGGCCTTTGCCGTCGGTTACCAGATCGTCGATGACATCGATGATATCGACAAGGACCGCGGATCCGATGGCCAGCCGGTCGGGCTCAATGCCTGCCTGATATTGGTCGCCGATCATGGCGATTATGCGCACATGGTGGCGCGGCAATTGGCGTTGGCACGTTTCGAGCAGGCGATCCAGTTGGCGTCGGGCCTGCCCGACGATACCGGTGCGCTGCTGGCCAGTCTTGCGCGAACCATGTCGGCGCGGCTATGAACATGTCCGATCCGGTCGCGCCCGCATCACCGCACGCCTCACAGCCCGCCTCACAGCCCGCCTCACCGCACGCCATCGTCATCGGAGCCGGCTACGGCGGCATCGCGTCGGCCTTGCGCCTGCGTGCCAAAGGCTATCAAGTGACCTTGCTGGACCGCTGTGCGGCGCTGGGCGGGCGGGCGCAAGTATTCCGTCGTGATGGTTACACCCACGATGCCGGTCCGACCGTCATCACTGCGCCGTTCCTGTTCGAAGAGCTGTTCGCCCTGTTTGGCGAACAGCTGTCGGACCATCTGACGCTGGTGCCGTTGACGCCGTGGTACCGCTTCCGCTTTGCCGACGGCGACACGTTCGATTACGGCGGCACGCTGGAACAGACGCTGGCAGAAATCCGCCGTATCGCACCGCGCGACGAAGCCGGTTATCTGGCGCTGCTGGCGCACTCGAAACGGATTTACGACGTCGCCTTCACCGAGCTGTCGGAGTTGCCGTTCGACCGCTTCATGACGATGGTGCGGCAAATTCCTCGACTCATTGGTTTGCGCAGCTACCAGACAGTATGGGGTCTGGTCTCGACCTATCTGTCGCATCCGAAATTGCGCCAGGCGTTCTCGATCCAGCCGTTGCTGGTTGGCGGCAATCCGTTCGACACCACCAGCATTTACGGCTTGATCCATTTTCTTGAGCGAGCGCACGGCGTGCACTTTGCGATGGGCGGTACCGGAGCAATTACGCAGGCGCTGGGTGCACTGATGACACGCCACGGCATCACGATCCGGTTGCAAACAACGGTCACCTCCATTCGCATCGAGCAGCAGGTTGCCACCGGTGTGCGACTTGAGGATGGCAGCGAACTGGCAGCCGATGTGGTGGTCTCGAATGCGGATGCGGCGCATCTGTACGGCGTGATGGTCAAGCCGGCAGAACAAGCCAGCGCAACCCGCCTGAAGCTGGCGGCGGCTCATTATTCGATGGGCTTGTACGTGCTGTATTTCGGTACCACGCGCACTTATCCGGATGTCGCGCACCACACGATCACAATGGGTGAGCGCTACGAAGCGCTGCTCAAGGATATTTTCGATCGCAAGATTCTGACCGAAGATTTCTCGCTGTACCTGCACCGGCCGACTGCTACGGATACCAGCTTTGCGCCGCCCGGATGTGACAGTTTTTATGTGCTGTGTCCGGTGCCCAACCTGCAAGGCAACGTCAACTGGGATGTCGAAGGACCGCGTCTGCGTGAGCGCATTATCGCCAACCTTGAAGCGACCTTGCTGCCCGGCCTGTCTGACTGCATGACCGCTGATTTTTACATGACACCGGCCGATTTTCAGCATGACTACCTGAGCACGCACGGTGCCGGATTTTCGATTGCGCCGCTGTTCCGGCAATCGGCGTGGTTCCGTTTTCATAATCGTGCCGAAGGAATCAGTCAGCTCTATCTGACCGGTGCCGGGACCCACCCCGGAGCGGGTTTGCCCGGCGTGCTGTGTTCGGCCAAAGTGGTCGATGCCTTGATTCCGGCGCTGCTGTGAGCACCGCCACCGCCAATGCGGCAGCCCGTCTGGCACTGGATGCTGCGGACGCGGTGCTGGTGCAAAAAGGCCGCAGTTTCCATTGGGCCCGCCGTTTGCTCGGGGCCGGCCACGCGGCACGCGCAACCCGCTTGTACGGCTTTTGCCGGCGTATCGACGACATCGCCGATGAGTCGGGTTCGCCGGAGCTCGCCAGAGTCGCGCTGGCGAACATCAGTGTCGCGATTGCCCGTGGTGAGCCCGATGACGACGAGCCGGTAGTTGCCGACATGCTCGCTCTGATGGTCGAGTGCCACATCGCGCCGGAGATCGTGCTCGAACTGTTGCATGGCATGGATTGCGATCTGGATCCGGTGCGCTTTGCCGACGAAGTCGAACTGCTGCGCTACTGTTACCGCGTCGCCGGCACCGTCGGGCTGATGATGTGCAAGGTACTCGATGTGCATGATCCGCAAGCCCTGCACCATGCGATTGATCTTGGCATCGGCATGCAGCTGACCAATATTTGCCGCGATGTGTGCGAGGACGCCCGCATCGACAGGCGCTATTTGCCGGCGACGCTGGTCGGCGCGCTGGCACCCGCGCTGCTCATCGATCCCGCCCCTGACTTGCAACCGGCGCTGCGCAGCGCGGTCGTCGTCTTGCTTGCGGTTGCCGACCAGTATTACCGCAGTGGCGAACTGGGGCTGGCTTATCTGCCGCTGCGGGCGCGGGCCGGCATGCTGGTGGCGGGGCGGGTGTACCGCGCGATTGGCACGCAGTTGCGTCAGATGGATCATGCGTGCTGGCAGGGCCGGGCGATTGTTCCGACCCGCACCAAGGCCGGCTTGACAGTGCTGGCGTTGCTGAAACTGGTTAGCCATCGTGATTACTTGCATCCGGCAGGTCGGCATGACAAGGCGCTGCATGGTTCGCTGCACGGACTGCCCTATGTCGACTGACACTGCGCTGTTGATACTTGGCGGCGGTTGCGCCGGCCTGAGTCTGGCGATGCAGCTGGCGGCGCTGGGGCGTGACTGCCCGCGTACCGTCATCATCGAGCCGCGCACCGAGTACGCCAACGACCGGACATGGTGCTTCTGGGGCAGCGCCGCTGCGCCACTGGCCGACCTGAGTTGTCATCAGTGGTCAACCATGATGGTGCGGGCGGGGCGGCGGATTACGTTTGTCGATTGCGCTGCGACGCCGTACCGCATGATTGCAGCAGCGGATTTTTATGCGGCGGCACTGCGGGCCATCGCCGGTAATGCACGCATCACGCTGGCTGCCGGCGAGCGCGTGACGGCCGCACCGTTGAAGCAGGACGCGCGCTGGCAGGTCACTACCAACCGCACAAGCTACGCCGCTACCACCGTGATCGACACCCGCCCGGGTCCGCCTGCGCAACAGGGTGGCGCAACACTCTGGCAATCGTTTTCCGGCATCGAGATTGATTGTGACGAGGCCGTATTCGATCCGGCCTGCGTCGACCTGATGGATTTTTCGCTGGCAGATCCGGACCGTATCCAGTTCACTTATGTGTTGCCGTTGTCGGCGCAGCGCGCATTGATTGAAGTTACCGTGTTCGACCCGATGCCGCTGAGCGCAGCCGACCTGGCCACGTCGCTTGAACAGGCCGTGGACGCGCGCGTGCATGGCCTGCCGTATCAATTACGCCGGTCCGAGCAAGGCATTTTGCCGATGGGGAGTGTGCCGACCGGCGCACCGCACGATCCGACTTATGTGCACGCCGGTCTTGGTAACGGCGGTGCGCGGCCCAGTTCCGGCTATGCGTTTCAGCGCATCCAGCGCTGGGCCGGCCAGTGTGCGGCCCGCATTGCTGCCGGTCTGCCGCTGCAGGGACATGTGGCCGATCCCTTCTTGTTGCAGGCGATGGACCAATTATTTTTGTCGGTGCTGCAGTCGCAACCGGCCAGTGCACCGGCCTTGTTCGTGGCGCTGTTCGGGCAGCGTGATGGCGCACGCGTGCTGCGTTTTCTGAGCGACGAAGGTTCGCCGGCCGATTATCTTGGCCTGATCGCCGCGTTGCCGGCACGTCCTTTCTTGCAGCAAATTCCGGCCACGCTGCAGCGCGTATTGCGCCAGCGTCGTGCCGCGGCGGCATGACTGCGCTGCGCTGGCAGGGCTTGTTGTTCAGTGCGGCGGCATTGCTGGTGGCGCTGGCCAGCCTGCCGATCGGTGCCACCGGCGGGCCGGCGATGTTGCTGTTGCTGGCCGGTCTGATTGTCGTGCTGGGCGTGCCGCACGGTGCGTTCGATCCCTTGTTTGCGCAGCGCCTGCATGCGCTGGCAGGCGTGCGCGACTGGAGCTTGTTCACACTGGCGTATTTGCTGCCGGCGTTGCTCGTGGCGCTGCTCTGGCAGACCGCACCGGGCATTTTTCTGGGCGGCTTCCTGCTGCTGTCGCTGGTCCATTTCTCAGGCGATCCGGAAGCCGGTAGCGGAATATTTTTTCGCTTGCTATACGGCGGGCTGGTGATCGTGCTGCCGGCTTTTTTGCATGTCGACGAAGTGACACGGCTGTTCGGGATGCTGGCAGATCCGGACGCTGCAGCGACGCTGGCCGGTTGGCTGCATCTGGCCTCAGGGCCGTGGCTGCTGGCGACTTTTTTTGCGGTGCTGTCAGCGTCGCGCCGCCGCTGGCAGGCTGCGCTGGAAATGCTCGCCGTGACGGTGCTGGCGGTTGTTGCACCACCATTGGTTGCGTTCACGGTCTTTTTTTGTGGCATGCACGGGGCCCGGCATTTTTTGCGCACGTTGGCGTATGCCGGTCCGGGTGCTGCCCGGGCCGGGCTACGTTTTGCGGTACTGCCGCTGATCGCTGTGGCGATCATGTTTGCTGCGGCACTCTGGATCTGGCGCGATGTCGCGCTGGAAGAGCGGCTGGTGCGGCTGATCTTCATTGGACTGGCGGCACTCACGGTGCCGCACATGGGATTGGTCGAGCGGGTGCGGTTCAGTGGTCGCTGGTAATGCCGCAGGGATAGCGGAATAACAGCACGTAAAAAAGCCACCGATACCTGTCCGGTGGCCAGTGGTCGCTTGCCGCAAAAATCAGCGCGTGCCGCTCACTTCTACCTCGACACGCCGGTCCGGTTGCAGGCACGCGATCAGTGCCGGTGTGATCCGGGTACCGACGCATTCACCTGGCTTGGTGACGGGTTCGGCACCGTTGATGCCACGGGTGCTGATCCGGCTTGCCGGGATGCCGGCCGTGCTCACCAGTTCATTCTTGACCGCGTCGGCGCGGCGGCTCGACAAGGCCAGGTTGTAGGCATGGCTGCCGATGCGGTCGGTGTGACCGGTGACGGTAATTTGCTGGTACTCGGTGCCGGCCAGTTCGCTGGAAAATTTGCCCAGTGCCAGCTTACCGGCCGGCGTGATGTCGGCACGGTCGAAGGCAAACAGGGAGTCGGCAGAAAAGCTGACCTTGCGCGGTGCCGGCGCTGGAGGCGGTGGCGGCACGATGGCGGCGACCGGTGGTGGCAGATAGGTGACGGGTTCGGCTGCCCGCGCTACCGGCGCACTGGACTTGTCGCCGAAGTGATAGACCAGGCCGACCGACACCATGTCGACGTCGCCACGGTTGCCGATGGCATCGTTGATCCGATACCGTTCTGCCTCGACGCGCAGGTTCAGCGCTTCGGTGAAGGCGTATTGCAGGCCGAGGCCGAACTTGATGTTGGTGTCACGCTTTTCGGCTGCCGGCGTAAGCACATTGACTGCGCCGCTGCCGCTGAAGTGGTCGCGTGCCTGCGCATAATTGACGCCAACGCGGCCAAACGCCGACAGTTTGCCGGTGATCGGCAGGATGCCAACCGCATCGAGGTTCAGTCCCTTCAGGCGGATGTTGCCATCAAGGATGCCGGCTGGCACCGTCGTGGCATGGTAGCCGAACCGGCCCAGGTCGAAGTACCCGCCTTCGAGGGCAAAGTGGCGATTGAACTGATAGCCGCCAAAGACCTTGAAGGCGTTAGCGCGGTTGTCGTCGACGATCGATGTGGTGGCGAAGCCGCTGCCGAGTAGTCCGCTGGTGATGCGCTGGTCGTCGATGCTGGCGCGCGCGCGCCCGGCATTGAGTCCGCCGTACCAGCCGGTTTCGTCAGCCAGTGCCAGCGGGCTGGCAAGGACCGCCAGTGCGACGAGTCCGGCACTGCCCGCGACTTTGAATGAGTGCATGTTGTGTTTCTCCTGCAAGATGATGGGGGCCCTGTGCGGCCAGGCTGGCCGCACAGGTGTCAGGTCGATCCGTCAGTGCCGTATTACGGTGCGGGTACGTTGATGATGGTGTTGACCAGCGTCACCGAGGCGCCGAGCGACAAGGCGCGTCCGTTGAGAGTCACAGGGTTGACATTGCCCGCTGTCGAGAATGCCGCACCGGCTTGCGAAACGATGGTACCCACCATCGTGCCGCCACCGGCCGCATTGATCGTCGCGGCACTGCCGACTTGCCAGAACACGTTCCTGGCTTGCGCGCCACCCACCAGAATGACGTTACGCGGGAAGGCGGCACCAGGACCGCCGACGGTCAGCGTAGTCGCCATCTGGAACACGAACACCGCATTCGGATTGCCCTGCGCATCCAGGGTCAGGTCGCTGCCTTGCAATTTGAACGAACCTGAGGCCGAAGTGTAGACACCTGGCGCGAGCACCAGACCGGACAGGCTGCCAGCGCCCGGGTCGCTACCGGCAGGCAAGGCTGCCAGCGCGTTGTACAACGTCAATGCATCGGCACGGACCTTGGTCGCAATGGCAAAGGTGTTGGCGTTGCCTTCGGACGGACAGGCGGCCGTTGGTGGCGGTGCGGCGGTATAGATCAGGCCATTGACGAAGCCGGCGTTGCTGCCGGTTTCCGTGTAGGTGCAACCCGGACCCGCGTCATGCAGGCCGGTGACAGAGGTCGACACCGCAGTGGTACCGATGTCGCCATGAATGACCGTCAAGATACCCATGTTGGTAATGCCGGCGGAGCCACCGAACGTACCGAAGGTAGCTGCGGCGCCCAATGGAAACTGGTTCGCAGACGGCGCCGGGCAACTTGCGCTGGTCGTGCCGGCCGTAAAGCGCCATGCATAATCGCTCGCCATCGTGTTGCCCGGCACGGCCAGGTCACGCACGCCAGTTGCACCACCCTTGAGGGTAGCCGTGTAGGTGACGCCGGCGATCAGGGGGCTGGCCGGGGTGAAGGTGGCAATGGTGCCGGTCGCGTTGTCCAGCACTACCGAAGAAGCGATCACGGCGCTCGGACCGGTCACGGTGAAGGTGCTGGTCGTGATGCTGGACGGATCCATTTGCAAGCCGGACGGCACGGTAAAGGTGGCGTTGATTGCTGCAGCGGGGCACACGCCGTTGGCGTTGGCCTGCGGGTTGGTCGAGGTGACTGCCGGATTGCCGGCCGGCGCCGCCGCGGCTGTCGTAAAACGCCAGGCGTAATTGCTGGCAGCAGGTAGTGCGGCCTGATTACCGGCCAGCGCATTACCGGCCAGGTCGGTTGCTGCCGTGGTGATGGTCGCGGTGTAGGTCGTTCCAGTGGTCAATGGCGCGGCAGGAACGAACACTGCCGTCCGACTGTCGACAGCATAGCTGACGGTTCCCTGCGGTGCGACGCACGGTGCTGCGCATGACAAGGTAAAACTGGACGCATTGATTGAACTGGCTAGCATGGCCTTGGTAAAAGTTGCGGCCAGCGCGGCGTTATTTGCCGCACCGGTTGCCGGGCCGGGCGTCACTGTTGCGGGTGCCGTACTGGTTACGCGCGGGCGTGTCGCGTCGATTTGTACAGCGGCTGCGATGCCCGGGGTGCCAAGGATCGGATCGCGACTGCTACCGCCGCAACCGGCCAGCAGTGCGCCAGTCAGCAAGGTCAGGCCCATCAGGCGAACTGGCGTCGACCCGCACCGGCGGGTGTGATTTTTTTTCATTTTGTGTCCTCGTGACGGGAAGCGCCAGCGCCATTGCCTGAACGGTTGTCGACGTGCGCGCAGCGTCCCGGACCGGAGTATCTGCTTTCGCTGAAAGGTATCCGTTCGGTACCGAACACAACCCGAAAAATTTCTATTTTATTATCTTGTTGTTGCCGGTCGGCCTGCCGGAAAGGCAGAATTCGCAACCGTACGGCGATGCTCGCGCAGCAGGGTTAGCACTTTACTGTGCTCTACATGGCGCTAATCGAGCTGGTCCGGCTCTGTGGTCGCTGGTAATGCAGCAGGGGTGGCGGTGCGACTGGTCGATACGGACGGGTCGGCAGCAGGCGCGAGAATTCGCGTCTGACCACGTCATAACATTCGCAAGAGTGCGACTCCAGACCGGCCCGGTCGACGACGGTGATGTGGCCGCGGCGAGTGCGGATCAAGCCGAGTTCCTGCAACTTGCCAGCCGCTTCGGTGATGCCTTCACGACGCACCCCCAACATTGTCGCAATCAGTTCCTGGGTCATCTTCAGTTCGCAGTTGTCGGTGCGGTCGACTGTAAGCAGTAGCCAGCGGCATAGCTGTTGATCCACCGAGTGATGGCGGTTGCAGACTGCCGTCTGGGCCATCTGTGTCAACAGCGCCTGCGTATAGCGCAGCATCAGGTGCATCACGGATTGCGAGCGCTTGAATTCATCGAGCAAGGTGCAGGCGGCGATCCGGTAGCCGTACCCGCCGGTCTGCACCGTTGCCCGGCTCGGGGTGGTCAGGCCTCCCATGAATAGCGACACGCCGAGTACGCCTTCGTTGCCGACACCGGCGATTTCGGACGAGCTGCCGTTTTGTAGCTGGCAATGCAGCGACAGGATGGCGCTGGTTGGAAAGTAGACATACGTGAGCTTGCCGCCGGACTCGGACAAGACCTCGCCGAGCAGCAGCGGAACCAGTTCAAGATGCGGCAACAGGCGTGCGAATTCGGCCTGCGGCAAGGCAGCTAATAAGTGATTTTGAGTTGGATCGTGCAGAAAAGCCATAGTGTATGGGTCCTGGTCGATGACGGTGGAAGTGCGGAATTTTGATTGCGCTGCGCGAGGCCATATCGCGCCAATTCAAGTTATCACGCTGTTCCGGCAGATCCATCGACCGTTACCTTTTGACACTATCTATGTACTTTTTAGCAATTACTATGCGCTTCTTGTGTCACTGCCCGGATGAGATTACCGCGCAGTATTACGGCGTGCAGTTCGCTGACGGAGCGCTGCGACATCAAATTGCAATGCGCGCCAGCGCCTCAACCGCTACTATGGCGACCTTTAATCAACGAGAGCATGCACCATGAAAAAAACCGGAATGGCCAAGACCGATGCCAAGAAACTGATGGGCAAGACAGCCGCACCCGGCCTGAGCGGATTCGAAAACGTCGAAGTGGCCACGATCGATCGGCGCGAACAGCGCAAGCGCGACCAGGCACTCGGTTTGGTGCCGTTTGCGGTCAAGCTTAATAGTGATCTGGTGCTGCAATTGCAGGCACTGGCCAAAGCGCGCGGCGTGGACCTCAATGTGCTGGTTGCCGAGGTGCTGGTTAAAGGTCTGATTGATTAATTTCGATGGCACGGTGGAAGCGCGCATCGGTACGGACTCTGCGGTGTTAATAACCGCCGGGCATTGCATCAAATGCCCTGCGGTGATCACTAATCCCGTTACCGTCAGTTGTGAATTTCCAGCGCCCGATTAATGCGCAACGCCGCTAGTGAACAGAGCGCGCCCGACACCAGATATAAACCAACATAGGCAAGGCCGAAGTGCGACGCCAGTGCCAGTGCGACCAATGGTGCGAAACCGGCACCGACCAGCCACGACAGGTCTGACGTCAGGGCTGCGCCGGTATAGCGATAGCGTGGAGAAAAATTGGACGTCACGGCGCCGGAAGCTTGTCCGTACGACAGCCCCAGCAGGCTGAAACCGACCAGTATGAAAATATTTTCACCCATCACGCCACCGTCCATCAGCATGGGAACAAATCCGCTGAGGATGGCAATCAGTACTGCGCAAGTGCCTAGCGTGGTACGCCGGCCGAGGTGGTCGGCCACCATTCCGGAGACGACGACGCCGATGGCCATCAGGCCGGCACCGACAACCTGGATCATCAGGAAATCACTGATCGAACGGCTGGAGTGCAGTGATATCCACGACAGCGGAAACACCGTCACCAGATGGAACAACGCATAGCTCGCCAGTGCTGCCAGCGCGCCGATGAGGATATTGCGGCCCTGGGAGCGGGTCAGCTCGACCACGCCGGTCGGTTGGAGTTCGCGCTCTTCCAGCAGGTGGGCATATTCGTTGGTCGAGACCAGCCGGAGCCGGGCGAACAGCGCGACGACGTTGATGGCGAAGGCGACATAAAAAGGATAGCGCCAGCCCCAGTCCATAAATTCTTCACGGGGCAGGCTCGACAGTAAATACGCGAACAGGCTTCCGGCGAATATGAAGCCGATTGGTGCACCCAGTTGTCCGAGCATGGCGTACCAGCCGCGACGCCCGGGTGGTGCATTCAGTGCCAGTAATGAAGGCAGGCCATCCCACGAACCGCCGACCGCTATGCCCTGACCGATCCGCAGCAGCGATAGGACTACAATGGAGGCCGTGCCAAGTGTCGCATGGCCCGGTAGAAAAGCGACCCCGGCGGTAGATATGCCGAGAATGAAAAGCGCTAGCGTCAGCTTGACTTCACGACCGTGGCGGCGCTGGATCTCCATGAACAGCACGGTACCGAGTGGTCGCGCCAGAAACGCAAACGAAAAAATCACGAAGGCATACAGCGCACCGTTTAGCGGCGACGCAAATGGAAAAAAGACCGACGGAAAAACCAGCACCGAAGCCATTGCGTAGACAAAAAAATCGAAATATTCGGAGGCCCTGCCGATGATGACGCCAACGGCGATTTCAGCGGGCTTGATGACGCTGTGGTCGTGATCGGCGTGTTGCCGGTCCCGCACGGCGGAATGGGATTGCGGTGTTCCGGGTTGTCCGGGTTGATGTCCCTGTTTGGTTTGCATGGTCTTTGTGCCTTCGAGTCTCTGTTATCAGGGGGGGTGGACAAAACGTCCAATTGTGCGAATCGGCAGTTGGATTTAAGTTAGCACACTCTGATATATCGAACTGGATTTTCTAGCATGGTTGCCTTGAATTTACGTCGTCTTCTGCTGCTGTTAGCCGCTCTCCCGCTTGCCGGATGTAATACGGTATTGATGAGTCCCTCCGGTTATATCGCGCAACAACAGGGCAACCTGATCGTTGTGTCGACATTGCTGATGCTGCTGATCATTGTGCCGGTGATCGTGCTGATTATCCTGTTTGCCTGGCGCTATCGCAAAAGCAATACCGCGGCGATCTATGAACCTGACTGGGACCATTCGACCCGGCTCGAACTGATCATCTGGGGTGCGCCACTGCTCATCATCATTGCGCTCGGCACCATCACCTGGATTAGTACACACAAACTTGATCCTTACCGCGCACTGACGCACATCGACGCCAATCGCCCGATTCCCGAAGGCACCAAGCCGCTGATCGTCGAGGTGGTTGCACTGGACTGGAAATGGTTGTTCATTTATCCGGAGCTGGGCATTGCCAGCCTCAATGAACTTGCCGCACCGATCGATGTGCCGATCCGTTTCAAGATCACTTCGTCGAGCGTGATGAATTCGTTTTACATTCCGGCGCTGGCCGGCCAGATCTACGCAATGCCGGGGATGCAGACCAGCCTTAACGCAGTCATTAACGAGCAGGGCGTGTATGAGGGTTTCTCGGCCAATTACAGCGGAGCCGGATTCTCGGACATGCGCTTCAAGTTCCACGGCATGAGCAAGGAAGGTTTTGACGGCTGGGTTCAAAAAGTACGCGGCGAAGGCAAAGCACTGCATCGGGCCGGTTATGTCCAGCTCGAAAAGCCCAGCGAGCGCGTAGCCGTTCAGCGTTTCGGAGCAGTGGATGCCGACCTGTTCCACGCCATCGTCAATCGTTGCGTCGCTGTTGGTCAGCCGTGCATGGACGCGACGATGCGGCAAGATGCCCATGCGGCGATGGGGCACGGTAATGCTAAAGAATAATTTTTACAACCAGTACCAACAACACCAGTACCAGCGGACGGTTTTGTCCGGGTATGTCGCTATGGTGCGACTGCCTCGTTGCTCGCCTTTCGGGCAGCCTCATTTTGTTTCAGGAAAAAACGATGTTCAATAATATTGATCTGACGAAGTTGATTTTCGGAAGGCTCACCTGGGAAGCGATTCCCCTGCATGAGCCCATCCTACTGGCGACCTTCATAATGGTAGGGATAGGCGGCGCGGCAGTGCTGGGTGCACTGACGTATTACCGGCTGTGGGGTCCGCTCTGGCGCGACTGGATCACCAGCATTGACCACAAACGCATCGGTATCATGTACATCGTCTTCGCCCTGATCATGCTGTTGCGCGGGTTTTCCGATGCGCTGATGATGCGGGCCCAGCAGGCGTTTGCGTTTGGTGACTCCGGTGGCTTCCTGCCGGCGCATCACTATGACCAGATTTTCACCGCGCATGGCGTGATCATGATTTTCTTCGTCGCGATGCCGTTGGTTACCGGTCTGATGAACTACGTGATTCCGCTGCAAATCGGCGCACGTGATGTGGCCTTTCCGTTCCTGAATAACTTCAGTTTCTGGATGACTGCGTTCGGCGGCATGCTGGTGATGGCATCACTGTTCGTTGGCGAATTCGCCCGCACCGGCTGGTTGGCTTATCCACCGCTGTCGGGAATACTCTCCAGTCCGGATGTGGGGGTCGACTATTACATCTGGTCGTTACAGGTGGCGGGGGTAGGGACGCTGCTCTCTGGTATTAATCTGATCGCCACCATCGTCAAGATGCGCGCGCCAGGCATGACGCTGATGAAGATGCCGATCTTTATCTGGACCTCGTTGTGCACCAACATCCTGGTGGTTGCTGCTTTCCCGGTGCTCGCTGCCGTGCTGGGTATGTTGTCGCTCGACCGTATGGTCGGTACCAATTTCTTTACCAATGACCTTGGTGGAAACTCGATGATGTACGTCAACCTGATCTGGATCTGGGGTCACCCGGAGGTCTACATCCTGATCTTGCCGGCCTTCGGCGTGTTCTCCGAAATCGTTGCGACTTTTTCCAGCAAGCGCATTTTTGGCTACACATCAATGGTGTACGCGACACTGGTCATCACGATTTTGTCGTACCTGGTATGGCTGCATCACTTCTTCACAATGGGTTCGGGAGCCAGCGTCAACTCGTTCTTCGGGATTACGACGATGATCATCTCGATTCCGACCGGCGCGAAAATTTTCAACTGGCTGTTCACGATGTACCGTGGTCGCATCCGTTTCGAAGTACCGATGTTGTGGACAATCGGTTTCATGATCACCTTCGTTATTGGTGGCATGACCGGCGTCTTGCTGGCGGTACCAGCGGCCGACTTCGTGTTGCATAACAGCCTGTTCCTGATTGCGCACTTCCATAACGTGATCATCGGCGGTGTGGTGTTCGGTATGTTCGCCGGTATCAACTACTGGTTCCCGAAAGCCTTCGGCTACAAGCTGGATTCGTACTGGGGCAAGTGGTCGTTCTGGTTGTGGACGATTGGCTTCTACCTCGCCTTCATGCCGCTGTATGTACTTGGCCTGATGGGTGTGACACGTCGTCTGAGCCATTTCGAAGATCCGTCGTTGCAGATCTGGTTCCAGATCGCCGCCGTCGGTGCCGTGCTGATCGCGCTGGGTATCGCTGCCTTCATTATTCAGTTGATCGTCAGCTACATCCGTCGCAAAGAACTGGGCGACTTCACTGGTGATCCATGGGGTGGTCGTACGCTGGAATGGTCGACCTCGTCGCCACCACCGTCGTACAACTTCGCCTTCACGCCAAAGGTGTATGACACCGATGCCTGGACTGACATGAAGCAAAACGGTTATGTCCGTCCGCTGACTGGTTTCCTGCCGATTCACATGCCAAAAAATACGGCAGCAGGTTTCCTGATTGCGTTGCTCAGTGCAGCGATCGGATTTGCCCTGATCTGGCACATGTGGCTGGTGGCTGGCATGACCTTCGGCATGATGATTGCCGGGATCATTGCCCACACCTTCAACTACAAGCGCGACTTTTACATCCCGGCTGCCGAAGTCACCCGGATCGAAGATAACCGTACAAAACTGTTAGCTAACCATGCGTAATGCCGTGACTTCTCCCTCCACCGACAGCACGCGGTATTACGTGCTGGAGCATCACCCGGAGAACGGCACGACGCTCGGTTTCTGGCTGTATCTGATGAGCGATTGCCTGGTGTTCGCCTGCCTGTTCGCGGTGTACGCCGTGCTCGGCAGGAACTACGCCGGCGGCCCCACCGGGGCCGAGCTGTTCGACTTGCCGCTGGTGGCGCTCAACACTGCGTTTTTGCTGGTGTCGTCGATTACGTATGGTTTTGCGATGCTGGAAATGCAGCGCAAGAAGGTACGCAGCACGCTGATCTGGCTGGCGATTACCGGCCTGATCGGGGCTTGCTTCATCGGCCTCGAAATGTATGAATTCGTCCACCTGATCCGCGAAGGCGCAGGTCCGCAACGCAGCGGTTTCCTGACGGCCTTCTTCACGCTGGTCGGCACCCACGGCTTGCATGTGATGTTCGGCATCATCTGGCTGGTGACGCTGATGTTGCAAGTCAGCGTGCACGGCCTGACGACGGAAAATACCCGTCGCCTGATGTGTCTGTCGATGTTCTGGCACTTCCTTGACGTAGTGTGGATCGGCGTCTTTACCTTTGTTTATCTGATGGGAGTCCTGCCGTGAGCGCCACACATAACCACACGCCGGCCCACGCCGGCGGTCACGACAATCATGACGAAAGCCATCACACGCATGCCGATCATGGCTCCGTGAAAAGCTATCTGACCGGCTTCATCCTGGCCGTGATCCTGACTGCGATTCCATTCTGGATCGTGCTGGGCAAAGTGTTCGAGAGCTCGAGCACGACCGCCTTGGTCGTACTCGGGCTGGCAGCAGTGCAGATTGTTGTGCACATGGTGTACTTCCTGCACATGAACACCAAGTCGGAAGGTGGCTGGTCAATTCTCGCGCTGATCTTCACGACGATGCTGGTGGTCATCATGCTGAGCGGCTCGATCTGGGTCATGTATCACCTCAATCACAACATGATGCCGGGCATGATGCCTGACAGTACTGGTGATGCAACCAGCATGTCGATTCAGGGCGCACCAGCGATGCCAGCCATGAAGGGCATGGAAGGCATGGAAGGCATGAAGGGGATGGAAGGCATGAAGGATATGCCGGCCATGCCAGTCGCGCCAAAAGCACCTTGATGCGGATTGCTGCAGCGATGATTTCTATCGTCGGACCGGCATCCTTGACGTGAGCGCGGCCGCTGACGCAGCACCGGCGCGCTCAAAGACCGGCAAGGTACTGCTGCTGATCGCAGCCAGCCTGGTCTTTTTGACCTTGCTGGGTCTGGGCAGCTGGCAGGTTGCGCGCTTGCAGTGGAAGCTCGATCTGATCGCGCGGGTCGATGCCCGGGTCAATGCACCGGTTGTCGAAGCACCGTCTGCAGCGGACTGGTCTGGTGTGACGGCCGAATCGGATGCCTACCGTCATGTCCGTGTAACCGGTCAATACCTGTATGGCCGCACGGTGCGGGTACAGGCGGTCACCGAACGCGGTAGCGGTTTCTGGCTGCTAACACCGCTGCGGCGTGCCGCAGGCGATGTCGTGCTGGTTAATCGTGGTTACGTGCCGGCCCGCACTGGCGACTGGTTGCCGGGAGCGGGCCGTGTTGCAGCCGATGCAGTCGATCGCGCCGGTGCGATGACGACCGTTACAGGGTTACTGCGCATCACCGAAAAGGGGGGTGCGTTTTTGCGTCGCAATGATCCGTCCAATAATCGCTGGTACTCGCGCGATGTCGGCGCGATTGCCGCTGCCGGCAGGCTGGTCAGTGCGGTCGGTCCGGTGGCACCCTATTTTGTCGATGCCGATGCGGCCAGTGCCGCAGGCCAAGCCGACGACCCGTCAGGCGAGCGACCGGTCGGTGGACTCACTGTGATTGCGTTTCATAACAGTCATCTTGTGTATGCAATTACCTGGTTCGTACTCGCCCTGATGCTTGGTGGCGCCATGGCGTGGAGCTTGCGTGACGAGTGGCGTTCGCGCCGCGCCGGCACGATCGTGGCGAATGACCTAGACTGAACCGATGAACCTGATCCGCATGTCCGATATCTCCGAAAGCTTGCAAGCGCTGTCGACGCCATTGGGCGGATCCAGTGTCGAAAGTAATGCCGGCCACAGCAATATGCTGCTGCTGATTCAGCTACGCTGGATCGCTGTGGTGGGCCAGATCACCACCATCACAGTGGTCATCTTTGGCTTTCACATCACCTTGCCGCTGCTGGATTTGCTGAAGGTGCTGGCCTGTCTGGTGATTTTCAATATCGCCAGCCATTTACGCTGGCATGTCTCGCGGGTAGTCACCAATCGCGAACTGTTTTTTGCTTTGCTCGTTGATGCCGCTGCACTAACGGGTTTGTTATATCTGACCGGCGGCACCACGAACCCGTTCGCTTTTCTTTATCTGCTGCAGGTGATCCTCGGCGCGGTCCTGCTTGAAGCCTGGTCGACCTGGGTGTTTGTCGGCATCACCAGCGCCTGCCTGGCTTGCCTGTCGCTATATGCAAAACCGCTGATCCTGACGACCGGACCAATTACCGGCTTGTCCGATTTGTACATCGAAGGGATGTTGCTGTGCTTTGCCATCAATGCCAGCTTGCTGGTGTTTTTTGTCAGCCGCATCAACGGCAACCTGCGCAGTGGCGCCGCACAGCTGGCCGACTTGCGCCAGCACGCTGCCGAAGAGGCACACATCGTCCGCATGGGTTTGCTGGCGTCCGGTGCCGCCCACGAACTCGGTACGCCACTGGCGACCTTGTCGGTAATCCTCGGCGACTGGCGGCGCATGCCCGAGTTCAAGAAGAACCCCCAACTGCTCGATGAGCTTGTCGAGATGCAGGCGCAGTTAAAGCGTTGCAAGACCATCGTCAGCGGCGTGCTGATGTCGGCCGGAGAAGCCCGCAGCGAATCGTCGATCAAGACGACCATCTGCACGTTTCTTGATGAGCTGGTGCTTGAATGGCGCGCCACCCGGCCGGTGGTGGTGCTGGACTACAGCAACCATATTGAACAAGACCTACCGGTGGTATTTGATTCCGCACTCAAGCAGATGATTTGCAATGTGCTCGACAATGCCTTTGAGTCGTCACCCGCATGGCTGCGCTTCGAAGCCATGCGCGAAGACGGTGTGTTGCGACTGGTTGTTACCGATGCCGGCAGTGGATTTCCGGCGCAGATGCTGACGCATTTCGGCAAGCCCTACCAGTCCACCAAGGGACGACCGGGCGGCGGCCTCGGACTGTTTTTTTCCGTGAATGTAGTGCGCAAACTGGGTGGCGTGGTTCATGCCCGCAACCTGGCACAAGGCGGGGCGCTGGTGCAGGTTACCCTGCCGCTGGCGGCAATCAGCCTTGAATAACCCCGACGAGATTTTGGCGCCACCGGCGCGCCAGTTGCTGATCATTGAAGACGATGCGGTCTTTGCCCGCACGCTCGGGCGTTCGTTCGAGCGGCGCGGTTACACGGTTTTCCTGGCCAGTAACCTTGAGGGGGCGACGCTGCTGGTGACGCAGCATGCATTCGGTTTTGCCGTGGTGGATTTGAAGCTCGACGGTATTTCATCGGGGCTCGATTGCGTACGCATGCTGAACCTGCACGATCCGACCATTCTGGTGGTGGTGCTGACCGGCTTCGCCAGCATCGTCACGGTAGTCGAAGCGATCAAGCTTGGCGCCTGTCAGTACCTGGCCAAGCCGTCGAATACCGACGACATTGAGGCCGCCTTCGGCAACATCGCCGGCAAGACCGACGTCAGCCTGACCAACCGCTCTACCTCGATCAAGACACTGGAGTGGGAACACATTCACGACGCGTTGCGTGAATCGAA
>CAILRJ010000190.1 GCA_903836575.1 uncultured Burkholderiales bacterium
ACGGCTCGGGCTGACGCTGTCCGAAATCAAGAATCTGGTCGACATGTATGAGTCGCCGCGTGACACCGTCGCCCAGATGAAGCATTTCATGGAAGTGCTGGGTCAGCACCGGCTGACACTCGAAATGCAGCGCGAAGACATTGATGTCACGCTGGCCGAAATCAGCGCGCACGAAGCACAGTGCCGCAAAGTGCTGGACGGTCGCACGACCAAAAAAGCCAGTGCCAAAGCTGCCGCCAGTGCCAAGCCGGCCTGATTTGATTGACGTTTACGTCAACGTTAATTAGCGATATGATTCCTAAGCTTTTTTAACCCGATTCCGATTACCGAGGATGCCATGCTCCACCTGCCCGGCTTGACGTTTGACCACGGCGACGACATCGCCGCGCTGCGCGACACGATCTCCCAGTTTGCTGCCGCCGAAATTGCACCGCGCGCCGGCGAGATCGACCGCACTGACCAGTTCCCGATGGACCTGTGGCGCAAGATGGGCGACCTTGGCGTACTTGGCATCACGGTCGGAGAAGAATACGGCGGTACCGGCATGGGCTACCTCGCCCACATCATCGCGATGGAAGAAATCTCGCGCGCCTCGGCCTCGGTGGGTTTGTCGTACGGTGCCCATTCGAACCTGTGCGTGAACCAGATCAAGCGCAACGGCAGCGACGAACAGAAGGCCAAATATTTACCGAAACTGGTCAGCGGCGAATACATCGGCGCGCTGGCCATGTCAGAGCCGAACGCCGGTTCCGACGTTGTCAGCATGAAGTTGCGCGCCGACTGGAAGGGCGATCGCTGGGTCCTCAACGGCACCAAGATGTGGATCACCAACGGTCCCGATGCCGACGTGCTGGTGGTCTATGCAAAGAGCGATCCGGAAGCCGGTGCACGTGGCATGACTGCCTTCCTGATCGAAAAAGATTTCAAGGGATTTAGCGTCGCGCAAAAACTCGACAAGCTCGGCATGCGCGGATCGCACACCGGTGAACTGGTATTCCGTGACTGCGAAGTACCGGCCGAGAACGTGCTCGGCGGGTTGGGCAAGGGCGTCAATGTGCTGATGTCGGGTCTCGATTACGAACGCGCCGTGCTGTCGGGCGGGCCGCTCGGGATCATGCAGGCCTGTATGGATGTGGTGGTGCCGTACGTGCACGAGCGCCAGCAGTTCGGTCAGGCGATCGGCGAATTCCAGCTAATGCAGGGCAAGCTGGCCGATATGTATTCGACAATGATGGCCTGCAAGGCGTACGTGTACGCGGTCGGTCAGGCGTGTGACCGGGCCGGTTCCCCGGAGGCGGTGCGGGCCTTGCGCAAAGATGCGGCGGGGGCGATTTTGTATTCGGCCGAGAAGGCGACCTGGATGGCGGGAGAAACGATTCAGGCGCTGGGAGGTAATGGGTATATCAATGATTACCCTGCCGGGCGGTTGTGGCGGGATGCGAAGTTGTATGAGATCGGGGCGGGGACTAGCGAGATCCGGCGGATGCTGATCGGGCGTGAGTTGTTTAACGAGACGCGGTAGGGGTTGGGTTGATGATGTCGTTCGGGATGCCCCGAGTCGCTTTTTCCGGCGGTTGCTTCGGTCCGCTTTTACCTGCGGCTGCAAACTTCCCGTCGCTAGCAACCAGGGTCAGAGTTTTTTTTCGCAGGCTTCATCGCGAAAATTACTCTGACCCTGCTTGCGGATTGCGGAGTATTTGCGATCGAATTATCGGGCTGAGGTTGCTTGGATGGTTGCCGCTCCGCCACGACCTAGCCGGGGGCGGCCCGGCAGCCGGTCCCTTCTTTTTGCTTCGCCAAAAAGAAGTAACCAAGAAAAAGGCGACCGCGAGACTGCTGCCCTGCGGGTTCCCAAAAGCCGGAGCCAGTCAGGGGGAGTGCCGCAAACTCGCTTCGCTCAAACAGTGCGTCACTCTTATCCCCTGCCTGACTCCGGCTTTTGGCAGCTGCCTCAATGCGGGGCAGGTCAACGGCCAATTCAACAGCAACTTCAACCGCAACTTCAACCGCAACTTCAACAGCAACCTCAACCGCATCACTAACCAACCACCATCGTGTTTTGCCTTTTCAGGACGTCGCCAATCCTCACAGCTAGCAACCAGGGGCAGAGTTTTTTTTCGCAGGCTTCATCGCGAAAATTACTCTGACCCTGGTTGCGGATTACGGAGTACTTGCGACGCAATTTCCATGCAGGGGTTACTGATGCTGCATGCGCTCCGCCATAGCCAAGCCGGCTGCCGGGTCTCCGTCGGCTTGGTCCCACGAAGCCGTCACCGTTTCAGCAGCGCGCGCACCCATCAAACCCAACGGTCCCACTCCCCACAGCGCTACACTAGCGTCCCGCCCTGTGCCCCCCGGAGTCTGACATGACCGTCGCTTTCCCCAAGCTGCTGTCGTCGCAAATCGCGTTCGATATTGCCCGCACCATCCTCGATGGGTTCGACAAGCATTACCGCTTGTTTCGCGCCACCAGCCATGATGCGAAGCGCCATTTCGAACAGAGCGCCTGGCAGTTGCAGCAATCCTGCCTGCGTGAGCGCATCGCGTTTTATGACAAGCGGGTAGGCGAGTGCGTCACCGTGCTGGAAGACGAATACGAAACCGAGGAACTGACCGACGCAGTCTGGCGCGAGGTCAAGCTGCATTACATCGGTTTGCTGACCGATCACAAGCAACCCGAACTGGCCGAAACATTTTTTAATACGGTCTGCTGCAAGATCCTGCACCGCGCTTATTTTCATAACGATTTCATTTTTGTGCGCCCCGTCATTTCGACCGAGTACATCGAAACCAATGACGCGGCGCCAACCTACCGCGTGTACTACCCGGCCAGCGCTGGCCTGCATCAGACCATCCGGCGTATCGCCGAGGATTTTCAGCTCGATTGCCGGTTTGCCGATCTGGACCGCGATACCAGGCAAGTCGAAGCGCGCTTCAAGGCCGTGTTCGGCGAAGAAAAGCCGGAGCCGAACCGGCAGATCCAGGTATTGGCCAGCCTGTTCTTTCGCAATAAGGGCGCTTACATTGTCGGTCGCGGTATCAATGGCAATCGCGAAACACCGTTCGTCGTGCCGATCCTGCATAACCGCAAGGGCGAACTGGTCCTCGAT
The DNA here is from genome assembly GCA_903836575.1 of uncultured Burkholderiales bacterium. GTDB lineage: Bacteria > Pseudomonadota > Gammaproteobacteria > Burkholderiales > Burkholderiaceae_D > Actimicrobium. The sequence continues at coordinate 3,111 of CAILRJ010000190.1, forward strand.
ACGGTGCTGTTCGATACCGGCCTGATCACCGTGCTGTTTTCGTTTACGCGGGCGTATTTCATGGTCGACATGGAGGTGCCGTCCGGCTACGTCCAGTTCATCCGGACGATGCTTCCCAAAAAACCGCGCAGCGAAATTTACACGATGCTGGGTCTGCAAAAACACGGCAAGTCGCTGTTCTATCGCGATTACCTGCACCACTTGCGGCACTCGTCGGACCGTATCGAAATCGCGCCCGGCATCAAGGGACTGGTGATGGTGGTGTTTGCGCTACCGTCGTTCCCGTATGTGTTCAAGGTCATCAAGGATGCGTTCCCGCCGCCAAAAGAAACCACGCCGGCGCTGGTACGTGAAAAATACGTGCTGGTCAAAAATCATGATCGCGTCGGCCGCATGGCCGATACGCTCGAATACTCGAACGTGGCTTTTCCGCGTGCACGCTTCGATGACGAATTACTGGCCGAACTGAAACTGGTGGCGCCGTCACTGGTCGAGGAAGAAGCCGGCCAGGTCATCATCCGTCATCTGTACATCGAGCGCCGCATGATCCCGCTCAACATCTGGTTGTCGAATGCGGAAAAAGAAGGCGACGAAGCCGCCATCGAACACGGCGTACTGGAGTACGGTAACGCGATCAAGGAACTGGTCCGGGCCAATATTTTCCCGGGTGACATGCTGTACAAAAATTTCGGTGTCACCAAGCACGGCCGCGTGGTGTTTTACGACTATGACGAAATCGAATACATCACCGATTGCGTCTTTCGCAGCATCCCGCAACCGCGCAACGAAGAAGACGAGATGGCGGCCGAACCGTGGTATCCGATCGGCCGCCACGACGTGTTTCCGGAGCAGTTCGGCACCTTCTTGCTGGGCAATCCGACGGTGCGCAAGTATTTCATGAAGCACCACGCCGACCTGCTCGACGCCGCCTACTGGCAAGGCTACAAGCAACGCATCCTTGACGGCCATTTCGACGACGTATTTCCGTATCCACAGGAATGCCGCTTCAGCTACAAACCCAATCACGAACAATCGAATCAAGATCAACCCAATCACGATCAATTGAATCACGAGCAACTCAATAACGAACATCCTAATCACGCCATCCCTGCAGCAAACGCTGCCTGAACCGGAGAATGCATATGTCCAACGTCCTACTCGATCCCATCGTCATCGTTGGTGCTGCCCGCACCCCGCTGGGTGCCTTTCAAGGAGATTTTTCAGCGCTGTCGGCCAGTGACCTGGGTGCCGTCGCGATCCGTGCCGCAGTCGAGCGCGCCGGCATCGATCCGGCGTTGGTCAACGATGTTCTGTTTGGCAATTGCCTGATGGCCGGCCAGGGTCAAGCGCCGGCGCGGCAAGCCGCGATCAAGGCTGGCATTCCGGTCTCGGCCGGTGCCGTCACGCTGTCAAAAATGTGTGGCTCGGCGATGCAGGCCACCATGTTCGGTGTCGATTCGCTACTGGTCGGTACCAATGATGTGGTCGTCAGCGGCGGGATGGAATCGATGACCAACGCGCCGTACCTGATCCCGAAAGCCCGCGGCGGTTACCGCATCGGCCACGGCATGATGTACGACCACATGATGCTCGACGGCCTCGAAGACGCTTACGAAAAAGGCCGCTCGATGGGTACCTTCGCCGAAGAGTGCGTCGACAAATACGCGTTCAGCCGCGAAGAGCAGGATGCTTTTGCGATCACCTCGGTAACGCGCGCCCAGGCCGCGGCAGCCGATGGGTCGTTCGATTGGGAAATCGCGCCGGTCACGGTCGCGGGACGCAACGGCGACATCGTCATCGACAAGGATGAAGGTCCGCAAAAAGCCAAGCTCGACAAGATTCCGAAGCTCAAGGCAGCCTTCAAAAAAGACGGCACCATCACGGCGGCTTCGTCGTCATCGATCAACGATGGCGCAGCGGCGCTGGTCATGATGCGCGAATCGATGGCCAGGAAACTCGGTTGCACGCCGATTGCCCGCATCATTGGTCACAGCCGTCATTCGCAAGCGCCGAACTGGTTCACTACTGCGCCGGTTGGCGCGATTGAAAAGCTGCTGGTCAAAACCGGCTGGGAGCTGGCCGATGTTGATTTGTTCGAAATCAACGAAGCCTTCGCCGTCGTGCCGATGGCAGCGATGCGCGAACTCGATATCCCGCACAGCAAGATCAACATCCACGGCGGTGCCTGCGCGCTGGGACATCCGATCGGTGCCTCGGGCGCCCGCATCCTCGTCACGCTGATGGGCGCATTGAAAAAAACCGGCGGCAAGCGCGGCATTGCCACGCTATGCATCGGTGGCGGCGAAGGTACGGCAGTCGCGATCGAAATGGTATGAGCGCGCAGACCGCACTGATCATCGGCGCCTCGCGCGGCATCGGATTCGAACTGGCACGCCAGTACCGTGCCGAGGGCTGGCGCGTGCTGGCCAGCGTGCGCCGCCCGGTCGACGCGGCTGCGCTGGAGATGCTCGGTTGCATCGTCCTGCAACTCGATCTCAATGACGCGGCGCAGTGTGTCGCGCTCGGCGAACGACTGGCGACGGAGCAACTCGATATCGCGCTATTGAATGCCGGTGTCTACGGCCCGCTCACCGGCGCGCCGGAAACCCCGAGCAGTCACGAGTTCGATGCCGTCATGCATGCCAATGTGCTGGGCGCAATGCGCGTGTTGCCACTGCTCGGTCCGCTGGTGGCAAGTGCCGGCGGACGACTGGCCGTGACCTCGTCGTCGATGGGATCAATCAGCCTGCGCACCAACACCAATGGCTGGCTGTATCGCGCCAGCAAGGCGGCACTCAACTCGCTGCTGGTTGATGCCTCTTTGAGCTACGCACCGGCGATCTGCGTGGCGCTGCATCCGGGCTGGGTACGCACCGCGATGGGCGGCGACGGTGCCGACCTCGATGTGGTTGAGAGCGCGGCCGGCATTCGCGCCACGCTGGCCGGACTGCGTGCCACTGATAACGGACATTTTTTCAATTACAACGGCGCGCCACTGAGCTGGTAGCACCGCCCCGGAGACACGATGCAACTGAGCCCCGAACACGAGATGATCCGCAACGCCCTGCGTAGTTTTGCGCAGGAGCGCCTCGTTCCGCATGCCGCACGCTGGGACAAGGAACACCATTTCCCGCAAGACGAATTGCGCGGCCTGGCCGAGCTGGGTGCGTATGGTGTCGCTGTACCCGAAGCGCTCGGTGGCGCGGGTCTGGATTACCTGGCGCTGGCGCTGGTGATCGAAGAAATCGCTGCCGGCGATGGCGGTACCTCGACCGTTATCTCGGTCAATAATTGTCCGGTCTGCAGCATCGCGATGATGTACGCGAATCCGGCGCAACAGGAGCAATGGCTGCGTCCGCTGGCACAGGGAACCATGCTCGGTGCGTTTTGCCTGACCGAGCCGCATGCCGGTAGCGATGCCTCCAGTTTGCTGACCACGGCGGTGCGCGATGGTGACGAGTACGTAATCAATGGCACCAAGCAATTCATCACCAGCGGCAAGCATGCCGATGTCGCCATCGTGCTGGCGGTCACTGACAAGGCCGCCGGCAAGCGCGGCATCAGCGCGTTCTGGGTGCCGACTGCCACGCCGGGTTACGTCGTTACCCGGCTCGAAGACAAGCTCGGCCAGCATTCGTCGGACACCGCGGCCATCCTGTTCGAGAATTGCCGCATCCCCGCCGCCAATCTGATCGGTGACGAAGGGCAGGGCTACCGGATTGCGTTGTCGGGACTCGAAGGCGGGCGCATCGGCATTGCCGCACAAGCCGTCGGTATGGCACGCGCAGCGTTCGATGCCGCGCTGGCGTATGCGAAGGACCGCAGCAGTTTCGGCAAGACGATTTACGAACATCAGGCCGTGCAGTTCAAGCTGGCCGACATGGCCACCCAGCTCGAAGCAGCGCGCCAGTTGACCTGGCACGCCGCCAGCCTGAAAGATGCCGGCGTGCCGTGCCTGAAAGAAGCCGCGATGGCCAAGCTGTTTGCCAGCGAAATGGCCGAGCGGGTCTGTTCGGATGCGATCCAGATTCATGGAGGCTATGGCTATGTCAGCGATTTTCCGGTCGAGCGGATTTACCGTGATGTGCGGGTCTGCCAGATTTACGAAGGCACTAGCGATATCCAGAAGATCCTGATTGGCCGGGCCCTCGCTTGAGCACACCACAAACAAAGATAGCGCCATGACAAAACCAGCACCCTGTCCCTGCGGCGGCGCCGACTACGCAACCTGCTGCGGTCCGATCCTGGCTGGCACGCCAGCGGCCAGTGCCGAACAACTGATGCGCTCGCGCTATACCGCCTACACCCGCAACGACGAGGCCTACATCGCTGCAACGTGGGCAAAGAGCACGCGCCCTGCGCCGGTTGCCGTCTCCGATGACAGCACCAAATGGCTGGGACTCGAGATCCGCCACAGCAGCACCGATGGCGAGTCCGCCATCGTCGAATTTATCGCCCGCTACAAGATCAATGGCCGCGCCCAACGCCTGCATGAAGTCAGTCGCTTCGTGCGCGAACAGGGTTGCTGGTTTTATGTGGATGGCAGTTTTCCGGAAAGTACCCGTACACCATGATCCTCGAATCCAAACTCAACCCGCGCGCCGATGAGTTCAAGGCCAACGCCGCCGCGATCCAGACCGTCGTCGATGACCTCAAGCGCACCGTCGAAAAAATCGCGCTGGGTGGCAGCGATGATGCCCGTGCCAAACATGTCGGACGCGGCAAATTGCTGCCGCGCGACCGCGTGATGATGTTGCTCGATCCCGGCACACCGTTCCTCGAATTGTCGCAACTGGCCGCGCACAATGTCTACGACAACGTCGCGCCGTCGGCCGGGATCATCACCGGCATCGGTCGCGTTGCCGGACTCGAATGCGTGATCGTCTGCAACGATGCTACCGTCAAGGGCGGCACTTATTACCCGCTGACCGTGAAGAAGCATTTGCGCGCGCAAGAAGTGGCTGACCAGAACAACTTGCCGTGCATTTATCTGGTCGACAGCGGTGGTGCCAACTTGCCGAATCAGGACGATGTGTTTCCCGACCGGGATCATTTTGGCCGCATCTTTTTTAATCAGGCGACACTGTCGGCCAAGGGTATTCCGCAAGTCGCCGTCGTCATGGGGTCGTGCACTGCCGGCGGTGCGTACGTGCCGGCAATGAGCGATGAGTCGATCATCGTCAAGAATCAGGGCACGATTTTTCTGGGTGGCCCGCCGCTGGTTAAAGCGGCCACCGGTGAAGTCGTCAGTGCCGAAGACCTCGGCGGTGGCGACGTCCATACGCGCCTGTCCGGCGTGGTCGATCACCTCGCGCAAAACGACCTGCACGCGCTGTCGCTGGCGCGCACGATTGTCTCCAACCTGAACCGCCGCAAGCCCGAGCAACTAGCCTTGCGTACCAGCGTCGAACCGAACTATCCGGCCGAAGAACTGTACGGCGTCATTCCGCTCGATACCCGCAAGCCGTTCGATATCAACGAAGTCATTGCCCGCATCGTCGATGGCAGCGAATTCGATGAATTCAAGGCGCGCTATGGCACCACGCTGGTGTGCGGTTTCGCGCACATCCATGGCATGCCGGTCGGGATCATTGCCAACAACGGCATCCTGTTTTCGGAGTCGGCGTTGAAGGGAGCGCACTTCATCGAACTGTGCTGCCAGCGCAAGATCCCGCTGGTCTTTTTGCAAAACATCACCGGCTTCATGGTCGGCCGCAAATACGAAAACGAAGGCATCGCCCGCAATGGCGCGAAGATGGTTACCGCCGTGGCGACGGCTGCGGTGCCGAAGTTCACCGTCATCATCGGCGGCAGTTTCGGTGCCGGCAATTACGGCATGTGCGGGCGCGCGTTCTCACCGCGCTTTTTGTGGATGTGGCCGAACGCGCGCATCTCGGTGATGGGCGGCGATCAGGCTGCCAGCGTACTGGCCACCGTCAAGCGTGACGGCATCGAAGGCAAGGGCGGCGCGTGGAGCGCGGTCGAAGAAGAGGCCTTCAAGCAGCCGATTCGTGACCAGTACGAACAGCAGGGTCATCCGTATTACGCCTCGGCGCGGCTGTGGGATGACGGCGTCATCGACCCGGCTGATACCCGCAAAGTGCTGGCGCTGGGCCTGAGCGCGGCGCTCAATGCACCGATTACCGAGACCAAATTTGGCGTGTTCCGGATGTAATGATGATGACCTATTCGACCCTCACCCTGCATCACGCCGCCGGCGTCGCCACGGTCACGCTGAACCGTCCCGAGGTCCGCAATGCCTTCAACGAAACCAGCATCGCCGAGCTGACCAATGTGTTCGCCGCGCTCGGCACCGATGAGACGGTGCGTGCCATCGTGCTCGCTGCCGAAGGCGTGGCGTTCTGCGCCGGTGCCGACCTGAACTGGATGAAGCAGATGGCCGCTTACAGCGATGCCGAAAATCTCGCCGATGCAGGCCGGCTCGCGATCATGTTGCGCACAATTTACTTGTGTCCCAAGCCGGTTGTCGCCAGCGTGCAGGGCGATTGCTATGCCGGTGGCATGGGGCTGGTGGCGGTCTGCGATATCGCGGTGGCCGCCGATCATGCGCAATTCTGCTTGTCCGAAGTGAAGCTCGGCCTGATCCCGGCGACGATTTCTCCGTACGTGATCAAGGCCATGGGTGACAATGCGGCACGGCGTTATTTTCTGACTGCCGAACGGTTCGATGCGGCCGACGCACTGCGCATCGGTTTTGTTGCACAATCGGTACCGGCCACAACGCTTGATGCCAGCGTCGCCGGTATCGTCAAGGCACTGGTGTCAGCCAGTCCGGATGCGGTACGCGAAGCCAAGCGACTGGTGCGCGACATCGCCGGTGCACCGATTACCGACGCGCTCATTGCCGATACGGCAGAGCGCATCGCCACGGTCCGCGCATCGAGCCAGGGACGCGAAGGCGTCCAGTCCTTTCTCGAGAAACGCAAGCCAGCCTGGCTGACTTGAGTTCACCCATTTACTTATCAGGACAATTTTCATGACATCACAGACCATCGCATTTCAAGCTGCCACGCCGGCCATTGTTGCCACCGCGTGGCCGGTCGAAGACGTACTCGCGCTGTTCAATTTGCCGTTCAACGAGCTGCTGTTCCGGGCCCAGCAAGTGCACCGCGAACATTTCGATCCGACCGAAGTCGAACTGGCCACGCTGCTGTCGATCAAGACCGGCGGCTGCCCGGAAGATTGCGGTTACTGCCCGCAAGCAGCGCGTTACGACACCGGCGTGACCGCGCAAAAAATCCTGCCGCTGGCTACTGTGCTGGAAGCTGCCCGTCAGGCCAAGGCCCACGGCGCGACGCGCTTTTGCATGGGTGCCGCCTGGCGCGAACCGAAGGACCGTGATCTGGAACAGGTCGAAGAAATGGTCCGCGAAGTCAAGGCGCTGGGTCTGGAAACCTGCGCCACGCTGGGCATGCTCGGTGTCGGTCAGGCCGAAAAACTCAAGGAAGCCGGCCTCGATTACTACAACCACAATCTCGACACCGCGCCCGAGTTTTACAGCAACGTGATCTCGACGCGTGATTACCAGCACCGTCTCGACACGCTCGGTCGCGTGCGCGGTGCCGGCATCAAGGTCTGCTGCGGCGGCATTGTCGGCATGGGCGAATCGCGCCTGCAACGCGCCGGACTGGTCGCGCAACTGGCCAACCTGACGCCGTATCCCGAATCGGTACCGGTCAATCATCTGGTGCAGGTCGAAGGTACGCCGCTGTATGGTTCCGAGGCGCTCGATCCGCTCGAATTCGTACGCACCATTGCGGTGGCGCGGATCACGATGCCGACCGCACGTGTACGTTTGTCGGCCGGACGCCGGCAAATGGGTGAAGCGGTGCAGGCGATGTGTTTTCTGGCGGGTGCGAATTCGATTTTTTACGGTGACAAGTTGCTGACCACCGGTAATCCGGAAGTCGAGGAAGACCAGGCTTTACTGGCCAAGCTGGGCATGCGTACGCGGGCGACCAAGATTGAAGCTGAAGGGTGTCATTGACTGAGTAGTAGTTTTCGGGGTCAGAGTTTTTTTTCGCAGAGGGTATCGCGAAAATTACTCTGACCCCGAAAACGGGCTACGGAGCGCAGTCATTGCGCACCAGCAGCGACGGTCGCGATTAGCCCGGCGCCGAAATCCGCAACCAGGGTCAGCGTAATTTTCGCGCAAAAGCCTCGCGAAAAAAAACTCTGACCCTGGTTGCTGCCGAGGGTGTTTGCGGCGGTTGGTTAAAACGACACAGGAACAGGTAGCAGAAACACCAAACAATAACCACAACAACGAGACCATCATGTTCACCAAAATCCTGATCGCCAATCGCGGCGAAATCGCCTGCCGGGTCGCTGCCAGCGCCCGTCGGCTCGGCATCAAGACCGTTGCGGTCTATTCCGATGCCGATGCCACTGCGCGCCACGTTGCGCTGTGCGATGAAGCGGTCAGGATCGGTTCTGCCGAAGCCAGAGAGAGCTATCTGCGTGCCGACAGGATCATCGAAGTCGCGCTCGCCACCGGTGCACAGGCCATCCATCCGGGCTACGGTTTCCTGTCCGAAAACGCCGGTTTCGCCGATGCCTGCGCCGCTGCGGGACTGGTCTTCATCGGCCCGCCGGCATCGGCCATTCGCGCCATGGGCAGCAAGTCCGCCGCCAAGGAATTGATGAGCAAGGCCGGCGTGCCGCTGGTGCCCGGCTATCACGGCGAGAATCAGGACGCTGACTTTTTGCGCCACGAAGCCGATCAGATCGGTTACCCGGTACTGCTCAAAGCCAGCGCCGGCGGCGGTGGCAAGGGCATGCGTATTGTCGAAGCCAGCGCCGACTTCATCGCCGCGCTGGCGTCCTGCAAACGCGAGGCGATCAACAGCTTCGGTGACGACAAGGTGCTGGTCGAGAAATACCTGAGCGCGCCGCGCCATATCGAAATTCAGGTCTTCGCTGATACGCAAGGCGATTGCGTCTATCTGTTCGAACGCGATTGCTCGGTGCAGCGCCGCCATCAGAAAGTACTCGAAGAAGCCCCCGCACCGGGCATGACGCCGGAGCGCCGTAGCGCGATGGGCGAGGCCGCGATGGCTGCTGCGAAAGCGGTCAGTTATGTCGGTGCCGGCACCGTCGAATTCATCGCCAATCAGGACGGCTCGTTCTATTTCATGGAAATGAATACGCGCCTGCAGGTCGAGCATCCGGTCACCGAAATGATCACCGGCCAGGATTTGGTCGAATGGCAATTGCGGGTCGCGGCGGGCCAGCCGCTGCCGCTGCGCCAAGACCAGCTGAAGATCAACGGCCATGCCCTCGAAGCGCGCATCTATGCTGAAAATCCGGAGAAGGGTTTCCTGCCGTCGATCGGCATGTTGCGCCATCTCGGCACGCCGGTGGCGATCAGCTTCAGCACACCGATCGACCTGCATGAACACAGCGTCATCCGCATCGACAGCGGCGTGCGCGAAGGCGACACCATCTCGCCGTTTTATGATCCGATGATTGCCAAGCTGATCGTCTGGGGCAAGGACCGCGCTGCCGCGCTGCGCCAGATGAGTGACGCGCTGTCGCAATACCGGATCGTTGGCCTGTCGTCGAATATCGGCTTTCTGAAACGGCTGGTCGAGAGTGCGCCGTTTGCCGGCGCGCAGCTCGATACCGGGCTCATTGAACACAATTACGACGCGCTGTTTCCGGCGTCAGTGCCGGCGAGTTTGCCGGTGCTGGCGCTGGCCGCTGCCGCATTGCTGCAATCAGAACAATCCGTCGAAGCCAGCCCGTGGGCCAGCACTGATGGCTGGCGCATGAATGTGCCGCTGCAACGCACGCTGGATTTTTCGGACGAGGCAGGGGCTTATCCATTGCGTGCAATTTACTTGCGTGATGGCTATCAGCTGGGCCTCGGTGATGCGACCAGCATGATGAAAATCTTGCACCACGACGGCAATGCGATCACGCTGCAGCTCGGTGAGCAGACCGTGCGCGGCATGGTCGTGCGTGATGGCGAACAGCTGCATGTGTATCTGGATGGCCAGCACACGGTGCTGACATGGACCGATCCGCTGGCGCATTCCGGTGCCACCGAAGCCGAAGGCGGACGCCTGACCGCGCCGATGCCGGGCAAGATCGTTGCGGTGCTGGTGGGGGCCGGTGACAGTGTCGAAAAGGGCGCGGCGATGCTGATCATGGAAGCCATGAAAATGGAACATACGATCACCGCACCGGCCGCCGGGGTAGTCGAGCAAGTGCTGTACGCAGTCGGCGATCAGGTCACCGAAGGTGCGCCGCTGTTGTCGTTCGCCACCGAATAGGGAGGCTTCATGCAAATACTCTTTTATGCCGATGGAGGAGCCGCCGAACAGTGGCTGGCCGAACTGCACACCACGTTGCCGCTGGCCGATGTGCGGGTCTGGCACGAGGGTGATAGCGCCCCGGCCGATTACGCGGTGGTCTGGAAACCGTCGGCGGCGATGCTGCAGGGCCGGTCTGATCTGAAGGCGATTTTCAATCTCGGTGCCGGCGTTGATGCCATCCTGCAACTTGGTGACGCGCTGCCGGCCGGCGTGCCGGTGGTGCGGCTCGATGATGCCGGCATGGCGATGCAGATGGCCGAGTACGTCAGCCATGCGGTACTGCGTTATTTCCGCCGTTTCGACGAGTTCGAGACGCAGGCG
>CAILRJ010000191.1 GCA_903836575.1 uncultured Burkholderiales bacterium
CTCGGACGCGCCGGCGCGTGTGACGATGTCGGCGAACTGCTTTTCCTTGATGGCCCAGATCGCGGCGACGTCGATCACGCCGATCCGCCGCATCGGCAGGATGACGAACCGGTGATAAGCCGTCAGCATCATCGCGATGAGTACCAGGCTCGCAACAAGATGAATGGCGTACGAGCGGATCATTTGGTCCCCCGTTCGCGCAGCACATCAGCAATCGCCTCGTCGATCGACATCCCGCGCGCGAGCCGCTCATCGATCGGCTTGTTGTCCTCAAGCCGGTTGGAAAACAGCAGCCGGGTATAAGGATCAAGCACCAATCGCGCAACGCCCTCCCCGACCGGCGAATAGATGTACATCTCCGAGAACGCACCCGGTTCGAGGCGCAGCGAGTTCAACATGCGCTTCTTGTTCTCGTCCATGACGATCTTGCCGTGGCGGTGCAATTGCTCGATCGATTCCTTCTTGTTGCGCAAGATAAAGAGCCAGTCGGAACACTGGAACGCCGCTTCCATCTGGCGCGAACCGTAGTAATCGTCGGCCTGCTGGGTCGCGGTAATCAGGCTGCCGCCGTACTTGCGTGCGCGCCGCGCAGCCTCCTCGACCACGGCTGCCTTGATCGGATCGTCAGCACCGATGTCACCCAACTGTTGCTTGAGTTCGTCGATGATCAGCAGTTTCTTGCGATTGCGTGTGAGGTACATCTCGCCGGTGATGCGGTTCAACAGCAGCATGTTGATGACCGCGTGCAGGTCGGGTTTGCGCTTGAGCTCCTCGTTCTCGATGACGACGAAATCGTTGGTGAAATCGACGTTGGCACGTCCCTCGAAATAGCGCGCATACACGCCGCTGCGGGTATAGGGTTCGAGCATCAGGGCGAGGTCGCAGATACGCTGGTCGACCGGACCATCGAAGTCCGGCAGCACGCCGGCCTTGAAGACCGATTGCAGCGTCGTGATCGTGGTCTCGCGGCCGTACTGATTCCAGCAATGGACGATCGCCTTGTTGATGGCCTTGCTCTGGACTTCTTCGAGCGTCTGGCTCATCGATGCCATCTTGCAGATGACCGGATGGAGCAAGTCCATGTCTTCGTTGATGTCGACGACGTAGGAAAACGGATTCAAATTGATCACCGTCTCCGGCTTGAATTCGATGTACTGCCCGCCGACCTTGCGGCACAGCTTTTCGAAACTGCGTCCCAGATCGAGGATCCACACCTTCGCACCGGTGGCACTGTACGACCAGGCGAATTCGTTGAGCAGCACAGACTTGCCGCCACCGGGCGAACCGACCACGGCGGCGCTGTAATTGCCTTCGACGTTGTCGAACATGTCGAGCGTCATCACCTGTCCGCGCCGTCCGGCCAGCAGCAGCGTCGGCGTATTGGTGCCGCGCCATTCCGCGATCAGTGGTGCAAGATGCACCGCGTTCGATGCTTTTTTACGCGTCGTGCGTTTCTCGCGACGCAGGTCGGCAAACAGCGCCGGCGACAGCATCATCGGCAGGCTTGCGAGTAACGCCTGCCGGTGCATGTAGACGTCGTTGTTCAGCTCGAAGCCACGTCCGCGCCACAGCGCCTTGACTGCTTCCTCGGCCCGTAATGCTTTGTCCGGGCGCGTGAACAGCGCGACCTGGTGGTACATGCTGATCGCCGTGCCGCCCTGGTCGATTGCCTGCGCCATGTCGTTCCAGTCGTCGAGCTTTTTCTGGACATCGGGCATCACGTGGGACATCGAGCTGCGCGCATTTTGCGTCGCGCGCCAATGATTCGCCGTGACTGATGTGCGCGAGCCGGTCGGGTCCGGCACGTGTACGCCCATCGTGATCAGGAACGGACACGGGTATTGCAGCGCTGGTTGCAGCATGTCCCCGATCAGTGCGCCCATGTCCCATAGCGGATAGGTTTCGGGGAAGGACTTGATCGAATAGAAGCGCACTTCCATTTCATCGTCGTGACCGACACGGCCAACGCGCAAGCCATAGGGTGTTGCTTCCTGCACCGTGTCGCGGTCGATAATCTGGTCGCGGATCGCGCGGCCGTCGTCGTAGTGCAGCCATGCCGGATCGCGCTGGAACAACCGATCTGCATTCGTGAACAGCGCACACCAGTTGATCAACTCATCCGCACCACGCGGCTCGTTGGTCAGTTCGGCGGCGCGCAAGGTCGCGCTGATACTGTCGCGCAGCGTGATCGCTTCATTGATGCGGGCGCGCTGATCTATCGTTCCCGGCAAACAGACGCTGATCAATAGCCGGAAATTGCGGATCGTGAAGTGATAGCCAGGTGCCAGACTGCGCTGCGCACCCTCCAGAAAATGGGCGAC
>CAILRJ010000192.1 GCA_903836575.1 uncultured Burkholderiales bacterium
CGACCTGACCTGATCGGACTCGACAGCGGTTGCCTGTGGGGTGGACAACTGAGCGCCGTGCGTCTGTCGGACCGCAAGCTGGTGCAGGTCAGTTGCCCGCAATTTCAGGTGCCGGATGAATAATCAGTGTTCATACCCCAGCGCCTGCGCAATCGCCGTGCGCGCCACCGGCGCCAGTTCACGCCGGTGTGCGCCGGCAGTATCAATGAGCGGTAGCACGATCAGCTCGGCGCTCAGGCGTGGCGCTTTCAGGATCACCATCATGCTTTGTGCGAACGTCATGTCGCCGATGAAGTCCGCTTGCGGCGCCAGCTTGCCTTCGGCATCGACATAACGCAGCGCCATCGGCTGGATCGGTACGCCGGCATCAATGGCAGCTTCGAACAGGTTGGCATGAAACGGCAGCAGCCCGCCTTGCGCGCAGGTGGTGCCTTCCGGAAAAAATGCCACATGCTCGCCATTGCGTATGCTGTTGACGAGGTCCTGAAAAATCCGTCGCACGTCACGCACCCGGCCACGAGCAATAAAAATCGTACCGGAGCGCGCGCACAGATATCCCAGCAACGGCCAGCTGCGAATATCCGACTTGGCCACGAAGCGGCATGGCTGCATCGCATTGATGACAAAAATATCCAGCCACGACACATGGTTGGCGACGATCAGCGCGCGCGGTGCCAGCGCGCCGCACCCGGTATGCCGTACCACCACGCTCACGCGAAAAATCGCCAGCAGGTCAATCGACCAGTTGCGGATGCGACGCGTGCGTCCCGCAGAATCGACCAGCGGAAACACCAGCGCACACGTCAGCAACCCACGCAGCAAGTGCAAGACGACGCGCAGTATGCCCAGCGCAATCATGCGTTGCGCAAGTAAGCCAGCCGTCCCGCAACCACCGTCGCCATCACGCGCGCGCCGAGTTCATAACCGAGGAACGGCGTGTGCTTGCCCTGACTGGCAAGGGCGCTGGCCTCGACTTTCCAGCGTGCAGCCGGATCGAAAATGCACAGGTCGGCGATGCTGCCGACACCCAGCTGCCCGGCCGGCAAACCGGCCACGCGGGCCGCATCGACCGTCACCTTGGCCAGCGCGCGCGAGACCGGACTGGCTTTCGGCGCGATGTCCTCGTCAGCCCATTTCAGCGCCAGCGAGAGCAATAACTCAAGGCCCGTTGCCCCCGGTGAGGCTTCGCCGAACGGCATCAGTTTTTCATCGTCGTCGACCGGTGCATGGTCGGAGCAGATCGCATCGACGGTGCCATCGAGCAGACCGGCCCGCAAGGCATCGCGGTCGCGCTGCGAACGCAGCGGTGGCGACAGGCGCGCATTCGAATCGAAGAAGCCAATATCGAGATCGGTCAGGTGCAGGTAATGCGCACCGACGTCGCAGGTCAGTGGCAAGCCTTCTTTTTTGGCGGCGCGCACCAGCTCGATACCGGCCGCTGACGAAATCCGGCACAGGTGAACCCGCGCGCCGGTCGCGCGCACCAGTTCGAAAATCGTTTGCAGCGCGATCGTCTCGGCCATCACCGGCACGCCCGACAAGCCCAGCCGCGAAGCGATCGGTCCGCTGTGCGCGATGCCATGAATGCCGAGATGCGGATCTTGCGGCCGCAGCCAGACCGTGTAGCCGAAGGTCTGCGCGTATTGCAACGCGCGCAGCAGCACGTTGGTGTCGAGGATAGGTTCATCGGCTTGCGAAAAACCGATGCAACCGGCTTCGGTCAGCTCGTACATTTCGCTCAGCGCCTGGCCTTGCAGGCCGCGCGTCAGTGCACCCAGCGGATAGACATGCGACTGGTTCAGGATGCGGGCGCGGTGCTTGAGCATTTCGACCAGGCCGGGTTCGTCGAGCACCGGATCAGTGTCGGGCGGACAGACCAGGCTGGTCACGCCGCCTTGCAACGCGGCCTGCATTTCGGATTCGAGGGTGGCCTTGTATTCGTAACCCGGCTCGCGCAAGCGCACGCTCAGGTCGACCAGGCCGGGTGCAACAATCAGGCCGGTGGCGTCGAATACGCGGGCGCGCTCGAAGCCGTCCGGTTGCCGGCCGATGCCGACGATGATGCCGGAATCAATGAAGACGTCATGCGGTGCGTCGATACCGTTGGCCGGATCGATCAGGTGGCCGTGCTGGATATGCAGTTTCATGGTTTATTTACTCGCCAGTATGCTCATGACTGCCATCCGGACTGCGATGCCAAACGTGACTTGCGGCAGGATCACGGCCTGCTTGCCGTCGGCAACTGCCGAATCGATTTCGACACCCCGGTTCATTGGCCCCGGATGCATCACGATGGCGTCCGGCTTGGCCAGCGCAAGGCGCTCTGGCGTCAAGCCGTAGCTCTTGAAAAACTCTTGCGCCGAGGGCAGCAATGCGCCACTCATGCGTTCGTTTTGCAGGCGCAGCATGATGATCACATCGACGCCTTTCAGGCCTTCGTTGATGTCGGTAAAAACCCGCACGCCCATCTGGTCGAGCCCGGCCGGCAGCAGCGTACGCGGCGCAATCGCTCGGATTTCCGGCACGCCCAACGTGGTCAGCGCATGGATGTCCGAGCGCGCCACGCGGCTGTGCAGGATGTCGCCGACGATGGCGACGGTCAGATTGGTGAAGTCTTTTTTGTAGTGCCGGATCGTGTACATGTCCAGCAGACCCTGGGTCGGATGGGCATGACGGCCATCGCCGGCATTGACGACGTGGACATGCGACTGGCCGGTCTCGACCAGATGGCGGGCGATCAGGTGCGGTGCGCCGGAGGATGCGTGGCGCACGACGAACATGTCGGCATGCATTGCGGCGAGGTTGTCGATGGTGTCGAGCAAGGATTCTCCCTTGGTCGCGCTGGAAGCCTGGATGTTGAGATTGATGACATCGGCCGACAGGCGTTTCGAGGCGATCTCGAAGGTGGTGCGGGTACGCGTCGAGTTCTCGAAAAACAGGTTGAAGACGCTTTTGCCGCGCATCAGCGGGACTTTCTTGACTTCGCGATCGCTGATACCGACGAACGATTCTGCAGTGTCGAGGATATCCATGACGATGCGTTTGGGCAGGCCTTCGATGGTCAGCAGATGCTGCAAATCGCCATCCTTGTTCAGTTGCGGATTATGCATGGTTCACCGTGAGGGAGAGCGCGCCATCGGCGCCTTGTTGCAGGGTCAGAATCTGGTCGGCGGCGAGTGTGACGGTAGCACCGACGAAGTCCGGTGCGACCGGCAGTTCGCGTGCGCCGCGGTCAACCAGCGTGGCCAGCAGGATGCGCGCCGGGCGACCGTAGTCGAACAATTCATTGATCGCCGCGCGCGTAGTGCGCCCGGTGTAGAGCACATCATCGACCAGCAGGATGGTGGCTCCTTCGACCTCGAAGCCGATCTGGCTTGGCTTGACAGCCGCGTGCAAGCCTTTTTCGGCGACGTCATCGCGGTAGAACGAGACGTCGATAAAGCCGAGCCGGTCTTCGATCTTCAGGGCTTTGGCGAGCCGCTCGGCCAGCCAGGCGCCACCGGAATAAATCCCGGCCAGCGCGAGATGTTCGGTGCTGCCGAGGGCGGCAACAATCTGTCGCTCAAGGTCCGCATACAGCGCCTCGGCGTCGAGTTCATGGGGAAGTAGAGGCATCGGAATGGTCATCAAAGTATTGTTGCAAAATCAGTGCGGCAGCACGATCGTCGATCCGTTCACCGCGCTGCCGGGCCAGTACCGCCGAGGTATAGCGTTCATCAACCAGCACGACGGGCAAGCCGTAGCGGCCATGCAACTGGTTGGCGAAACGACGGCAGCGCACTGACATCTCGTGCTCGGCACCGTCCGGATGAAACGGCATGCCAATAATGCAGCGCGCCGGTTGCCAGCTGGCCACCAGCGCAGCAATGGCTGCGAACTTGCCATCGTTGGTGGCGGCCTCGATGATGGTCAGCGCTTGCGCCTGCCGGATCACCGTGTTGCCGACCGCGACACCGATGCGTTTGAGGCCAAAGTCGAAACCCAGCACCGTCTCCATCAATACGGTCCTGCCGAGACCGGCTCAGGCATGCCCGGCCCCGGCATTGAGCATGTTCGGGTCGATGCCAAGCAGACGGATTGCCGCCGCGAAGCGCTGTTCGACCGGCAAGTCGAACATGACGACCGGATCAGCCTCGACGGTGAGCCAGCCATTACGGATAATTTCATCTTCGAGCTGGCCGGCACTCCAGCCGGCACATCCCAGCGTGACCAGCAACTGCTCCGGCCCGTGGCCACCGGCGACCGCTTCGAGCACATCTTTCGAGGTGGTCAGTGCGATCTCATCGGTGACTTTCATCATCGATGAAAAGGAGCCCAGCGGCGCATGCAGCACGAAGCCGCGCTCGAGCTGGACCGGCCCGCCGAACATGACCGGATACGCGGGCAAGGTTGGATGGCGGGGATTGATTTCGAGTTTCAGGTCGACCCGTTCGAACAGGGCTTCGAGCGTCATGTCGGTGGGCTTGTTGATGATCACGCCAAGCGCGCCGCGGGCATTGTGTTCGCACAGGTAAATCACGGTACCGCCAAAGACCGGATCAGCCATCGCCGGCATGGCAATGAGGAAGTGATTGGTCAGGTCCATGCCGAACGGTGCGTCATCGATATCGGCCAGTCCGGCCGGGTCCTGATGCGAATCGTCGACAAGGGTCTTGAGAGGGGTCTTTTTGTGCGTCGCCATGGGCGGCATTTTAGCAGCTTTGCGGGGTCCGGAAGTGGATGCCGGAGGGGGAAATTGACGCAATGACGTGCTCGCAACCCGCGCCACGATGACGCCAATGAGCGCACCGATTGCGCTCAATACAGGAAGCCGCACGCCCCGGCGCAGAACAACGATAATGACGCCAGCCCTTTTTTCCCGCCTGGACGTCCATGACCACTGCCACCCTGCCCGACTTGCCGTATTCCCGTTCACTGCTCTGGTTCCGGCGCGACCTGCGCGTCTTTGACCAGGCCGCGTTGCACCACGCCCTCAGCCAAAGCCGCGCCGTGTTTTGCGTCTTCATTTTCGACAGTGACATTCTGCAGCACTTGCCCGGGCAAGACCGCCGTATCGAGTTCCTGCATGCCAGTCTGATCGAGTTGCACGAGGAACTGGTCAAGCTCGGCGGCGCGCTGATCGTGCGCCATGCGCGTGCCGCCGACGCGATTCCGGCGCTGGCGCGCGAACTGGAGGTCGAGGCAGTTTTCATTAATCACGATTACGAACCGCAAGCGATCGCGCGCGATGCCGCCATTGCCAGCGCGCTGCAACAGCACGATATTGCGCTACACAGTTACAAGGATCAGGTAGTGTTCGAAAAGGATGAAGTCCTGTCGCTGGCGGGCAAACCCTTCTCGGTCTTCACGCCGTACAAGAATGCCTGGCTCAGACAATTGCAATTCGATAGCTCCGATGCGCACGTGCGTGCCTATCCGGTCGAGTCGTTGGCCGAACGCCTTGCGGTCAGTCCGGTCGCTCACGTGATGCCAACGCTGGCCGAACTCGGTTTTGCGCCATCGAATTTTGCACAATTGAACATACCGACCGGCATGCGCGGTGGCCAGCAGCTGGTCGACAATTTCATGGAGCGCATCGACAAGTACAAGCAGACCCGGGATTTTCCGGCCATCAAGGGACCGTCTTACCTGTCGGTGCATTTGCGCTTTGGTACCGTGTCGATCCGCCATCTGGCCCGACGGGCATGTGAAGCGGCGCGCATTGCGGCTGACGCCAGCGGTGCCAACACGTGGCTGGCCGAACTGGTCTGGCGTGATTTTTATTTCATGATTCTGCAGCATCATCCGCATGTGGTGCGCGGCGCGTTCAAGCGTGACTACGATGCGATCCGCTGGGAAACAGGTCCGGCTGCCGATGCGCTGTTCCAGGCGTGGTGTGACGGTCGGA
>CAILRJ010000193.1:0-15000 GCA_903836575.1 uncultured Burkholderiales bacterium
GCGGTTTCGAGATTGTGGTTCATCACGTCCGGTGGTGCCAGATTCAGAATTTCCAGTGCCCGATCCATGCGGCCACGGAAGTCCGGTACCAGAATTTCGATGCGGGTCGACGGCGACAGTTCGCGGATGCGGCGGATGCATTCGGCGAAATGGCCGGCGCCGCCGTCGCGCAAGTCATCGCGATCGACCGAGGTGATGACGACGTAATTGAGGCGTAATGCGGCGATGGTCTTGGCCAGATTTTCCGGCTCATCGCTATCGAGCGGATCGGGACGGCCGTGACCGACATCGCAAAACGGGCAACGCCGGGTGCACTTGTCGCCCATGATCATGAAGGTCGCGGTGCCCTTGCCGAAGCATTCGCCGATATTCGGACAGCTGGCTTCTTCGCAGACAGTGACGAGCTTGTTGGCGCGCAGGATGTCCTTGATTTCGAAGAAGCGGCTCGATGGCAGCGCCGACTTGACCCGAATCCAGTCGGGTTTCGGCAGGCGCTCGGCCTGCACGATCTTGATCGGGATACGCGCCGTCTTGCCGGCACCTTTTTGCTTGTCGAGCGGATTGTAGTAAAGCGGTGTCGCCAGTTCGGTCGGATCGTTTGCCATGATGTCTGACTCCTGCGTCAAGCCGCTGCAGGAGCGTGTCCTTTCAGTTGTTGTATCAGTTGTCCAGTCAGCGTCGCCTGGAGTTGTTCGACCGTCGCGTCACTGCCGAGGCTGCGCATGTCGATCGTTTGCAGTCCTGCATAGCCGCACGGATTGATCCACGAGAACGGTGTCAGATCCATTGCCACGTTGAGCGAGACGCCGTGATAAGTGCAGCCATTGACGCGAACTTTCAAGCCAAGCGCCGCAATTTTTGCACCTTCGTGCGGGCCATCGGCAAGGTAAATTCCGGGGGCGCCTGTCTTGCGCTGACCGCGCAGATTATACGCGGCCAGCGTGTCGATGACCGCCTGCTCGATGCCTTGCACGAATTCGCGCGCCAGCAAGCGGCGGTCGCTGCGCTGGCGGCGCAGGTCGATCAGCAGGTACACGATGACCTGCCCCGGCGCGTGGTAGGTGACTTCGCCGCCGCGATCGGTTTGCACGACGGCGATGCCATGTGCATCGAGCACATGGGACGGATCGGCACCCAGGCCCAGCGTGAAGACCGGATCATGCGTGACCAGCCAGAGCTGGTCGGTACTATCGGCGGTGCGGGTATCGGTGTAGGCGCGCATCGCGTCCAACGTGGTGTTGTAGTCTTCGTGACCGCGCTGGACGATAAGAGGTGTTGGCATGGCGACAGTGTAGCGAAAAAAAGCACCGCCGGATTTCGCCGGAGGTGCTTTTTTCAGGAGGGGTCGGTCAGTTGCGTTTGCTGAGCAGGTGACTCAGCAGATAACCGACGCCGGCTGCGATGGCCAGCGCCGTGACCGGCTTCTGGCGCACGTAGGTGCGGCAATCTTCGACCAGGCGCTCTTGCGCATCCATCAATTGTTCGCTGCGGTGCGCGACGGTATCGGCGGTCGAACTGGCGACACCCATCAGCTTTTCGACTGCCTGATGGGCGCTGGCGGTGAACCGCTCGACTGCGGGATGGGCGATCTCGGCGGCCTTGGTGATCGCGTCTTGCGCGGCGTTGCTGGCCTTGTCGATGCTACTGTCGGCGGTGGCGCCATTTTTGGCGATGGTGGTGTTGATGCTGTCGTTGGAATTCATATTTTTATCCTTGAATAAATTAAATTAAATCCGGACTCAGTGCAGGTCGGTCTGTGCCACTGGCGCCGCAGCGGAGGAGGGCGATAGCGTCAAGTTACCACCTTCGCCTTCCCATGTGGTCAGCTGTTTTCTGCTCAGCCGGGCTTCGCGGCGTGCGGCATCCTTGTGGGACTTGGCAATGACATAGGTGAGTCCCCAGCCGATTAGCCCCAATGTGATGGCGAGTGTTCGATTTGACATGATGTGTGCTCCGGTTTGCCCGTCTGCTTAACCCACACGGGTGCATCGACGACGATTGCAGAGCGGTCGGTACGATCGGATCGCTCAAGCAGAACTGATATCGCATCGTAGCGTTTTGATCAACATCAAACTATAGGACAGTGTCTGATCGTGCTGTAGGAAGAGGCGAAGAGCGGCACTTATTTTTGCCGCCCTGGCGGTCTTTACAGGTAGACCTGCTCGCCATTTTTTGCTTTCCATTCCTGCTCGAAGTGACGTGCGTCTTCTTCGTTGCGTGCCGTTACACCCATCAGGATGCCGCCGTCGCGGATACCGTCTTCGTAGTGCTTGACCCGTTCTTCGGGCAGGCCCCAGCCGATCAGTGCGCCCACCAGTCCGCCGGTGACGCTACCGGCACCGGCGCCGGCGAGGGCGGCGGCGAGCGGCCCGGCGACGACCAGTCCCAGTCCCGGCAGTACCAGCGTGGTGCCGATGGCAGCGATGGCGGCGGCAATCGCGCCGAGCGTTCCGCCGATTGCGCCGCCGATGCCGGCACCTTCTGCGGCCTTGCTGCCAAGTTCGGTGACCATGACGCTGTCGTTCGGGAAGTGACGCAAACGGGTATCGTCCGACATCACGACGTTCACGTCGTCGCGGTGGTACCCGCGCTCGGCGACGGTGGTGTAGGCGTGTTCCGCGCTGTCGCGGTCATGGAACAGGCCGGTGACGATGCGTGAGGATTGCTGGTCGTTGTTCAGAGCCATGAGGGGTTCCTTTCGTCGGGGGCTACAAATAGAGCGCCCAATAATAAAGCGGATGAGGGAAAAAATTCCCGGTGCACAGGAAGGCCGTTGCGGGTGTCACTGTTAATGGCACGCTGACCATCCAGCAGATGTCGCGTAATTGCATGAGGATCTCCGTTGGGGGTCACGGGATGACATTGTCTAGTATAGACATCGACATGCCGTTTTACCATTAGATGCGTGCCAGGCTGATGCACCGCAAGCGCGCTGCTGCGTGGCGGAGATCTCACGCTGGTAGTGTCAGCGCGATGTTGATGCGGCAACCCATTTGCACCTGGCTATGCAGATCGAGCCGGGCCGGCAGCCGGGCGGCGCGTTCGCGCATTAAACGCAAGCCATGGCTGCATTGCCAGTCCAGTCCCGCCAGATCGAAGCCGCGGCCGGTGTCTTCGATAGTCAGGCGGCATTGCTGATCGGCGTTGCTCAGCCGGACCTTCACCTCGCAAGGTCCGGCATGGCGTTCGATATTGGAGAAGCCCTCTTGCAGCAGATTGAACAAGCCCTGTACCGCCACGGGCGACAAGTCCGGTTCGGGGCCGCTGACAGCGAGCGTGCAGGGCGTCCCGGTGCGCGAGCTGAATGCATCAAGGTAATCGGTCAGGATGGCGTGCAGACCGAGCGAGGTCAGCGTGTTCGGCTGCAATTGGTGCTGGATGCGGCGCGCCGTTTGCGTGATCGCTTTGAGCAGGGACTGGCTTTTGAGCCATTGTTCAGCCCGTCGCGCATCGTTAGCGACGTGGCTTTGCCGTTCGATCAGTGCCAGTCGCATCGCCAGCGCCGTCAGCGCAGAGCCGAGCTGGTCATGCACTTCCGCCGCCAGCACCTCGTGCTGTTGTTGTTGTTGAAGATCGCGCCAGGCCAGCAGTTCCTGCAGGTCAGCCAGTTGGCGCTGCAGGGCGGCGACGGGGTCGGGGTCGGAGGCGGAGGAAATCATGCCGGTGTCCGCATCAGTACGCGGCAGCCTGTGTGGCGACGAATTCGAGCAGCATGTCGGCATCAAATGGCTTGACCAGATGATGGTCGAAGCCGGCGGCTTGCGAACGCTGCTTGTCATTGGCATTGCCGTAACCGGTGGCGGCGACCAGAACCACTTTGCGCGGACCGGCGATCTGACGCAGCGCCGGAGCGAGCTCGTAGCCATTCATGCCGGGCAAGCCAATATCGGACAGGATCAGTTGCGGTTCGAATTGTGCGGTCAGTGCAAGCGCCGACGCGCTATGGTTGGCGGTGCGTACGGCGTAACCCATTAATTCCAGCAAGGCGGCCATCGATTCGTTAGCGTCTTCGTTATCGTCGATCAGCAGGATGCGAAAGCCCTGTCCGGGAGGGGTGCTTGATTCCATGGTTGGATCCTTTGTTGTTGGCTCTGGCAACCGCTTGGAATGTTACCGTTGTCCGGCATCGCATTCTGGCTATGCAATTAATGCATGAACAGATAAATTACCAGCAATACGATGGCGGGAACGCCGAGCAGCCAGCCGAGTAAGTATTTGCCCATGATGCATCCGATGTGCCCATCCATTAAATAATGCAATGAAGGTTATCCGTCGTCACCGGCGCAATCTATAAGACGGCGACTGAAACCGGTGTAGGAAAGCATGAGGAGCAGCCACTGGAAGGATTGGCAGCAGAGGGTCGGTACCGATTAGTGCCGGCCGGAAGCGCGCGCAACCTCCGGCTCACAGCACCATCTTGACCATCGGATGCGAACTCAATGCGCGGTACAGATCATCGAGTTGTTCCCGGCTGGTGGCGCGCACCGTCACGGTCAGGCCAAGGTAATTTCCCTTCGTTGACGGCCGCTGCTCGAGCTTGTGATGGCCGAACTCCGGATCGAACTGCATGACCACCTCGACGATGGTCGCGGCAAAACTGTCATGCATCGCACCCATCACCTTGATCGGGAAATCACTCGGATACTCGATCAGGCTGGCGGGGGTTTCCGGCGTTGTACTCATGGTGTGGCTCTCAATAAAAAGGTCAGGCTGCCTTGGCGTCCTGGTAGGCGGCATACAGTTTCGCATAGATGGGGCCGGGCACACCTTTTCCAACCGGCTGGCCGTCGATGTGACTGACGGGCAGCACTTCCTTGGTGGCTGACGTCAGCAATACTTCATCGGCGGCAAAAACTTCCTCGCGGGTGATGCGGCGCGCGCTGAGCGCGATGCCGCCGGCGGCGCACAGTTCTTCGATCAGACCGTAGCGGATGCCTTCGAGAATCAGGTTGTCTTTCGGTGGGCCCATGACCACGCCATCCTTGACGATCCAGACATTCGACGACGACGCCTCCGTCAGAAAACCGTCCCGGAACTGAATCGATTCGACCGCATCCTGCTCGGCGGCGTTCTGTGCAGCCAGCACATTGCCTAATAGCGAAATCGATTTGATCTCGCAGCGCAGCCAGCGCTTGTCTTCCATCGACACGCAGGCCACGCCCGCTTGCCGCACTGCCGCAGACGGCAGGACGATCGGATTGCTCATGCTGAACACGGTCGGCGTGACGTCTTTCGGAAAGACATGCGCCCGCTTGGCAACACCGCGCGTGATGTGCAGGTAGACCATCTGGTCATCGGCCGGATGGGCGCTGACGACCTGGTCGATCAGCGCCATCCATTCGTCCCTGGTATGCGGATTGGTAATGCCGATGGCAGCCAGGCTGCGGAACAACCGCGCCATATGATGTTCGGCGCGAAACAGCTTGCGCTGGTAAATCGGGATCACTTCATAGATGCCGTCACCAAAAATGAAGCCGCGATCAAGGACCGGAATTTTCGCTTCGGACAGCGGCGTCATGACGCCATTCAGATAGACCAGGGGATCATGCATTGCAGGCTTTCGGTGGAAACGGTAAGTCGTCATTCTGGCACGGCAAGCCCGTTCTCCCCATGCAAAATCAGCATCGCAAGCGGGCAACCATGATGCGTCGCAGCAGGGTAATCGATGGTAGTTTTACCAGTTTGACAAAAGACGGACATCGGTTAATCTTCAGGGCATTCACCCATCAGAGGATTGAAAACATGAGACCCCATCTGCTTGCTGTTGCCACCCTGCTGTCCACCGCCTTCGCCTTGTCCGCCACCGCGGTCTACGCCAAGGACATCCGCATCGCCCACGTCTACGACAAAACCGGCGCGCTCGAAGCCTACGCCAAACAGACCCAGATCGGCCTGCAGATGGGTCTCGATTACGCCACCGGCGGCACGATGACGGTCAACGGCAACAAGCTGGTGCTGATCGAAAAAGACACGCAAGGCAAGCCCGATGTCGCCAAGTCCCAGCTCGCCGCTGCTTACGCCGACGACAAGGCCGACATCGCGGTCGGGCCGACCGGTTCCGGGGTCGCGCTGGCGATGTTGCCGGTGGCCGAGGAATACAAAAAAATCCTGCTGGTCGAGCCGGCCGTGGCCGACGCCATCACCGGTGACAAATGGAATCGCTATATTTTCCGCACGGGCCGCAACTCGTCGCAGGATGCGATCTCGAATGCGGTCGCGCTCGACAAACCGGGCGTGACGATTGCCACGCTAGCGCAGGATTACGCGTTTGGCCGCGATGGCGTGAAGGCGTTTCGCGAGACCCTGAAGAACGCGAAAATCGTCCACGAAGAATACCTGCCCACCAGCACCACCGACTTCACTGCCGGTGCCCAGCGTCTGTTTGATTCCCTCAAAGACAAGCCCGGTCGCAAGATCATCTTCATCATCTGGGCCGGTGCCGGCAACCCGTTCAAGATTGCCGACCTCGACCCGAAACGCTATGGCATCGAGATCGCCACCGGCGGCAATATCCTGCCGGCGATGGTGGCCTACAAGAACTTTCCCGGCATGGAAGGCGCGACCTATTACTACTTCGGGATTCCGAAGAATCCGGTCAATAACTGGCTGGTGACCGAGCATTACAAGCGCTACAAAAGCCCGCCGGATTTCTTCACTGCCGGTGGCATGGCAGCCGGTATTGCGCTGGTCGAGGCACTGAAAAAAACCAAGGGCGATACCGATACCGAAAAGCTGATCACGGCCATGGAAGGCATGCGCTTCGAGACGCCCAAAGGCTTGATGATCTTCCGCAAGGAAGACCATCAGGCGCTGCAATCGATGTACCACTTCAAGATCAAGGTTGATCCGGCCTTCCCGTGGGGCGTGCCGGAGCTGGTGCATGAAATCACGATCGACGAAATGAAACTGCCGATCCGCAACAAGCGTTAAAACAAGCGCGTAATCCGACGCCATGATTTCTCTGGAAACCCGCGACCTGACGATCCGCTTCGGCGGCCACGTCGCGGTCAATGCGGTCTCGTGCGCATTCGTGCCGGGCACGCTGACGGCCATCGTCGGGCCGAACGGTGCCGGCAAGACTACCTACTTCAATCTGATTTCGGGCCAGCTGAAAGCCTCGTCCGGCCAAGTGCTGCTGCACGGACGCGACTTGTCGGCGCTATCGGCGCCGGCGCGCACGCATGCCGGACTTGGCCGGGCGTTCCAGCTGACCAGCTTGTTCCCGACGCTCAGCGTGCTCGAAAATATCCGGCTGGCGCTGCAATCGCGCCAGCGTCTCGGGCTCGATCTGTGGCACGTCTGGTCGCATCACACAGCGCTCATTGAGCGCGCCGAACAGGTGCTCGAAAGCGTCGCGCTCACGGCGCGCCGCGATCAGCCGGCGTCGGCGTTGCCACACGGCGATCAGCGCAAGCTCGAAGTCGGCATGCTGATGGCGCTCGATCCGGCGGTGTACCTGTTTGATGAGCCGACCGCCGGCATGAGTATCGATGAAGTGCCGGTGATCCTCGACCTGATCCGCCGCCTCAAGGAGCAACCCGGCAAGACCATCCTGTTAGTCGAGCACAAGATGGACGTGGTGCGTGAACTGGCGGACCGCATCATCGTGCTGCACAACGGCGCGCTGGTGGCCGATGGCGAACCGGACGCGGTAATCGCCTCGCCGGTGGTGCAGCAGGCTTATCTCGGACTGGCACCGGTCGAGGTGGAAATATGAGCGCCAACATCAACTTGCTCAGCCTGAGCGACGTGCACACGCACATCGGCGCGTATCACATCCTGCATGGTGTCGACCTCGACATTCCGCGCGGCGCACTGACCATGCTGCTGGGTCGCAATGGTGCCGGCAAGAGCACCACGCTGCGTACCATCATGGGCTTGTGGCACGCCTCGCAAGGCAGCATCACCTTTGACGGCCAGCCGATCACGGCGCTGGCCACGCCCGATATCGCCCGTCTCGGGATTGCCTACGTGCCCGAAAACATGGGCATCTTTGCCGACCTGAGTGTGCGTGACAACCTGCTGCTGGCGGCGCGCAATGCCCGCACCATCGAGGCCATCGACCGCCAGCGGCTGGACTGGATTTTCGACTTGTTTCCGGCCATCAAAACCTTCTGGCTGCATCCGGCCGGCAAATTATCCGGCGGCCAAAAACAGATGCTGGCGGTGGCCCGTGCGATGGTCGAACCGCGCCGCCTGATCCTGATCGACGAACCCAGCAAGGGCCTGGCGCCGGCGATGGTGGCCAACATGATCACGGCGTTTCGCGAGCTCAAGCAAACCGACACTACCATCCTGCTGGTCGAGCAGAATTTCAACTTTGCGAAGCAACTCGGCGACACCGTCGCCGTGATGGACAACGGCCGTATTGTCCATCGCGGGACAATGGCCGAACTGGCTGACGATGCACCATTGCAGGCACGCTTATTAGGCTTGTCGCTCGCACCCGGTACCGGAGAATCACGATGATAGCCCGCCCCAATGTGATTCCACTCTTGCTCGTTCCCGCGCTGGCGCTGGTGGCGCTGCCACTGGTGGGTTCGCCATCGACCTGGATCACGCTGACCGCCGCTGGTCTGGCGATGGGCATGATTATCTTCATCATTGCGTCCGGCCTGACGCTGATATTCGGTCTGATGGATGTGCTCAATTTTGGTCACGGCGTCTTTATTGCACTCGGCGCGTTTGTCGCCGTCTCGGTGCTGGGCGCGTTACCGCAATGGGTGCAGGTTGACCATCTCGGCCTGAACCTGGCGGCACTGGCGCTGGCAACGACTGCCGCGATGGTGGTCGCCGGCGCGGTGGGTTTCGTGTTCGAGCGGGTGATCGTGCGACGCGTCTATGGCCAGCATCTGAAGCAGATTCTGATCACGATGGGGGGCATGGTGGTCGGTGAAGAATTGATCAAGGTCATCTGGGGTGCGCAGCAAATCGCGCTGCCGCTGCCGGCTGCGCTGCGCGGTGCCTTGATCGTTGGTGATGCCGCGATTGAAAAATACCGCGTGCTGGCGATGGTGGTCGGGCTGCTGGTATTTGGCGCGATGCTGCTGGTACTCAATCGCACCAAACTCGGCCTGCTGATCCGCGCCGGTGTGCAGGATCGCGAGATGGTCGAGAGCCTCGGCTATCGGATCGGGCAGCTGTTCGTCGGCGTCTTCGTGGTCGGTTCGGCGCTGGCCGGACTGGGTGGCGTGATGTGGGGGCTGTACCAGCAAAACGTGATTCCGCAAATGGGTGCGCAGGTCAATGTGCTGATCTTCATCGTCATCATCATCGGCGGGCTGGGCTCGACCGGCGGCTGTTTTCTCGGTGCGCTGCTGGTTGGTCTGCTGGCCAACTACACGGGTTTTCTGGTGCCGAAGGTCGCGCTGTTTTCTAATATTCTGCTAATGGGCGCGATTCTGTTGTGGCGTCCGCGCGGGCTGTTTCCGGTGACCTCGCGATGATCCGCCGCTTGCTCTCCGGTGACTTGCCGCGCAGCCGGATTCTGAGCGCGTTGCTGTTGCTGATCGTGCTCGGACTGGCTTTCGCCCCGTTCATTTTCCCGGGCGCGAAAGCACTCAATGTCGCGGCCAAGATCCTGATTTTCATTGTCCTGGTGGCCAGCTACGATTTGCTGCTGGGTTACACCGGCATCGTCTCGTTTGCCCACACGATGTTTTTCGGTATTGGCGCGTATGGCGTCGCCATTGCCAGCACGCGCATGGGGCCGGGCTGGCTGGCGCTCGGAGCCGGCGTGCTGTCGGCGTTGTTGTTGTCGCTGGTGCTGTCGTTGCTGATCGGGCTGTTCTCGTTGCGCGTGCGGGCGATTTTTTACGCGATGATCACGCTGGCGGTGGCCGCCGCTTTCCAGACACTGGCATCGCAATTGTCTGAACTGACCGGCGGTGAAGACGGCCTCAGTTTCAAGTTGCCGGAAATGCTGACGCCGGCATTCCGGTTCAGCGAGTCGGTGCTGTTCGGTGTCACCCCCGATGGCCGCTTGCTGACGTATTACCTGCTGTTCACCAGCACCGTGGTGTTATTTTTGATGCTGCTACGGATCGTCAATTCGCCGTTCGGCCGGGTCCTGCAGGCGATCCGCGAGAACGATTTCCGGGCCGAAGCGATCGGCTACCGCACCGTACTGTTCCGTACCTTATCGAATGTGCTGGCGGCACTTTTTGCGACGCTGGCTGGCGCGCTGCTGGCGATCTGGTTGCGCTACAACGGCGCCGATACTTCGCTGTCGTTCGAGATCATGATCGACATCCTGCTCATCGTCGTCATCGGTGGTATGGGCACGCTGTACGGTGCGGTGTGCGGTGCGGCGCTATTTATCCTCGCGCAAAGTTACCTGCAAGACCTGATGGGCATGGCCGCACGGGCTACCAGCAGCGTGCCGTTACTATCGGCGCTGCTGTCACCGGATCGCTGGCTGTTGTGGTTGGGGATACTGTTTATTTTGTCGGTGTATTTTTTCCCGAGCGGGATCGTGGGGCGCTTGCGTGGGACGGGACCGGCATCGCATTGACCTTGTTCCCGGCTGGATGTTTGCCGTTTAAGAGAGTCGGTGTTGGCGACGGTGATCAGGGGATTGCACCGCACGCGTTACCGAGCAGACCAAAAAATTCAGAATCATCTGTCGTTGCATGCACTCGCCTGCAATATCTGTCGAACTTCCACTAATGATTTCCCTGTCTCAGTCTGTATAGCTAAGTCGTCTTTTCAGACCAGCTGCTGATCGCTACCGCAAAGTTTGCGTTGCCACCAAAAATCAACGTAGTATTAAAACTCTTGGTGATAACGGCTTGATGACCACGACTGTACTCGGTGCGGGTGGTGGTGCCAGGTAACTTTTTCCAAAGGTGAACCATGCTAGCTTCCCTTGTCCCCGTCGTTCGACGATACGTCCTGTTGTTCTTCAGTCTTTTGCTCGCCTTGCCTGCTAATGCGGTATTGAAAGATGATTATTTACCACCGGAGCAGGCGTTTGTTTTTTCTGCCCGGGTTGTTGATGGCAATACGCTCGCATTGCACTGGCAAATCGCACCCGGCTACCACCTTTATCGCGACCGGATCAGCATCGCGTCCACGCAGTCGCAGGCGCAGTGGGCAGCGTTAGCGTTGCCTGCCGGTGAAGACCGCTTCGATCCCAACTTCAACAAGACCATGGCGATTTTTGAGAAATCGCTGGACGTCGATGTCCATTTTGCCAAGGGGTCGGCGCTGCTGCCGCTGACCGTCAACTGGCAGGGTTGTGCCGATGCCGGCTTGTGTTACGCCCCGGCCAGCACCGACCTGCAAGTGGCATTGACCGGTCTTGGCGCAGCGGCGAACGAGGTGACGCCCGGTCTGGCCAAGGTCATGCCGGCCGCTGCCCCTGCTCCTGCCCCGTCACCTGCGCCGGTTTCTGCGGACCCGATTGCCGCAGCGCTCGCCGGCGGTAATCTGCTGCGCACGCTGGGCGTGTTCTGGCTGGCCGGCGTGCTGCTCTCGTTCACCCCTTGCGTGCTGCCGATGGTGCCCATCCTGTCGTCATTGATTGCCGGGCAAGCGGGGCGTCCCAGCCGGTTGCGCGGCTTCCTGCTCTCGCTGGCATATTCGCTGGGCATGGCGCTGGTGTATGCCGGTTTCGGCGTGGCCGCTGGCCTGGCCGGCGAAGGCCTGGCTGCCGCGCTGCAGAATCCCTGGGTACTGGGCGCTTTTGCGTTGCTGCTGACCACGCTGGCACTGTCGATGTTCGGCTTGTACGAGTTGCAGATGCCGTCCTTTATCCAGCAACGGGCCAGCGGCTGGTCAAACCGCTTCAAGGGCGGATCGTATGCCGGCGTGTTCCTGATGGGGGGCGTCTCGGCGCTGGTGGTCGGTCCTTGCGTGGCAGCCCCGCTGGCCGGTGCGCTGGTCTACATCAGCCAGACCGGTGATGTCGTGCTCGGTGGCCTGGCATTGTTTGCGATGGCGCTCGGCATGAGTGTGCCGCTGTTGCTGGTGGGCCTGTCTGCGGGCAGCTTGCTGCCCCGCGCGGGGGCCTGGATGGAGCGTGTGCGGCAACTGTTCGGCATGATGTTGCTGGGTGTGGCGATCTGGATGGTGACACCCGTGTTGCCGGTGGCATTGCAGATGTTGCTGTGGGCCGGCTGGTTGCTGGCGGCGGCAGCGTGGCTGGGATTGTTCGGCAGTGCGCAACAAGGTGCGGGGCTGGCGGCGCGTGCTGCAGCGGCAGGCCTGACGATCCTGTCGGTGATCCTGATGGTGGGGGCAGCCTCCGGTGGCCGCTCGGTATTGCAACCGCTGGCGCAGTGGCGCGGGCAGGGCGCACCGGCCGAAGCCGCCGGCGCACTCCACATCAGCCGGGTTGCCAGTAACGCTGCGCTTGATGCCGCGCTGACGGCAGCGCATCAGCAAGGGCAGCCCGTCATGCTCGATTTTTATGCCGACTGGTGCGTCGCTTGCAAGGAGTTCGACAGCATTACCTTTCGCGATCCCGTTGTTCAAAAACGCCTGGCCGGCGTGCGCGTCCTGCAAGTCGACGTGACGGCCAATACCGCTGAAGACAAGGCGTTGCTCAAGCGCTTCAACCTGTTCGGTCCGCCCGGAATGGTTTTTTTTGGCGGGGCCGAAGCCGGCCGGATCAGTCACAAGGTGATCGGCTATCAGGCACCGGATGAATTTCTGGCATCGCTGGACCGGGCTGCCATTCCCTGAATCTGTGTGGTAAATCGGAGTGACCTTTAAAAAAAATGCCGTAAAGCATGATTTTTTGCATATTAATTACAACCAAAAGTAACGTAATATTAAATTTCGGTTTTTAACTTTGATGTGTTTGATGACCTCCGGAAAAACTGATGATGACTAAAAAAATCCCTCTGCTGGCCCTGCTCCTGTCGGTCCTCTACCTGCCGGCTCAAGCCATCGAAGTAGGCCAGCCCAGTCCTGCATTTTCTCTCCCCGGTTCTGCTGGTACGGTCCAGCTAAGTGACTTCAAGGGGAAAGTCATTTATCTCGATTTCTGGGCCTCCTGGTGCGGTCCCTGCAAGCAATCTTTCCCGTGGATGAACGAGATGCAGAACCGCTACGGCAGCAAGGGCCTGCAGGTTATCGCCATCAATGTCGACAAGAAAACCGCCGATGCCGGCATCTTCCTCAAGGACCATCCCGCGACCTTTGGCGTTGCCTTCGATGCCGAGGGAAAAACTCCTGCCAGCTACGGTCTCAAAGGCATGCCCGGCTCGGTGCTCATCGGCACCGATGGCAAGGTCTTGCTGGTTCATAACGGTTTTGTCCCGAGCGATGGCGATGCCCTCGAACAGCAGATCAAACAGGCACTTGCCGGCAAGGACAAACCATGAAGCCTGCATTCAAAAAATTGCTGACGCTTGTTGCCATGGCAGCGCTGGCCGGTTGCAGCGGTCTTGGCCAGGTCCAGCCCTGGGAAAAAGGCAATCTGGCCAAACCGGCCATGACGTTCGGCGGTGATCCGCTCGATCAGGCTTTTGTGCAGCACATCTACAGCAGCAAGGAAAACTCCAGCGGCGGTTACGGCGTTGGCGGCGGCGGCTGCGGCTGCAATTAAGGACACCCATGAAAAAAAATTCATCCAGCCCTGCTTTGCCATCCGCGAGCGCTGCGCTCGACGAGTTCGCCGGCGCAGGTGCCCGCGGTTTCGCCGGCAACGTCGCATCCAGTGTCCTGATGGCTTCCCTCATCCTGCCCGGCATGGCAGCCCTGGTATCGCGCGATGCCGCGGCAGAAAACGCCCCGGAACAATCCACCATCGGCCTCAAATACGGCTCCTACAAGGACAGCCAGCCGGGACTTGACCGCATCAAGGTCAGCACGCCACAAGTGTATGCGCAGGTGCCGATCGCCGGAGTCTGGTCGATCGAGGGATCGGCCTCCGGCGATAGCGTTTCCGGCGCGTCGTCGTACTTGCATACCGAACGTTCCAGCGCCAGCCAGATGAGCGACTACCGCAAGGCCGCAGACATCAAGGTCACCCGTTACTTATCGCGTGCGGCCGTCTCTGCCAGTGTGTCGTACTCGACCGAGCATGATTATGTTTCCCGCGCGATCGGCCTCGAAGGCCGCTGGTCGACTGCCGACAACAACCGTACCTGGACGATCGGCTACGGGCTTTCCCGCGACCGGATCGACAATACGTCCAATGGCACCAACACCGCCATCGACCAGCACAAGCGCACCCACGAATTCATGGCCGGTGTCACGCAGGTGCTGACGGCGAGCGACATCATCCAGCTCAACCTGACCCGCAGCATCGGCACCGGTTATTACGATGATCCCTACAAATACCTCGACCTGCGCCCCGACCGCCGCAATGCCTGGATCGGACTGGCCCGGCTGAACCATTACGTCAGCCGGTTCGACGCAGCGCTGCGCGGCAATTATCGCTATTACGCCGACACGTTCGGTATCCGTTCGCACACAGTTGGCGTCGAATGGGAGCAGTCATTCGGGCGCTGGAGCATCACTCCGGGAGCGCGTTATTACAGCCAGAGTACGGCTAATTTTTATCTTGATCCGGTACTCGATGCGACAGGCCAGTACGACGTTGGCGCGACGCTTGCCAGTGGTTTTGGCGTCACAGGTCCGCATTCGTTTGATGCACGACTCGGTGCATTTGGCGCGGCGACGCTGTCGGGCAAGGTCAGTTACCGCGTCACGCCCGACACCGTCGTCGATGCCAAATTCGAAACCTACCGGCAAGCGGCTGGCTTGCATGCCGGTACGAGCGGGAGTCCGAATCTCGACACGCTCCGGGCGAATTTCCTGCAGCTTGGTTTGACGCATCGTTTCTAGTCCCGTGCTCCTGACGGCCATTTCCAATCACGCATGACATCACTCACGGTGATCCCTCCATGAAACGCTGGCGCACAGTACGGTTCGAGTTCCCCGCCATGGCATCGCTGTGCAGCATGCAGATGGATGGCACGGACGAACGTCTGATGCGCCGTGCGGCCGATGCGGCGATTGCTGAAGTGCGTCGGATCGAACACAAGT
>CAILRJ010000194.1 GCA_903836575.1 uncultured Burkholderiales bacterium
GTCACAAGCGCGCAGTACGCTCGGGCCGGATGCCACCGGGGTCGGCTGGATTTAT
Source organism: uncultured Burkholderiales bacterium (assembly GCA_903836575.1). Taxonomy (GTDB): domain Bacteria; phylum Pseudomonadota; class Gammaproteobacteria; order Burkholderiales; family Burkholderiaceae_D; genus Actimicrobium. The sequence goes on from CAILRJ010000194.1 coordinate 56, forward strand.
GAATACGCGCTGGTCGACCGCACCGGCAAAACCGATTTGTCGCAGTTGCGCGCATTGCAGGACTGGTTCCTGAAACCGGAACTCAAGACCGTGCCTGACGTGTCCGAAGTGGCCAGTCTGGGCGGCATGGTGCGCCAGTATCAGGTCGTACTCGACCCGGACAAGCTGCGCTCTTTCGGCATCACGCATGAGAAGGTGATCGAGTCGATCAAGCGCGCCAATCAGGAAACCGGCGGTGCCGTACTCGAAATGGGCGAAGCCGAATACATGGTGCGGTCCAATGGTTATCTGCGCTCGCTTGAGGACTTCCGCGCCATCGGCCTGAGTGCGAGCGACGCCGGCGTAGCAGTGCGGCTCGGCGATGTCGCGCAAGTGCGGATCGGCCCGGAAATGCGGCGCGGTGTGGCCGAACTCAATGGCGAAGGCGAAGTCGCCGGCGGCGTGATCATCCTGCGTTCCGGCAAAAATGCGCTGAGTACCATCGCCGCCGTGAAAGCCAGGATCGCCACGTTGAAACGCAGCTTGCCGGCCGGTGTCGAGGTCGTCACCACCTACGACCGCTCGGATCTGATCGAACGCGCGGTCAGCAACCTGCATGAAAAACTGCTGGAAGAATTTCTCGTTGTGGCGCTGGTCTGTGCGCTGTTCCTTGGTCATTTGCGCTCGGCGCTGGTGGCCATCATCACGCTGCCGATTGGCATTCTGGCCGCCTTCATCGTGATGCACCTGCAAGGTGTCAATGCCAACATCATGTCGCTGGGCGGGATTGCGATTGCGATTGGCGCAATGATCGACGCGGCAGTCGTAATGATAGAAAACGCCCACAAGCACATCGAAGCCTGGGAGCACGATCATCCGGAGCAGACGCTGCAGCCGGCGCAGCGCTGGCGCGTGATTGGTGACGCCGCCGTCGAGGTCGGGCCGGCGCTGTTTTTTTCCCTACTGATCATCGTGCTGTCATTCATCCCGGTGTTCACGTTACAAGCGCAGGAAGGCAGATTGTTTGCCCCGCTGGCCTTCACCAAGACGTATGCGATGGCGGCCGCAGCGCTGCTGTCGGTGACGCTGATTCCGGTGCTGATGGGTTACCTGATCCGCGGCCGGATTCCGGCCGAGCACACCAATCCGCTGAACCGCTGGCTTGGCGCCGTGTACCGGCCCCTGCTCGATGGCGTGCTGCGCTTCCCGAAAACCACCGTCGTCGTGGCCTGCTGCGCGACGTTGCTAACAATATGGCCGGCATCGCAACTCGGCAGCGAATTCATGCCGCCACTCGATGAAGGCGATCTGCTGTACATGCCGTCGGCACTACCCGGGATCGGCATCGGCAAGGTGGCTGAATTGCTGCAACAGACGGACCGGCTGATCAAGACCGTGCCGGAAGTCGCGACCGTTTTCGGCAAGGCCGGACGGGCCGAAACGGCGACCGATCCGGCACCGATGGAAATGTTCGAGACCACGATCCGCTTCAAGCCACGCGATCAGTGGCGCGCCGGCATGACGCCGGCGTTGCTGGTCGAAGAACTCGACCGCATCGTGCGCGTGCCGGGCTTGTCCAACCTGTGGGTGCCGCCGATTCGCAACCGCATCGACATGCTGGCTACCGGCATCAAGAGTCCGGTCGGCATCAAGGTGGCCGGACCCGACCTGCAAGTGATCGACCGCATCACGCAGCAAATCGAGCAGATCGTCAAACCGCTGCCGGGCATCAGCTCGGCGCTGGCCGAGCGGCTCAATGGCGGGCGCTACATCGATATCGATATCGACCGGGCCGCCATTGCGCGCTACGGCATGTCGCTGGCGGAAGTGCAGAGCATCGTCGCGGCAGCCATCGGTGGCGACAATATCGGTGAAACTGTCGAAGGCTTGCAGCGCTTCCCGATCAATGTGCGCTATCCGCAAGGCTTGCGTAACTCGGTCGGTGCGCTGCGTGACTTGCCGGTGCTGACCGGACGCGGTGCGCAAATCCGTCTCGGCGATCTGGCGGCGATCCGTGTCAGCGATGGTCCGCCAATGCTGAAAAGTGAAAACGCGCGGCTATCCGGCTGGGTCTATGTCGATATTCGCGAACGCGATCTGCGCTCGGCCGTGCGCGAGATGCAGCAAGCGGTGGCAAAACAGGTGGCGCTGCCGGCCGGTTATGCGATTTCATGGTCGGGGCAGTTCGAATATCTCGAACGCGCCACCGAGCGCCTGCGCATCGTGGTACCGGCCACGCTGGCCGTGATCGCGCTGCTGCTATACCTGACTTTCCGCCGTTTCGATGAAGCCGCGCTGATCATGGCGACGCTGCCGTTTGCGCTGGCCGGCGGGATCTGGTTGTTGTGGCTGCTCGACCAGCATATCTCGGTGGCCAGCGCAGTAGGCTTCATCGCGCTGGCCGGCGTGTCGGCCGAATTTGGCGTAATCATGCTGCTGTATCTGCGCCAGGCCTGGGATGCCAGTCTGGCGCGCGGGGCGGACAGCAATGCCGACCTACTGACGGCGATCCGGGCCGGTGCAGTCCAGCGGGTCCGGCCCAAGGCAATGACGGTGGCCGTCATCATTGCCGGCCTGTTGCCGATTCTGCTGGGCGCGGGTACCGGCTCCGAAGTCATGCAGCGCATTGCCGCACCGATGGTCGGCGGCATGATCACCGCGCCGTTGCTGTCGATGTTCGTGGTGCCGGCGGTGTATCTGCTGATCCGGCGTCGCCGCAAAGAGTTGTAAGCCAACCCCGGTGCCAGCGACAAAAGCCCAGTACAGTTAAACTTTGCTGCGTATTCTTCAGAGGAGAAACCATGAACCGTCGTCAATTGATCCAGAAACTATCCGGCCTGTTCGGCGGCGCGACGCTGCTCCAGCTGGCACCGTCGGCATTTGCCGCACCGGCCGCTTTTGCCGTGAGCAAGACCCCGGCGCAATGGCAGCAATTGCTCTCGCCAGCCAGTTACAACGTGCTGTTCGAAGAAGGCACCGAGCGCCCCGGCAGCAGCCCGCTCGATGCCGAAAAGCGGGGCGGCACCTTCGTCTGCGCAGCCTGCAGCAACCCGCTATTCAAGAGCAGCACCAAGTTCGACAGTCGCACCGGCTGGCCCAGTTTTTATGATTTCATCCCGGCCGGGATTGCCACCAAAACTGATTACGCCATGATCTTTCCCCGCACCGAATACCATTGCGTGCGTTGCGGCGGCCATCAGGGTCATGTCTTCAAGGACGGACCAAAACCGACCGGCCTGCGCTATTGCAACAATGGCGTAGCGCTGCAATTCATCCCCGCCGACCAGGCACTTCCGGAGTTACGTACATGAACCGTCTGACCCTGTTGTTATCGGCGCTGCTGCTCAGTGCTGCGGCGCACGCACAAAAACCGGCCGCGCCAACGGCCAGCGCCGTGTTTGGCGGCGGCTGCTTCTGGTGTATCGAAGCCGATTTTGAAAAATTGCCGGGTGTGCTGGAAGTCGATTCCGGCTACAGCGGCGGCAAGCTCGTCAACCCGACCTACGAGCAGGTCAGTGCCGGCAACAGCGGCCATATCGAAGTGGTCAAGGTGATTTACGATCCGGCCAAGGTCAGCTATGCGGCGCTGCTCGATTACTTCTGGCATCACATCGACCCGACCGTCAAGAACCGTCAGTTTTGCGACGTCGGCAGCCAGTACCGCAGCGCGATTTTTGTCGAGAATGATACACAGCGCGCAGCCATCGAAACCAGCAAGGCCGCGATCCTGAAAGCCGGCATCATCAAGCAGATCGAGACCGAGACGATTCCGCTGACTGCCTTCTATCCGGCCGAGACCTACCATCAGGATTACTACAAGAAAAATCCGATCCGTTACGCGTACTACCGCAATGGCTGCGGGCGTGACGCGCGGGTGGCAGAAGTGTGGGGAACGGCGAAGCATTGAGCTGGTGATCCGGTGCAATAACCAAAGGACATTGCACCGGCCGCCCTGCGCTTTCCCTCAATGCGACAACAAGGAACAGCGCCCTACCGGTGCCAGCAAGCTGCGTGTGACACCACCCAGCACCCATTCGAGCAAGCGACTGTGACCGAATGCTCCGGCAACAATGACGTCGGCACGCTGCTCGTCGGCAATGCTCTGTAACTGTTTCGCTTCGTCGCCATGGGACACCGCCGCAACCGTCGTGGCAGTGACGCCATGACGCTGCAACCATGCGCAGACTTCATCAAGTCGTGAATGCGCAGCCTCCTGCTCACCGGCATGATCAAGTTCGACCACCACCACTTGCGCCGCCATTTTTAGCAACGGCAACGCATCGGCAACCGCACGCCGGGTTTCACGCGTATCGCTCCAGCCAATCAGTACGCGTTGCAGCAACGGCGCGGCAGGCGGCACCACCAGTAGCGGTCGCCCGGCCTGCATCACCAGATCATCCAGGTTCAGACGGCGCTGGGCATCGGCCGAATCCGGCGCCGTACCGACGATGATCAAATCCGTCGCGCGCGCGGCGCGTGCCACGTAATCGGCAATCGAGGAACACGACACACTGCCTTGCCACGACAGCGCACCGGGACATCCCGCCAGCGCAGTACGAAACTGGCTTTCGGCCGTAGCCATTTCGGCCACGATCAGCTGATCGTTCTCGGCAATCAGGTCGCCGCAAATATAGCCGTCGCCAACCACCATTTGCATCGGCTGACAGCCGCTGATGCCGATCACTGCCGCGCCGGAACGGCGCGCCAGATCGGCGCTGATGCGCAGCACATCGGTATTAGGCTGGCCCAGTTCAAGCTGGACCATCAGGGTTGAGTAGGTCATTGCATACTCCTCGTGACAAGTCGTTGTTCGAGGCCGGCGGACTCCATCAAACCAATCGCATCAACCGGCAGCGGGGGAAAAATCGATGACTACCCGTGATGGTACCTCGCCTTTTTCGAGCCGCCCGAAAATCTGGTTGATCGCCGACAACGGCTGTACTTCGATATCGGCCTTGACCTTGCCGGCCGCAGCAAAGGCGAGTGCTTCGACCATGTCCTGACGGGTACCGACAAACGAACCGCGAATCGTGATGCAGTTGGCCACCACGTCGAACAACGGGGTCGGGAATTCACCGGGTGGCAAGCCGACCAGGACGCAGGTGCCGCGCTTGCGTGTCATGCCGACGCCTTGCTTGAAGGCGGTCAGCGACGGCGCCGTAATCAGTACGCCGTGAGCACCACCGCCGGTGGCGAGACGGACAGCTTCCACGGCATCGCCTTTTTTGGCATTGACGACCACGTCGGCACCCAGCTTGGTCGCATGGGCCAGCTTGCTGTCGTCGATGTCGACCGCGCAGACCAGCAGACCCATTGCCTTCGCATACTGGACCGCGAGGTGGCCGAGGCCGCCGATACCTGAAATGACAATCCACTGGCCGGGGCGGGCGGCTGTTTCCTTGATGCCCTTGTAGGTCGTGACGCCCGCGCAAATCAGCGGTGCCGCGTCGACCGCCGACAGACCTTCCGGAATATGGGCGACGTAGTTCGGGTCCGCCAGGATGTATTCGGCAAAGCCGCCGTTTTTTGTGTAGCCACCGAATTCGGCCTCGGCACAGACGGTTTCCCACGCTGCCAGGCAGTGCTCGCAATGTCCGCATGCCGAATACAGCCACGGCACGCCGACCCGTTCGCCTTCCCGCACGCTGGTGACGCCGGCACCGAGTGCCACCACAATGCCGATGCCCTCATGCCCCGGAATAAACGGCAGCGCCGGCTTGAGCTGCCAATCGCCATGCATCGCATGCAGGTCGGTATGGCAGACACCACAGGCCTCGGTCTTGACCAGAATCTGGCCCGGTCCCGGTGTCGGGATAGGGCAGGCTTTCAGTACCAGCGGCTGGCCGAATTGTTCCACCACCGCTGCTTGCATCGTGTTTTTCATGGACTACCTCATAAAGTGACGGAATCAGGCTGTGTGACGTTTGACCCAGGCGACATACTTGTCCATCCAGTCCTGCAGGAATTGTTTGCTGTCGGGACCGATATTGCCGGCAGCGTCGAACAGACCCTCCTTGGCCTGCAGGAAGGCTTCCGGTTGCCCCAGTGTCGGCACATCCAGATAGGCCAGCACATTGCGCAAATGCTGTTGTGCCATCGCGGTGCCGATCGCTCCCAGCGAGACGCCAAGCACGCCGGCAGGCTTGCCGGCAAAGGCACTCTGACCATACGGCCGCGACGCGTGATCAATCGCATTCTTGAGTACGCCCGGTATCGAGCGGTTGTATTCGGGCGTCAGGAACAGCAAGCCTTGCGCCGAGGCGATCGCAGCTTTCAGGCGCAATACTGACGCGGCTTGATTGGCATCATCGTCTTCGTTGTACAGCGGCAGGTCACCGATCTCGAGCTGGGTGAAAGTGAATTCGGGTGGGGCCAGCCGGGCCAGGGCGGTGGCCATCCGGCGATTATGGGAATCTTTGCGCAAGCTGCCGACAACGACAGCGATCTGAAATTGGCTCATGGGGAACTCTCCTGAAAAGGTTAGCGGACGGCAGGATCTTGCGGAAAATCAGCACCACGCGAGACGGCTTCCCACGCGGTAAATTCCGTGCGTAGCTGGTCGATCTTTTCGATCGCACCGTCGTAGGCATTGTTCCCCAGCAGCAGCCGGTGCGGCGGCTGCGCGGCGGACACAGCGGTGATGATGGCGTGGGCGGCACGCTTCGGGTCGCCCGGCTGCTTGCCCGACGAGGCCCGCACTTGCGCGCGCCAGGCACCGGCGGTGGCGACGTAATCGTCGATCGACACGGTGCTTTCATTGGCCGACCGGCCGGCCCAATCGGTACGAAATCCGCTTGGCTCGACCAGCATGACCTTGATACCGAGTGGTTCGACTTCCTGCCATAACGCTTCGGACAAGCCCTCGACCGCATATTTGGTGGCGTTGTAATAGCCAACCGCCGGGAACGAACGCAAACCGCCGATCGATGAAAGATTGACGATAAAGCCGGCCCGCCGCTGGCGCATGCCCGGCAGCACTGCATGAATCATGCGGCTGACGCCGAAAATATTGATCTCGAACATGCGCCGGACCTGTTCTTCATCACTCTCCTCGACGGCGGCAAAGTAACCGATACCGGCATTGTTGACCAGCACGTCGATGCGGCCGAAATGGGTCGTGGCCGCCTGCACGGCCGCGTCGACCTGAGCTTGGTCAGTCACATCGAGTGCCAGTACCAGCGCGTCGCCCAGTGCGGCAAGGTCACTGACGTCGGCCGGATTGCGGGCGGTCACGACGGTGCGATAGCCTTGCTCGAGCGCCTGAATGGCCAGTTCTCGACCAAAGCCGGTCGAGCAACCGGTAATGAACCAGACTGGCGTGTCCGAGCTGGTGTGACCATTGATTTTTGAAACCATATTGAATTCTCCTGTGGGGTCGGGCTTGATCGTGCTGCTCAAGCCGACTTCTTGTGCGCAGGTGCGCACTAGTCTTGTTGCCAGAATGGTCAGACTGGCTAACCGGGTCTGTACGCTGCCTCGCATACCGGGAAGGGAAGCCTCACTACTGACGTCTGTGGCAGCCCCGCAAGCGCTCGTCTCGATCGATAACATCGGCCGTTTTTGAAAACCGTAAGAAGGCGGTAAGAAATGGCTGATATCGTTCACCGCGCTGTGGTTTTTATATCGACGGAAGCAACATTGCCAGGGTTCAAAAAAGCAGCACAGCAGTAATCACATAAAAAACAGGAGACAAAAGATGGAAGACAAGCTCGTTGAACGGGTGATGGCCAATCCCAATTACCAGAAACTGGTAGCGACACGTTCGTCCTATGGCTGGACGATGACCTGGCTGATGTTGATCGTGTACTACGGCTTCATTACGCTGATTGCTTTCGACAAGGAATTGCTGGGTGCAAAACTCGGTGCCGGCGTCATGACCTGGGGCATACCGATCGGCCTGTTCGTGATCGTTTTTACCGTCATCATCACCGGCATTTACGTCCGGCGCGCCAATAGCGAGTTCGATGCACTGACCGCACTCATTCACAAAGAGGTTAAGTAATGTCGATCATTAAGCGCCTTTTCATGGCAGCGGCGTTGCTGGCCGTCGCAGGTACGGTGTTGGCTGCCGGACCGGATCTCGGCCAGGCCGTCACGCAACCGACCAACTGGACCGCCATCGGCATGTTCGGTGCGTTCGTTATTTTTACGCTGTTCATTACCAAATGGGCCGCCTCCAAGACCAAATCAGCTTCAGACTTCTACACGGCCGGCGGCGGCATCACCGGCTTTCAAAACGGTCTGGCGATTGCCGGCGACTACATGTCGGCGGCCTCGTTCCTCGGTATTTCCGCTGCCGTGTACCTCAATGGTTACGATGGCCTGATCTACTCGATCGGTTTTCTGGTCGGCTGGCCGATCATTACCTTCCTGATGGCAGAGCGCCTGCGTAACCTCGGCCGCTTTACTTTTGCCGACGTCGCCGCCTATCGCTTCCAGCAAGCCCCGATCCGCATCTTCGCGGCATCCGGCACGCTGGTCGTCGTGGCGTTCTACCTGATCGCGCAGATGGTCGGTGCCGGTCAACTGATCAAGTTGCTGTTCGGTCTGGAATACTGGATCGCAGTCGTCGTGGTCGGTAGCCTGATGATGATTTACGTGCTGTTCGGCGGCATGACCGCCACCACGTGGGTGCAAATCATCAAGGCAGTCATGTTACTGGCGGGTGCCACCTTCATGGCCTACATCGTGATGCAGCAGTTCAGCTTCAGTCCGGAAGCGTTGTTCGCCAAGTCAGTCGAAGTCCATGAGAAGGGACAATCGATCATGGGCCCGGGTAATTTCATCAAGGACCCGATCTCGGCAATTTCGTTCGGCATGGCGCTGATGTTCGGTACCGCCGGTCTGCCGCATATCCTGATGCGCTTCTTCACCGTACCGAATGCCAAGGAAGCCCGCAAGTCAGTTTTCTGGGCTACCACCTGGATTGCCTATTTCTACATCCTGACTTTCATTATCGGTTTTGGCGCCATCGTTCTGGTCAGTACCAATCCTGAATTCAAGGATGCAGCCGGCAAACTGTTGGGCGGCAATAACATGGCAGCTATTCACCTGGCCAAAGCGGTCGGTGGCAACGTGTTCCTGGGCTTCATTTCAGCGGTCGCTTTTGCCACCATCCTGGCTGTGGTTGCCGGTTTGACCCTGTCCGGCGCGTCGGCGGTATCGCATGATCTGTACGCCACCGTCTTCAAAAAAGGCAAGGCAAGCAGCGCCAGCGAATTGAAGGTCTCACGCATCACCACACTGTGCCTGGGTATCATCGCCGTCGTGCTCGGTATCGTGTTCGAGAAGCAAAACATCGCGTTCATGGTCTCGCTGGCGTTTGCGATTGCGGCATCGGCCAACTTCCCGGTCCTGTTCATGTCGGTACTGTGGAAAGATTGCACCACACGTGGCGCCACTATCGGCGGCTTCATGGGACTGATCACCGCGGTTGGCCTGACCGTCGTCTCGAAGTCAGTCTGGGTTGATGTGCTCGGTAATACAACCGCGATTTTCCCGTACACGTCACCGGCGCTGTTTTCGATGACAGCCGGTTTCGTCGGTATCTGGTTTTTCTCGATCACCGATAACAGCGAGCGGGCCCGTCTCGATCGCGCTGGTTATCCGGCTCAGAAAGTCCGTTCGGAAACCGGTATCGGCGCAGAGGGTGCCTCCGGTCACTGATCTGCAGGTCGTTCACTGACAAAAAACCCCGGGGTGTGATCCCCGGGGTTTTTTTATGGCCAAACGCATCCGCCCGCACCTGATCGCCACTGAAAGCGATACAACACACAGACGCTCCAGCCGCAGTCTGTAATCA
>CAILRJ010000195.1 GCA_903836575.1 uncultured Burkholderiales bacterium
GCGGCTGTGACCCAGCGCGAGGATGGTGCGTACGATGACGGCGTTGTTCTGATCGGTCAGTATGTCGCGTGTGAACGACCGGTCGATCTTCAGCTCGTCGAGCGGCAGCCGTTTCAGGTACGTCAGCGACGAATAGCCTGTGCCAAAGTCATGCAGTGAAAAACGGATGCCATGGGATTGCAGTGTGGTCATTTTCAGGATGATGTTTTCGACGTCTGCGAGCAGCAAGGATTCGGTAATTTCAAGTTTGAGTAGCTGCGGATTAGCACCGGTACGCGCGATGGTTGCCAGCATGTTCGCGCCAAAGTCCGGATGCTGGAACTCGCAAACACTGACGTTGATCGCGATCGTCAAGTGCGCCATGGCCGGCTGACCCGCCCAGATGGCCAACTGAAGGCAGGCGTTATCGAGTACCCATTGTCCGATCGGATGGATCAGTCCATTTTTTTCGGCCAGGGGAATGAACTCGGCCGGCAGCACCAGACCACGCCGGGGGTGATGCCAGCGCACCAGTACTTCGGCACCCATGATGTGGTGTGTACGGTCGACCTGAGCCTGGTAATGCAAGTCCATCTCGCCCTGCCGTAAGCTATGGCGCAGTTCGGCCTCCAGCGACGAGTGGGCGGCTACCAATTTCTGGATACTGACATCGAAGAAGCGCAGCGTGTTGCGTCCTGCTGCTTTGGCCTGATACATGGCAAGATCAGCGCGCTTGAGGATTTCGGTTTCGTTATTTTTGTGCTCGCCGAACAAGGTCACACCGATACTCGGCGTGCTGTGATGCAGGTGGCCGTTCAGGTCATAGGTCTGGTTAAGCGCCATCAGTATTTTTTCAGCGATCGACTCTGTCTGGATGGCGGCTTCGCCGGTGTGCTCGCTGAGTTGCTCCAGCAGCACGATGAATTCGTCCCCGCCGATGCGGGCCACCGTATCGCTGTCGCGTACGCAAGAAGACAGGCGTTGCGCGACTTGCTGCAGCAGCAAGTCGCCCACGTCGTGCCCGAGGGTGTCATTGAGCAGCTTGAAGTTATCGAGATCGATGAACATCAGCGCGCCCTCGCGCGCACTGCGCAAGCTGCTTGTCAGCGCATGCCGTAGCCGGTCCATGAGCAGGCGCCGGTTCGGTAACTCAGTGAGCGGATCAAAAAATGCCAAATGGCTGATCTCCTCTTCGGCGGCCTTGCGCAGTGTGATGTCGTTTTGCGAGCTGACATAATGGGTGACGGTGCCATCGCCGCCGCGCACGCCAGTGATGCTCATCCAGGCTGGATATATTTCGCCATTTTTACGCCGGTTCCAGATTTCGCCGCGCCAGGAGCCGTCGTGCAGGAGGCTGTCGCGCATTGCTACAAAAAATGCCGCGTCATGACGTCCTGATTTCAGCAGCGAAGGCGTGTGGCCAACAATGTCGGCGTGGCTGTAACCGGTCATGCCGGTGAAGGCACTGTTGACCCGCAGGATGACGGCGTGGGTATCGGTGATCATCATCGCCTCGTGCGAATCGAAAGCGGTAGCGGCGATACGCCGGTCTTCGTCGGCGCGCTTGCGTTCAGTGATGTCATGCAGCGAGAGATGCAGCAATTGATGCCGTGTGGCGGCGGCAACCGTGTCATCGAACGCCGTCGATGCCGAGGCGACGACATCAATGGCCCGGCCATCGTGACAAAGGAGCTGCAACTCAACATATGGCAGCTCATCGGTTGCCAGAAATTGCTTGAATGTCGCACGGGCCAGCTCGCGGCTGCCGGGATCGCAGAGCGTCAGCGCCGACTGCCCGAGAACGTTCGATCTTGTGAAGCCGGTGATGGACAAGAGTGTTTGGTTGCAATCGATAATTTTGCTGCTATGGATATCGACGGTCACGAACATGTCGGGGGACTGGTCATACAGATTGCGATATTTATTTTTGGCGCGCGCGCGTTCTAGTTGCCGACGATGAAACAGGATGCCGCTGCCGGACAACAGGGTCGCCAGCGTCGTGACGATCGTGCCCAGGTAATCACTGAGGTGCAGCTCCTTGACTTCATAGACGCCGAACCATTTCAGGTATAGCGCGTCGTAAGTGCCGTTGGACTTGGTGACCGCCAGCGCTTCATTGAGCCGCCCCAGCAGTTCTGACTCGCCTTTGTGGACCGCGAAAGCAAAGCGCTGCGCAAAGCCCGCTTTGAATCCCAGTGCTTCGATGTTACCCAGCCGGTTGGCACGCAGTGTTTGCATGCCGGCCAGTTTGCTGAGCAACATGGCATCGTGCTGCCCCGCGTTCAGTAACTGCAGGCCGGCAGCGGCGGTATTGACCAGTACCAGCTGTTTTTCCCAGCCCCGGCTGATTGCATAATCGTGCGCCAGGTCACCATTGACGACGAGGATGGATTTGCCGGCGAGGTCATTTTCGCTGCGGATGTTGTTGGTATTCTTGCGCACGAAAACAGCACCGTTGACGACGACATGTGGCACCGTGAAATCGGCAAAGCGCCGGCGCTCGTCGGAGATGGCGAGATTGATCAGTACATCGGCTTTTTTTTCGCGGAATTCGCGCAGTA
>CAILRJ010000196.1 GCA_903836575.1 uncultured Burkholderiales bacterium
CAGAAAGCCCATGTCAAGCATGCGGTCGGCTTCATCCATGACCAGGATCTGGGTTTGCGACAGGTTCAGCGTTTTTTGCTGGACGTGATCGAGCAAGCGGCCCGGCGTGGCAATGACGATTTCGACGCCGGCGCGCAAGGCAGCAGTTTGCGGCGCCATATCCATGCCGCCAAAAACTACCGTCGAGCGCAACGGCGTGTGACGGCAATAGGCTTTGACGTTTTCGGCAACCTGATCGGCCAGTTCGCGGGTCGGAGTCAGAATCAAGGCACGTACCGGATGACGCGCGGGTGACGCGCTACTGTTGGCATTGGCCAGCAGTAACTGGATGATAGGCAACGAAAAACCGGCAGTCTTGCCGGTTCCTGTTTGCGCTGCACCCATGACGTCCCGGCCTTGCAATACGACCGGAATTGCTGCCGCCTGAATCGGGGTCGGATGCTCGTAACCCTGATCAGCCAGGGCGCGCAGGATTTCGGCGGACAACCCGAAATCCTCGAAGCGGAGAGCGGGTTCGCTGTCGGGAACAGCGTCAGTCGGGATGTCAGTCTGTGTGGCAGTCTGGATGTCAGTCATGATATATGGTGGGCCTCCCGTGAGTCGAACACGGCACCAACGGATTATGAGTCCGCTGCTCTAACCAAGCATGAGCTAGAGGCCCATTTTCTTTCGTGCGGATTTGCATCCGCGTTTTGTGTCTGGCTCAGCGAACCAGACAAATAATCAGGTCAGCCACTGCGGAACGAACTGTACCGTGATTTTACCCGGTCGTCCCGCAAGGCCGTCATTAATTTCCTTCGAGGAAGCTCTTCAGACGATCCGAACGTGATGGATGGCGCAACTTGCGCAGCGCTTTCGCTTCGATCTGGCGAATCCGCTCACGCGTGACGTCGAACTGCTTGCCGACTTCTTCCAGCGTGTGATCGGTCGACATCTCGATACCGAAGCGCATCCGCAATACCTTGGCTTCCCGCGGTGTCAGCGAGTCGAGCACATCCTTGACCACGCCACGCATCGACGCATGCAACGCCGCGTCAGCCGGTGCCAGCGTGTTGTTGTCCTCGATGAAATCACCCAGATGCGAATCATCGTCGTCACCGATCGGCGTTTCCATCGAGATTGGCTCTTTGGCGATCTTCATGATCTTGCGGATCTTTTCTTCCGGCATTTCCATCTTGATCGCCAGCGTGGCGGGATCCGGCTCGGCACCGGTTTCCTGCAAGATTTGACGCGAGATGCGGTTCATCTTGTTGATCGTTTCGATCATGTGCACCGGAATCCGGATCGTACGCGCCTGGTCGGCAATCGAACGCGTGATTGCCTGACGAATCCACCAGGTGGCATAGGTCGAGAACTTGTAGCCGCGACGGTATTCAAATTTATCGACCGCCTTCATCAAACCGATATTGCCTTCCTGGATCAAGTCGAGGAATTGCAGGCCGCGGTTGGTGTACTTTTTAGCGATCGAGATCACCAGCCGCAAGTTCGCTTCGGTCATCTCGCGCTTGGCTTTGCGCGCCTTCATTTCACCGGCCGCCATGCGCCGGTTGATCGCACGCAAGTCCAGCAACGGCAAGACGACGCGCGCTTGCAGGTCGAGCAGCTTTTGCTGCAGTTCCTTGACCGTTGGCACATTGCGGCCAAGGATCACGCTGTACGGATGATTGCCGCTGACTTCGCCATCGACCCAGTCCAGATTGGTTTCATTGCCCGGGAA
>CAILRJ010000197.1 GCA_903836575.1 uncultured Burkholderiales bacterium
AATGTCTTTTTTTACCTCGACAAGCGTCGCATTGTGCTGGCCTTGTGCGGCATTTTTGTCGTTCTGAATCTGGCATTTACGCTGGTGTCGGTGCAGCTTGGCCCGGCGTTTTATGGCTATGGCTTTGCGCTGGCGTTGCTGGTGGTGGTACTGGCGGGGTTGGCGATGCTGTCGCGGACGCTGGGGTTGCTGGAGTATGAGACGTTTATGTTGCAGTAGAGGAGGCAATTGCTGACTTGGGGTGTGCAATGCCCTTCGGTAGCCTGTGTTGCATGCGCTCCGTTACGACCTAGCCGGGCTGCCCCGGTGAAGTCATGACGGATTGCCTGAAATTTTAGCAGTCCACAACGACCACTAACCCATCCCTCAAGCCCAGGGCTTGATCACCACTTTCCCCATCACCTTGCGCGCCGCCATGTCATTCAACGCCTGCGCCGTCTCCGCCAACGCATAGCGCCCCGAAATCCGCGGCTTGATTGTGCCGTCGGCCAGCCAGCCCAGTAATTGCTGCATCGCGGACGCATTGGCTTTCGGTTCGCGTTTGGCAAACTCACCCCAGAACACGCCGACCAGTGAGGCACCCTTGAGTAGCATCAGGTTGAGCGGCAAGGCCGGGATGTCGCCATTGGCAAAACCAACCACCAGATAGCGGCCACGCCAGCCGATCGAGCGGAAAGCCGGTTCGGTATAGCTGCCGCCGACCGGGTCATAGATCACGTCCGGTCCCTTGCCATCGGTGGCCGCCTTGATCGCGCCACGCAGATCTTCGGTGCTGTAATTGATCGTGAGGTCAGCACCGTGCTCGCGGCAGACCGCGAGTTTTTCATCCGACGAGGCAGCCGCAATGACGCGTGCACCCAGCGCCTTGCCAATTTCGATGGCGGCCAGGCCGACGCCGCCGGCGGCTCCCAGTACCAGCATGGTTTCACCGGCTTTCAGTTGCGCCCGGTCGACCACGGCGTGATGCGAGGTGCCATAGGTCAGCGTGATGGCGGCAGCGATATCAAAGTCCATACCGGCCGGCATTGGCATCACGGCGTTGGCCGCCACGACGATCTGCTGGGCAAACGCGCCCTGCGCACTGAAAGCGATGACTTCGTCACCCGCCTTGTAACGGGTTACGCCTTCGCCGACGGCCAGAACAATGCCGGCCAGCTCGCTGCCGGGGGTGAAGGGCAGGGCAGGTTTGAACTGATATTTGTTCTGGATGATCAGCACATCGGGAAAATTCACGCCGGCGGCGCGGATCTCGATGGCAAGTTGGCCGGGACCGGGCACCGCATCAGGCAACTCTTCGATGACCAGTGTGTCGGGCAGGCCCCAGGCGTTGCAGACGATGGCTTTCATGGTGTGTCTCCTCGTTGGATGTCAATTAATAGAACGATCGTTTGATTTTTTTAAGTTTCCCGATTATGCCGTAAATTCTTGTGGTCCCGACCGATTCACGATGATGCTTCGGGTAAAATCAAACGCATGAAAATCTTAATCAGCAATGACGATGGTTACCTCGCGCCCGGCATCGTGGCGCTGGCCGATGCACTGGCTTCGATCGCCGAGATCGTTGTGGTGGCACCCGACAGCAACCGCTCCGGTTCTTCCAATTCATTGACCCTCGATCGGCCGTTGTCCGTCTACAAGGCGGCCAACGGCTTTCATTTTGTCAATGGCACGCCGTCGGACTGCGTCCATGTGGCATTGACCGGCGTTCTGTCGTTCCGGCCTGACCTGATTGTCTCGGGCATCAACCAGGGCCAGAACATGGGTGACGACACCTTGTATTCGGGTACCGTCGCGGCGGCCACCGAAGGCTATCTGTTCGGTATCCCGTCGATTGCGTTTTCTCAGGTCGAAAAAGGCTGGGGTGAACTGGATGCGGCGGCACGGGTGGCACGCGAAATCGTACTGCGCAAGTTCGATACCCTGGACAAGCCCTATCTGCTCAATGTCAATATTCCCAACCTGCCTTACGACAGCCTTGGCGACATCGTTGCCACGCGCCTGGGCAAGCGGCATCAATCGGAAGCGGTGATCCGTGCGATCGATCCGCATGGGCGTGAAATATTCTGGATCGGTCCGGCCGGCCAGGCCCGCGATGCTGGCGAAGGCACCGACTTCCATGCCGTTGCTAATGGCAAAATTTCAATCACGCCATTGCAGATCGACCTGACCCACCGTGCCCAGCTCGATAGCCTCAAAAAAAGCTTGTCATGACCGACAAGGACAAGCGCTTTCCGTTGACGCTGTCCTCTTTGACGAACAAGTCTGCCCGCGGTAATGCCGGCGCTGTCACGCCCCGTGTAGCAACGCCGCAGACGGCAACGCGCAACGCCGCCGGTCATGTGGTGCCGGTGGTGCGTGTTACCGAAACGCAAGAACGGCGCGCCGCCGAGTTGCCGCAGCGCCAGCAACCGCTGGTCTCCGACAGCGTGCGTCGCGCAATGGTAATGCGGCTGTCGGCGCAAGGTATCAAGGACACCATGGTGCTGGCCGCGATGGAAGCAGTCCAGCGCCACCTGTTTATCGAACCCGGCCTGGTCGCCCAGGCCTATGTCGATGCCTCGATTCCGATCGGCTACCACCAGACAATTTCGAAGCCGTACATTGTCGCGCGCATGATCGAAGTGCTGCGCAATGGCGGCGCACTCAATCGCGTGCTCGAAATCGGTACCGGCTGCGGTTACCAGGCAGCAGTGCTGTCGCTGGTGGCCAAAGAGGTGTATTCGATCGAGCGGATTCGTCCGTTGCATGAGCTGGCACGCACCAACTTGCGGCCGATGCGGATCGCAAATGTCCGTTTGCAGTACGGAGATGGTATGCTCGGCCTCTCGCAGGCAGCGCCCTTTGACGGCATCATCCTGGCAGCAGCGGGACTGGAAGTTCCGCAAGCGTTGCTGGATCAGATGACGATAGGCGGCAGACTGGTAGCCCCGGTTGGCGCCCGTCACCAGGTGTTGCAACTGATCGTACGTGTCGGTAAATTCGACTGGACCCACACCACGCTGGAAGATTGTCATTTCGTGCCATTGCATGCCGGCACCGCATGACAGCTTCGGCAGCAACAACCCAAAACACATCAACCAGAATGAAAAAACCCCCTCTCGCTATTCTTTTTTTGATCACGGCTGTCCTGGCTGGTTGCGCTACGCCGCGTCGCCCCGCACCGGTGGTCGACATGGCAACGCCGGTCAGCGGCGTCCGTGCACCGGATGCGCCCGGGTTCTATACGGTCAAGAAAGGCGACATGCTCAACCGCATTGCGCTGGAATTCGGTCAGACCACCCGTGACATCGTGATCTGGAACAATCTGACCAATCCGAACGATATTCAGGTTGATCAGGTTCTGCGTGTCTTGCCACCGGCAGGTACGGCCCAGACCGCCAGCGTTGCCTCCGGTTCCGGCGTCGATGTGCGGCCACTCAATGGTAGCGGGGCCGGGGCTGCAAAAACAGGTCCGCGCGGCGACAAGCTGCCTTACTCCGAAGCGGCATTGGCCGAGTTGCAAAAGCCGGAGGGCACGACCCCGGTAGCCGCGCCGCCAGCCCGTGTCGAAGCGCCAAAGGCGGTGAGCAAGCCCGTCGATACGTCGCCGCCGGAAGAAGAGAATGTGGGCTTTATCTGGCCTACCGAGGGCCGTGTGACGAGTTCTTTTGATGCGGGCAAAAAAGGGATTGATATCGCTGGCAAGAGTGGTCAGGCGGTCATTGCCTCCGGCTCCGGCAAGGTGATGTATGCCGGCAGCGGCATCCGAGGCTACGGCAACCTTGTCATCGTCAAGCACACCAGCAATCTGCTGTCGGCGTACGCCCACAACAAGACGATTCTGGTCAAGGAAGGCCAGACCGTCACGCGCGGCGAAAAAATTGCCGAGATGGGTAATTCCGATTCCGATAGCGTCAAGCTGCATTTCGAGATTCGTCAGCAAGGCAAGCCTGTCGATCCTGCGAAGTTTCTTCCCGGCCGATAAATGAGCAATGTTCACGATGCACCTTCTGGCGGCGACGATGCTGTCGACGATGACGGGGCCGGCAGTGATCTGCTCAATGGTGCCGGAATCGATGACGCGCGCGAACCCGGCACGGCGAACGACATCGTGCCGGTCGATTCGATCGAAGACATTCGCAAAGTCCTGGCATCGGAATTGTCGGTCGACACGACGCAGCTCTACCTGAACCAGATCGGCGCACGCGCGCTGCTGACAGTCACGCAGGAAGTGCACTATGCGACGCTGGCCAAGGGCGGCGATTTCCCCGCCCGCCAGATCATGATCGAGCACAACTTGCGGCTGGTAGTGTCGATTGCCAAGCACTACATCAACCGTGGTGTCGTACTGCTCGACCTCATCGAAGAAGGCAATCTTGGCTTGATGCGGGCCATTGAAAAATTCGAGCCGGAACGCGGGTTTCGTTTTTCGACCTATGCGACCTGGTGGATACGCCAGAGTATCGAGCGCGCCATCATGAACCAGGCGCGTACCGTGCGCTTGCCGGTGCATGTGGTGCGCGAGCTCAATCAGGTCTTGCGCGCCAAGTATCACCTTGAAGCACTCCATCATGATGGCAAAGAAGCGTCGGTCGATGACGTTGCGCATCTGATGGGCCGGACTGCCGAAGACGTGCAGGATATCCTCGCTCTGGCAGAGCACCCGGTTTCACTGGATGCGCCGCTCGATGCTGATCCGCAAGGTAGCCTGATGGACCTGTTGCCGGGTGAACTGGCCGACGGTCCGGAGGTGCGCGCTGCGCAGCACGAAACGGCCTTGCTGGTGCGCGACTGGCTGGCGCGGCTGACCGACAGGCAACGCCTGGTCATCATGCGTCGTTTCGGGCTGGAGGACGACGATCCCGTTACGCTTGAAGCGCTGGCTGCCGAACTGGGCGTGACGCGCGAACGGGTACGCCAGATTCAGCAGGAAGCGCTGATCAAGCTCAAGCGTGCGCTGGAGTCACACGGTGTTGGCCGCAACGACTTGCTGTAATCCTTTTTTTTATTTCACCTCGACGGTCATGCCGTCAGCTTCTGGTCACCTATGCCGCAAACTATTCTGGAAATCCGATCCCTCGACATGGAAGCCCGCGGTGTCGGCAATCTTGTCAACGATGACGGCAGTCACGGCAAAGTCATTTTTGTCGAAGGTGCACTGCCTGGTGAACGGGTGCACTTCCTGTCCTTTCGCAAAAAATCCAAATGGGAAGCGGCCCGGATGACCGGCCTGCTGCACGAATCGGCGATGCGTGTCACGCCGCAATGCGTGTACTTCGGCACCTGCGGCGGCTGCGCGATGCAGCACCTGGATGCCGCCGCCCAGGTCGCGATCAAGCAGCGTGTTCTGGAAGATAACCTCTGGCATATCGGCAAGATGCGGCCGCGCCAGATGCTGCGGCCGATCTACGGCCCGACCTGGGGCTATCGTTATCGCGCCAGATTGTCGGTGCGTAACGTGCCGCGCAAGGGCGGCGTGCTGGTCGGCTTCATCGAAAAAAAATCATCGTATCTGACCGACATGACCAGTTGCGAGATCCTGCCGCCCAAGGTGTCGGGATTGCTGGTGCCGCTGCGCGAACTGATCGCCGCCTTGTCGATTGTCGAGCAAGTACCGCAGATCGAGTTGGCCGTTGGTGAAGGCAATGACGGTGTGGTGACGGTGCTGGTACTGCGCATCATGGCGGCGCTGAGTCGCGCCGATGAAGTGTTGCTCAAGGCCTTCGCTGATCAGCACCGGATTGTCTGGTGGTTGCAGAGTGCCGGTCCCGAAAGTGCCGTGCCGTACTATCCGGCGAATCAGACATTGCACTATTCGCTGCCGGAATTCGGCATCACGATGCCCTTCAAACCGACCGATTTCACGCAGGTCAATCATCAGATCAACCGGGTGCTGGTGGCGCGTGCGCTGCGCCTGCTCGATGCGCAGCCGGACGAACGGATTGCCGACCTGTTTTGCGGATTAGGTAATTTCACGCTGCCCATCGCGACACAGGCGCGGGCAGTGGTGGGTATCGAAGGCAGCACGGCACTGACGCAGCGGGCGATGGATAATGCGCGCGTCAATGGCTTGCAGGACAAGACCAGCTTCGCCTGCCGCAACCTGTTCGAGATCACCAGCGCGGACCTGCTCGCACTTGGCTACTTCGATCGCCTGCTGATCGATCCGCCGCGTGATGGCGCGATGGCCTTGTGCGAAGCACTGGCCGAACTGGAGCCGGCGCACAAGCCGAGGCGCATCGTTTATGTGTCGTGTAATCCGGCCACACTGGCGCGCGATGCGCAGTTGCTGGCGGCGGGAGGCTACGTGCTGTCCCAGGCAGGTGTGGTCAACATGTTCCCGCATACGGCGCATGTGGAATCGATGGCGGTATTCGATCTGGTCTAATGGTGCTGCCAACGTAAAAAAACCGACCCGCGGGTCGGCTTTTTTACTGATGCATCAACAGCCTTGGCACACTTAGTCCCGTTGCCCGCCGAAAATCCCCAGCAGTGCCAGCAGGTTGGCGAAAATATTGTAGACATCGAGATAGATGTGCAGCGTTGCAGTGATGTAATTGGTCTCGCCACCATTGATTACTTGCTGGACGTCATGCAGGATGTAGGCAGAAAAAATACCGATCGCCAGCACTGACACAACGAGGTAAAGCGCAGGCATCTGCAGGAAAATATTCGCCACTGCCGCAACCAGAATGACCAGCATGCCAACGAAGAGCCAGCGTCCCATGCCTGAAAAATCACGTTTCGAGACAGTGGCGATGGTGGCCATCACGCCCATGATGGTGGCGGTGCCGCCAAAGGCGGTCATCACCAGTGTGCTGCCATTGGAGTAACCCAGCGTATGAGCAATCAGGCGCGACAGCATGAGGCCCATGAAGAAGGTGAAGCCCAGCAGGACGACCACGCCCATGCCGGTTTCCTTGGTCTTTTCGATCGCATAGAAGAATCCGTAAGCAATCGCCATGAAGGCGATGAAGCCGATAAACGGGCTGCCGGCAAACATCGAGAAATTCATTTTGACGCCTAGCCAGGCGCCGAGTACCGATGGAATCATCGACAGCGCCAGCAGCCAGTAGGTGTTGCGCATCACGCGGTGGCCGGCGCTGCGGGTCGTCGCCGCGGAAGAGTAAGTCTGATCGTAGTGCTGGTTCATATGGACTCCGGATAAGTAAAATAAGAGGTTGCAGGCCGGCTATCGTCACGGCTTTGGTTTAATCGAGGGGCTTTCATGCTAAAATCCGGCTCTCATTGGCGGTTCAAATTCACCCCTTAACCCTTTAATTTCATTGGAGTTTTTACAGATGTCTATCGAACGCACCCTGTCAATTATCAAGCCGGACGCCGTTGCAAAAAATGTCATTGGCCAAATTTACACCCGTTTTGAAAACGCTGGTTTGAAAATCATCGCCTCGCGCATGATGCATCTGTCACGTACCGAAGCCGAAGGCTTTTACGCCGTGCACAGCGCCCGTCCGTTCTTCAAGGATCTGGTTGATTTCATGATCTCCGGTCCGGTTGTTGTCCAGGCCCTGGAAGGCGAAAACGCAGTTGCAAAACATCGCGACCTGCTTGGCGCTACCGATCCAAAGAAAGCAGACAAGGGTACCATTCGTGCTGACTTCGCGGATTCGATCGATGCTAACGCAGTGCACGGTTCGGATGCCGTCGAAACAGCTCAGGTCGAAATCGCGTATTTCTTCCCTGCGCTCAATATCTATTCCCGTTAATTTAAATCCGGTCGCAACCATGTTGCGGCCACATTGTTAGGACATTATGGCTCTCACCAACTTGCTGGACCTCGATCCCGCGCAACTCGTCGCTTATTGCGGTGAATTGGGTGAGAAGCCGTTCCGTGCCAAGCAATTGCAACGCTGGATCCATCAGTTCGGCGCCAGTGATTTCACGGCAATGACGGATCTGGCCAAATCACTGCGCGACAAGCTCGCAACGCGCGCAGTGGTGCAGTCGCCCGCAGTGATCAGCGATCACACCTCAACTGACGGCACGCGCAAGTGGCTGCTCGATGTGGGGCAGGGTAACGCAGTCGAAGCCGTGTTCATTCCGGAAGAAAATCGCGGCACGTTATGCATTTCGACGCAGGCGGGCTGCGCAGTCAATTGCCGGTTCTGTTCGACCGGCAAACAAGGATTTAACCGCAATCTGACCGTCGGTGAAATCATCGGCCAGTTATGGATGGCCGAATTCGAATTACGCAAGACCAAAGGTATCGAGCCCGGCCCGAAAGGCGAGCGGCAGATCACCAACGTGGTAATGATGGGCATGGGCGAGCCACTGCTCAATTACGAACCGACCGTCACGGCCCTCAAGCTGATGCTTGACGATAACGCTTACGGCCTGTCGCGCCGGCGCGTGACGTTGTCGACCAGCGGTGTGGTGCCCAATATTGACAAGCTCGGCCAGGATTGTCCGGTCGCGCTGGCCGTTTCGCTGCATGCCTCCAACGATGCATTACGTGACAGTCTGGTGCCACTGAACAAGAAATATCCGCTCAAGGAATTGATGGCAGCGTGCGTGCGTTATCTGGAGTTCGCGCCGCGCGATTTCGTCACGTTTGAATACTGCATGCTCGATGGCGTCAATGACACTGAACAGCATGCGCGTGAACTGGTAGCGCTGGTGCGCCACGGTGCGGTGCTGGTGCCGTGCAAGTTCAACCTGATTCCATTTAATCCGTTTCCCGAGTCCGGCCTGACCCGCTCGAACAATCCGCAGATCAAGTTGTTTGCGCAGGTGCTGATGGATGCCGGGATCGTGACGACAATCCGCAAGACCCGCGGCGACGATATCGACGCGGCGTGCGGGCAGCTCGCCGGTGAAGTGCAGGACCGCACCAAGGTGCAGGAGCGAATGCAAAAAATGGCCGAGTATCAACAAAAATTCGGCAAGGACTTCGGACGGTTGGTCGAGGTGACTTCTTGAAAAATACCGTCAGCCTGGCGTTGATGACACTGCTGGTCGCGCTGGCCGGTTGTGTGACGACCGGCCCGGGTGCGCCCGGCCGCAGCGGACAAGCCGAACTGAAGACTGCATCTGACCTGACCGACAACCAGCGCCGCGCGCAAATCCGGCTGGAACTGGCGATCAATTATTACCGTGAGGGCCAGTTGCCGGTCGCGCTCGATGAACTCAAAAATGCATTGCAGTCCGACCCGAATCTGGCCGATGCGTACGGTGTGCGGGCGCTGATTTACATGAACATGAGCGAGACCAGCCTGGCCGATGAAAATTTTAAAACGGCCATCAAGCTCGCTCCGAATAATCCCGAGCTGACAAGCAACTACGGATGGTTCCTGTGCCAGAACGGACGCGCTGCGGAATCGATCGCCTATTTCGAAGAAACGCTCAAGAGCCGGACCTATCAGCAGCCGTCGAAGGCGCTCAATAATGCCGGCCTGTGTAGTCTGAAGCTCAACAACGATGCCGCAGCCGAGCGATACTTCAAGCAAGCTTTTCAGTTCGATCCGACCAATGCCTCTGCCATGTTCAGTCTGGCAAATATCCACTATCAACGGCGCGAATACGAGCAGGCCCGGTTTTACACCGGGCGATTGCTCAAGGACGATGTGTTCAGCGCCGAGGTCTTGTGGCTGGCGATCAGGATCGAACACAAACTGGATAACCGGACTGCCGAAAACAGTCTGGTGATCCAACTGCGAAGACGCTTTCCGGCGTCGAAAGAATTCGCAGCCTACCAACGCGGGGCTTTTGATGAGTGAAGACGGATCTAGTACAGTGCCATTTGAACCAGTAACACCAGCCCAGCCAGAACAGTCTCCCCAGTCCAACTTGTCGCCAGGCGCGCAGTTGGCGCGCCAGCGTATCGCGTTGGGCTGGAGTATCTCAGAAGTGGCCTCGCATCTGAACCTGGCGCCGCGCCAGGTGCAGGCGATGGAAGACGACAATCATGCAGCCTTGCCCGGTATCGCCATTACGCGCGGTTTCATTCGGGCTTATGCAAAATTATTGCGCATCGATGCCACGCCGTTGATGGTCGGCCTGATCCTGCCAGTCGAAAATTTTAGCGATACACCGACTCCGGTCCGTCGCACCGTTGCGCCTGCCAATTTTTCCGACAACCGGCTCGGTTCTTCCGGCGGACACCGGACTTCCTCGAAGTGGTATTCCATTTTGCTGATCAGCGTGGTCGTGATCGCGGCCGGTTCGCTGGCGCAGCATTACGGCTGGTTGCCAAAGGATCTTGAAACCGCTTCGGCCAATGTGTCCAACGGGTTGAGTGTGCTGCGTGGCGAACCTGTAGAGACCGTCGCTACCGGTCCGGAGCCATCGCCGGGGCATGTCGAAATTACGCCTGATATGCCGATCGGTATGATTGCGCCGGCTAACGTACCCATGGTCGCCGATGGTTCGGACGACGTGCCCGTTGCCGGGGCGGCGACGACTCCGGCAGCCGATGCGACGGCAGCGATACCGCCGGTGGATCTGGCGCTGGTGCCGGCAGCAGCGCCAGCGACCAATAATGCGACCAACAACGCGACCAACAACGCGACCGGTAACCAGCTGGTGCTCAATGTCCGCAGCGACTCCTGGATTGAAATTCGTGGCGCCGGTAGCAGTGCAGTCACCTCCAAACTTTATCGCGCCGGCAGCACCAGCACGTTCGACATCGTCGAGCCGGTCACGCTGGTAGTTGGCAATGCTGCCGGAGTCGATGCCACGTTGCGTGGCGCGCCGCTGCCGCTGCCTTCTGCTTCGAACAATAATGTTGCCCGTATAAACGTGAAATAAACCATGAGCCTGCTTTCTGCCGATCTGCCTTCCTGCCTGCCGATTCCATCCGGCCCATCGCTGCGCCGCCTAGTGCGTCAGGTCGCCATTCGTCATGGCGATCACGTCATTCTGGTGGGCGGCGACGCGCCTGTTGTCGTGCAATCGATGACCAATACGGATACCGCCGATGCGATCGGTACCGCCATCCAGATCAAGGAACTGGCGCGTGCCGGTTCCGAGCTGGTGCGCATCACGGTCAACAATGCCGAAGCCGCTGCAGCGGTGCCGGCGATCCGTGAGCAACTTGATCGCATGGGTGTCAACGTACCGCTGGTCGGCGATTTTCATTACAACGGCCACACGCTACTCAATGACTATCCGGACTGCGCCCGTGCCTTGTCGAAGTACCGTATCAATCCCGGCAATGTCGGGCAGGGTGCCAAGCGCGATACCCAGTTCGCCCAGATGATCGAGGCGGCCTGCAAGTACGACAAGCCGGTCCGCATCGGCGTCAACTGGGGCAGTCTGGATCAGGCGCTGCTGGCGCGCATCATGGACGAAAATGCCAAGCGCGATGTGCCCTGGGCGGCGCAAGCAGTGATGTATGAAGCGCTGGTTACCTCGGCCGTCGAAAACGCTTTGCGGGCAGAAGAACTCGGTCTCGCACGCGACAAGATCATCCTGTCCTGCAAGGTTTCCGGCGTACAGGATCTAATCGCTGTCTATCGCGAACTGGCGAACCGCTGTGATTATCCATTGCACCTTGGTCTGACCGAGGCCGGCATGGGCAGCAAGGGTATCGTGGCCTCCACGGCCGCCTTGTCGGTGTTGCTGCAAGAAGGCATCGGCGACACCATCCGTATTTCGCTCACGCCCGAACCAGGCGGCGACCGCACCCGCGAAGTCATCGTCGGTCAGGAAATTCTGCAGACGATGGGCTTGCGCAAATTCACGCCGATGGTCATCGCCTGTCCTGGTTGCGGACGCACGACATCGACCACGTTCCAGTCACTGGCCGACAGCATCCAGACCTATTTGCGGGACCAGATGCCGGTCTGGAAAAATGACTACCCGGGTGTTGAAGCGATGAATGTCGCGGTCATGGGTTGCATCGTCAACGGTCCCGGCGAATCGCGTCATGCCAATATCGGCATCAGCTTGCCGGGCACCGGCGAGACACCAGCGGCGCCGGTTTTTGTGGATGGTGAAAAAACCGTCACGCTGCGCGGCGAACGTATCTCCGAAGAATTCCAGGCTATCGTGCTGGACTATGTACAAAGCCACTACGGCAAGACCACGCCCGTGGCCTGAATTGATTGTGAAACCAGATCCCATGTCAGATAAAAAAATAGCCCCGAAAAAAGCCGACAAAATTACCGGCGTCAAAGGCATGAACGATATCCTGCCGGCCGATGCCGGTCTGTGGGAGTTGTTCGACAACACGGTGCAGACCGTGCTCAAGAGCTACGGTTTTCAGCAGATCCGCACGCCGATCGTCGAGTCGACGTCGCTGTTTGCGCGCGGCCTCGGAACAGTCACCGACATCGTCGAAAAAGAAATGTATTCGTTTGCCGATTCGATGAATGGCGACTTGCTGACCTTGCGTCCGGAAGCCACGGCCGGCGTTGTGCGCGCCGCCATTGAACACAATCTGACCTACGAAGGGCCGAAGCGCTTGTGGTACACCGGCCCGATGTTCCGGCATGAGCGGCCACAGCGCGGGCGCTATCGGCAGTTCCATCAGGTTGGTGCCGAGGCAGTCGGTTTTTCCGGTCCGGACATCGATGCCGAACTGATGATGCTGTGTCAGCGCCTGTGGGATGACCTGGGTCTGGACAATATCCGGCTCGAACTCAATTCGATCGGGAATGCAGAAGAGCGCAATCGTCACCGGATCGATCTGATCGCTTATTTTGAACAGCATCTTGACGTGATGGACGAAGAAGCCAAGCGCCGCTTGCACACCAACCCGCTGCGAATTCTCGACACCAAGAATCCGGCGATGCAGGCAATGGTCAACGCCGCGCCGCAATTGCTGGCCTATCTTGGGGATGAATCGCAAGCCCATTTTGACGGTGTGCAAAACATCCTGCGCCATAATAATGTGCCTTTCACGATCAATCCGCGTTTAGTGCGCGGCATGGATTATTACAACCGCACCGTGTTCGAATGGGTGACCGACGAACTCGGTTCGCAAGGCACGGTATGCGCCGGTGGTCGTTACGACACCTTGTTTGAAATGTTCGGCGGCAAACCGACTCCGTCGTGCGGTTTTGCGATGGGTATCGAACGCTTGCTGGAACTGATGCGCGCAGCCGGCGAGCAGTATGCTGGCAGCCAGTGCGACGTGTATGTGGTGCATCAGGGCGATGCCGCGCAACTCAAAGCCTCGGTGGTTGCAGAGCGATTACGCGATGCCGGCCTCGACGTTGTGCTACATTGCGCGTCGGCTTCGAGCAGCAGCGTCAAGGCACAGATGAAACGGGCCGATGCCAGCGGTGCAGCCTTTGCGGTCATCCTCGGTGAAGACGAAGTCGCCGGCGATATGGCGACCGTCAAGCCATTGCGTGCACCCGAGGGCGAAACGCATCAGCACAATCAGGCTCTGGTGCCGTTCGATAGCGTGGCCGACTACCTGGTAGATCAGATCATCGGTGGCGGCGATCATGACGGTCACGACCATGCCGGGCACGACCACACGCACCATTAATCTCTCCGCATTGCGCAGTTCCCATTGGCGATAAACGATTAACAATTTACGACTAATACAAAGTTGATATGGCATACGATCACGAAGAACAAGAGCAAATGGCCAGCCTCAAGGCCTGGTGGAACCAGTACGGCAATCTGCTGACCTGGGCACTGACGATCGTGCTGGCCGGATATGCCGGATGGACTGGCTGGAATTATTATCAGCGCACGCAATCGACCGAAGCATCGATGCTTTACAACGAATTGCAAAATGCGGTCAAGGCCAAGGACGCGGCTAAAATTCAGCGCGCCGCGACCGATCTGCAGGACCGCTATGTGCGTACTGCCTATGCCCAGATGAGCGCACTGGTTGCAGCAAAATCCGCGATCGATGCGAATGACCTGCCACGGGCCAAAGCCCAGTTGCAATGGGTCATCGACAAAGGTGCCGATGCCGAATACAAGGCGATTGCACGGATTCGTCTGGCCGGTATTTTGCTCGATGAAAAAGCGTATGACGCAGGTCTGGCTTTGCTGGCAACGGATTTTCCAAGTGAATTTGCCGTCGATGTGGCCGACCGCAAGGGCGACTTGCTGGTGGCGCAGAACAAGCTGGTCGAAGCACGTTCAGCCTACCAATTGGCGCTCGACAAGGCCGAGCAAAAAAATCCCGGTCGACAGCTTATTCAACTGAAGCTCGATGCCATCGGTGGCGCGGTGGCGAAGGCTGCAGCATAAAAGTAGTCGACTTGAACAGGCCAGTCAGTCTTCTTCGGTTAAAGGAAAAAAATGCATAGTGCAGTCAAATTGGCAGGGGCGATGGTTCTGGTGACGCTGGCAGGATGCGCTTCACTCAATCCGTTCAGCAAGCCACCAGCCCGCAATCCGCCTGTCGCGCTGGTGGAATTCAAACCGACCATGGCCGCGCGCACCGTGTGGACCGCCGCGATCGGCAAGTCGAATGGTTACGCCTTGTCGCCGGCCGTTGCCGGTAGCAGCGTTTTCGCCGCAGCCGCTGACGGGGCCGTTGCCCGTTTCGATGTGGCGACAGGCAACGTGGTGTGGCGCATCAATGCCGGCGCACCACTGAGTGCGGGTGTTGGCAGTGACGGCAACACGGTTGCCGTGGCGGGTGAAAAAGGCATGATTTTCGCGTTCGATGGTGACGGCAAATTGCGCTGGAAGGCGCAGACCAGCAGCGAAGTGTTGTCGGCACCTGCCGTCACCGCCGATCTGGTGATCGTACGCAGCGTCGATAATCGCATTGCTGCTTTTGATGTCGCCACCGGTACGCGTCGCTGGTTTCTGCAGCGCACGACACCGGCGCTGACATTGCGGTCGGCGCCCGGAATCATTACCAATGGCACGGCGGCATTTGCCGCGATGCCAGGTGGCCGACTGCTGGCGATGACACTCAATAACGGTGCGCCGTTGTGGGAGGTTGCCGTCGGTGATCCGCGGGGTGCCACCGAACTCGAACGGGTTTCGGATACCTCGGGTAACCCGGTCATCGTCGGTAACGAAATCTGCGCGGTCGCCTATCAGGGCAGGGTTGGTTGTTTCGAACTCGCCAGTGGCGCAGTGCGCTGGTCGAAAGACTGGTCTAGCGACGTTGGCGTTTCTGTCGATCAGCGATTCCTGTTTGCTGCCAACGATGCTGGCGCCGTATCGGCATTTGCCCGCGATACCGGGACCAATGTCTGGCGTAATGACAAGCTCGGGTATCGCAGGCTGTCTGCACCCGCGTCTTTTGGTCGCTCGGTAGCCATTGGTGATGGCCAGGGTTATATCCATTTTCTTGCACGCGAAGACGGCGCTTTTCTGGCCCGTGTCGCCACTGACGGTAGCCCGATTCTGGCAACGCCGGTGGTGGTCGCTGATCGCGTGATCTTTCAAACTCAAGCAGGGGCACTGGTCGCGCTGGCGGCCGAGTAAAACTATTTAATGAAGCCGGTAATTGCACTCGTGGGCCGACCAAACGTCGGCAAATCCACCTTATTCAACCGATTGACCCGCTCGCGGGATGCCATCGTCGCCGACATGCCGGGCCTGACCCGCGACCGCCACTACGGTGAAGGTCGCATGGGTGAGCGTCCTTTCCTGGTCATCGATACAGGCGGTTTCGAGCCTGTTGCCAAAGACGGCATCATGTTCGAAATGGCCAAGCAGACCCGTCAGGCAGTCGCTGAAGCCGACATGGTGATTTTCATTGTTGACGGACGTCAGGGTATGACGCCGCATGACAAGACCATCACTGATTTTCTGCGCAAGTCAGGTCGCCAGGTCATGCTGGTCGTGAACAAGGCCGAAGGCATGCGCTACAGCGCCGTCACGGCCGATTTCTACGAACTCGGCATGGGCGATCCGTATGTGATTTCAGCCGCCCATGGTGATGGCGTCATGGATCTGGTCGAGGAAGCGCTGAACCTGGCGTTTGCGCAAAAGCCGGTCGAGGAAGAAGCTTCGGTCGATTTGGGCAAGGCCATTCGTATTGCCATCGTTGGTCGTCCCAATGTCGGCAAGTCGACGATGGTCAATACCTTGTTGGGTGAAGAGCGCGTCATTGCGTTCGACATGCCCGGCACTACGCGCGACTCGATCGAAATTCCGTTCGAGCGTAGCGGCCAGCAATACACGCTGATCGACACCGCAGGTATTCGCCGGCGCGGCAAGGTCTTCGAAGCGATTGAAAAATTTTCGGTAGTCAAAACCCTGCAATCGATTTCAGAGGCTAATGTGGTCTTGCTGCTACTCGATGCGCAGCAGGATATCTCCGAGCAGGATGCGCATATCGCCGGCTTTATTCTTGAGTCGGGCCGTGCCCTGGTGGTTGGTGTCAACAAGTGGGATGGCCTCACCAGCAGCCGGCGAGACGAGATCAAGATTGACCTCGACCGCAAGCTCGACTTCCTGTCTTTCGCCAAGTTCCATTACATCTCGGCGCTCAAGGCCACCGGTGTCGATCAATTAATGAAGTCGATCAATTCGGCTTATGCCGCTGCGATGAGCGATCTGTCGACGCCGAAGCTGACCCGTGCGCTGATCGAGGCGGTCGAGCACCAGCAGCCACGTCGCAAAGGCTCGATTCGTCCGAAGCTGCGCTATGCCCACCAGGGCGGCATGAACCCGCCTATCGTCGTAATCCATGGCAATTCTCTGGATGCGATCGATGACAACTACAAGCGTTTCCTGGAAAAGCATTTCCGCGAGACGTTTGCTTTGGTCGGTACGCCATTGCGTATCGAATTCCGGTCAGGCAAGAATCCGTTCTCGCGGCACGAAAAATAAAACACGGCGAACCGGTTGCATGGCTGTGCCGGTTCGCCAGTTTTCTCTGCGCATGATCTGGCGGCAACGCCCGAAATCAATTACATTTTCAAAAGGGGCAGCATAGCCCTTGAAAAGACTGCAAGCTGGCACCAACTCCTTAACAGACCAATACATCACAACAACATATCGGAGTTTTCATGAGCAATAAAGGGCAAATGTTACAAGACCCATTCCTTAATGCTTTACGCAAAGAGCACGTTCCCGTTTCTATTTATCTGGTCAATGGCATCAAGCTGCAAGGACACATTGAGTCTTTCGATCAATACGTAGTCCTGCTGCGCAATACCGTCACCCAGATGGTCTACAAACACGCCATCTCTACCGTCGTGCCAGCACGCGCAGTAACCCTCAATCTCGAACCTGAAGCAGACTGACCGGATGCCGATCCTAGCGCCAATGGGGCGCAACTAGCATGCGCGCCGCATTGGTCGGCGTCGACTTCGGTAAAGGTGATTTCGCAGCGAGCCTGGAAGAATTGTCCTTGCTGGCGAAGTCGGCCGGCGCGGTTCCGATTACCTCTATTACGTGCAAGCGTAGCAGTCCTGATGCGGCATTTTTTGTCGGTTCGGGCAAGGCTAGCGAAATCGGTGATGCGGTTGTCGACAATGAACTTGAGCTGGTCATTTTCAATCATGCCCTGTCACCAGCCCAGCAACGCAATCTCGAGCGGCACATGAAGGTCCGTGTCATCGACCGCACCAGTCTCATCCTTGATATCTTTGCCCAGCGGGCCCAAAGCCATGTGGGTAAAGTACAGGTCGAACTAGCGCAATTGCAGCATCTGGCAACACGCCTGATCCGCGGCTGGACCCATCTTGAACGGCAAAAAGGCGGGATCGGTTTGCGTGGTCCCGGCGAGACCCAGCTTGAGACCGATCGTCGTTTGCTCGGCGAACGGGTCAAGGCACTGCGCGCCAAGCTCGAAAAACTGCAGCAGCAACACGCAACCCAGCGCCGCGCGCGCGGCCGCGGGCAAGTGTTTTCGGTGTCACTGGTGGGGTATACCAATGCCGGCAAATCGACCTTGTTCAACACCATCTGCAAAGCCCGCGTGTATGCGGCGGACCAATTATTTGCAACGCTGGATACGACGTCGCGTCGGGTCTATATGGGCGACGCCGGCAATGTAGTGTTGTCGGATACCGTGGGCTTTATTCGAGAATTGCCACATCAACTTGTGGCGTCATTTCGCGCCACACTTGAAGAGACCATCCACGCTGATCTGCTACTGCACGTTGTCGATGCCGCCAGTCCAAACCGGCTGGAGCAAATCGAGCAAGTCAATAGCGTTCTCAAGGAAATTGGCGCAGACCAGATTCCACAGATTCTGGTCTGGAACAAGATCGACGCCGCTGGCCTGGAGCCTGCTTTGGAGCGCGACGAATATGATAAGATTCATCGCGTTTTTGTGAGCGCACAAAGCGGTGTTGGTGTTGATCTGCTCCGTAGCGCGATCGGTGAATTTGCAAAATCAAACAAGGCGGCGATGTCTGGCGAAAGTCCCGATATCCTTTCTTGTGACGCGCCGGTTTAACGGCTTGTACGCAGTGTCAATACTCCCTTTAACCATCACTTAAGCCAGATTGCGACCGAATGTTCGTTTCTCTTTTAAAAAAATATGGTTTGAAGTTTTCGCTGAATGATCCGCGTTGGGGTCGAGGTTCGCAGGACGACAAACAAAATCAGAATAGCAATCAGGAAAATCGGCGTCCACCGGATGGGCCTCCTGATCTTGAACAACTGTGGCGTGACTTTAATGTCCGCCTCAACCGTCTGCTAGGCGGCAAAAAAAATGGCGGCGGATCTGATTCCGGTGGCAGCAATGGTGGTGGTTTCAATCCTGATATGCGTGGTGCCGGTCTCGGCGCCGGAGTCATCGCCATCATTGCCGCTTTTCTGTGGTTGATCAGTGGATTTTTCATTGTTCAGGAAGGCCAGACCGCCGTTGTCATGACCTTCGGTAAGGTCAGTCATATGACGCCGGCAGGTTTCAACTGGCGCTGGCCGACGCCGATTCAATCACACGAGATCGTTAATGTCTCGTCGGTACGCACAGTTGAAATTGGTTACCGCGGTAATGCGAAGAACAAGCAGCTGGAAGAGTCGCTGATGTTGACGGAAGACGAAAACATTATCGACATTCAGTTCGCCGTGCAGTATCGCCTCAAGAATGCAGCGGACTGGCTGTTTAATAATCGCGATCAGGAAGAGATGATCAAGCAGGTCGCCGAGAGTGCGATCCGTGAAGTCGTCGGCCACAGCAAAATGGACTTCGTGCTCTACGAGGGGCGTGAAAAAGTGGCGCTCGATGTCGGCCAATTGATGCAGCAAATTCTTGACTTGTACAAGTCCGGTGTTCAGGTTGCCAACGTCACGATGCAAGGCGTGCAACCACCAGAGCAAGTCCAGGCTGCGTTTGACGATGCCGTCAAGGCGGGCCAGGATCGCGAACGTGCCAAGAACGAAGGGCAAGCGTATGCCAATGACGTGATTCCGAAAGCACGCGGTGCGGTATCGCGCTTGTTGCAGGAAGCGGAGGGCTACAAGTCGCGTGTGATAGCAACGTCGGAAGGTGACGCCTCACGCTTCAAGCAAGTGCTGGTCGAATACGAAAAAGCTCCTGCGGTTACCCGCGATCGAATTTATTTGGAAACTATGCAACAAATATTTACGAATACATCCAAAGTGATGATCGACTCAAAGGCAGGTAACAACCTGTTGTACTTGCCGCTTGATAAGTTGATTTCGCAATCGGTTGCTGCTGATACGGCAGAAAAAGTAACGGTTCCGGCTGCTGTGCCTGCTGCGGCGGCTGTCGAGACCATGGAGTCCCAGCGACAACGCGATTTGCGTAGTCGCGAGAGCCGTACTCGGGAGGGTCGCTAATGAATCGCCTCGTTTCTGCCGGAGTACTGGTCCTGATTGCCCTGTACTTGCTGACCTCGTCGGTCTTTGTCGTCAATCAGCGCCAATATGCGATTGTGTTTGCCCTCGGTGAGGTCAAGCAGGTCATCAGTGAGCCCGGCTTGCATTTCAAGATGCCGCAACCGTTCCAGAATGTGCTGTTTCTTGATAAGCGCATTCTGACTCTCGATACGCCGGATGCCGACCGTTTTATTACGGCCGAAAAGAAAAACATTCTCGTTGATGCCTTTGTCAAATGGCGCATCGTTGCGCCGACCCTGTACTTCGTCAGCTTCGGTGGCGATGAGCGGCGCGCGCTGGACCGGATGGCGCAAATCGTCAAGGCAGCGTTGAACGAAGAAATTACCAAGCGCACCGTGCGCGAAGTTATTTCCGGTCAGCGTGGCAGCGTGATGGACGCGATCCAGAAAAAAGTTGCCGATGAAGCGAAGGACATCGGTGTTGAAATTGTTGACGTTCGCCTGAAACGGGTGGATTACGTCGAGCAGATCAACCTCTCGGTCTATCAGCGGATGAAGGCAGAGCGGACCCGGGTTGCCAACGAGTTGCGGTCGACTGGTGCAGCCGAATCCGAAAAGATTCGTGCGGATGCCGATCGCCAGGTAACGGTCTTGCTGGCTGATGCTTATCGTGATGCAGAAACAATGCGTGGTGCCGGTGATGCAAAAGCATCCCAGGTCTACGCTGATGCCTTCGGCAAGAGCCCCGAGTTTTATAAGTTTTACCGTAGTCTCGAAGCGTACCGATCCAGCTTCAAGACGCGTAATGACTTGATGGTGCTCGATCCGAGTTCGGAGTTCTTCAAGTATTTCAAGAGCCCGGGCGGCGCTGCGGTGAGTTCGAAGAAATAACATTGCGGGCAGGGCCGGTTGCAGCGTATTCTGCGTCCGGCTCATGCCCTTCCCCATAAAGGCGCCGAGCCTGCTGTTGCCGTGTTGGTTGGTACAACCGGAATAGCTGCTGCGGCGCTCAGTTGCGTGCGGTTACGCCGCAACTTGTTCGATTTTTTATCCATACTGCTCCTGTCATGCCCAACTGGCTACTCCCTGAAAATATTGCTGATGTGTTGCCTTCCGAGGCACGCAAGATAGAAGAACTGCGCCGTCAATTGCTGGATAACTTCCGCCATTACGGTTATGAATTGGTGATGCCGCCGATGCTCGAATACCTCGAGTCATTGCTCACCGGGGCTGGTGCCGATACCGACTTGCGAACCTTTAAGCTGGTTGACCAGTTATCGGGTCGCACCATGGGCGTCCGTTCTGACATGACGACGCAAGTCGCGCGCATCGACGCGCACTTGCTCAACCGTGCGTCGGTTACGCGCCTGTGCTACGCCGGCAGCGTGCTCCATACCCGTCCGTCGGGTTTGCACGCCACGCGTGAACCGCTGCAGATCGGCGCCGAGATTTATGGTCATGCCGGTCTTGAAGCCGATGCCGAAATCCAGCAACTGGTGCTGGCATCGCTTGCTCTGGCGGGAATTCAAACCGTGCGGCTGGACTTGTGCCATGTCGGTATCGTGCGGGCAATCATGGCGCAGGACGCCGCAGCGCGCGCCAACGAAACGGCATTGTTCGGGCTGCTCAAGGCCAAGGATGCACCGGGTTTGCGATTGCTGACGGCGTCATTTGGTGCGGTTGCCCGTGAGGCGATCCTGGCGCTGCCGGAGCTTTACGGCGATGCCACAACCTTGCAGCGCGCTCGTGCGGTGCTGCCTGCATTGCCAGGTATCGTTGCTGCACTCGATGATCTTGAGGCACTGGTGCAATTGGCCGGTGCTGCACAGATGACGATCGATCTGGCCGACTTGCGCGGCTATCACTACGAAAGCGGTGCGACGTTTGCCGCTTACGTGTCTGGCCTGCCCAATCCGGTGGCACGTGGTGGTCGCTATGATCACGTCGGTGAAGCATTCGGTCGCGCTCGTCCGGCTACCGGCTTTTCGATGGACCTGCGCGAACTGGCGCGTCTGCTGCCTGCCGCACAACGTGTCAGTGCGATTCGCGCCCCTTGGGGAACAGATAGCGCACTGCGCGAGAAGATCGCGCTATTGCGACATGCTGGCGAGGTGGTAATTCAAAATCTGCCTGGTCACGAAAACGATCAGGAAGAGTTCGATTGCGATCGCGCACTGGTTCTCGACAATGGCAATTGGCTACTCAAAAATTTAGGTTAAGTGATGACTCAGACAAACGTAGTGAAAAATGTAGTGGTGATCGGGACCCAGTGGGGCGATGAGGGCAAGGGCAAGATCGTCGATTGGCTGACCGATCATGCACAAGGCGTGGTGCGCTTTCAGGGCG
Organism: uncultured Burkholderiales bacterium; assembly: GCA_903836575.1. Classification (GTDB taxonomy): domain Bacteria; phylum Pseudomonadota; class Gammaproteobacteria; order Burkholderiales; family Burkholderiaceae_D; genus Actimicrobium. Next base: position 21,981 of record CAILRJ010000197.1, read on the forward strand.
GTCACAATGCCGGTCATACACTGGTTATTGGCGGAAAAAAAACCGCTTTGCAATTGATCCCGTCGGGCATCATGCGCGCTGGCGTGGCCTGTTATATCGGCAATGGCGTCGTCCTGTCCGTGCCTGATTTGCTGCGCGAAATCGACAAGCTCCAAGCCGTCGGTGTCGAAGTCGAATCACGGCTGAAGGTGTCCGAAGCCTGTCCGATCATCTTGCCTTACCACACCGCCCTCGACGGTGCGCGCGAAGCAGCGCGCGGTGCAGCCAAGATCGGTACGACCGGCAAGGGAATCGGCCCGGCCTACGAAGATAAAGTCGCCCGTCGCGCCATCCGTGTCGCTGACCTGCTCAACGAAAAGCGCTTTGGCGAAAAGCTGCGCGAAAATCTGGACTTCCACAACTTCGTACTGACCGAATATCTGAAGGCACCGGCGGTCGATTTTCAGAAGACTTTCGATGACGCGCTGGCGGATGTGCCGCGCCTCGCGCCAATGGCTGCGGACGTCTCGAGCGCGCTGTATGCCGCCTACAAGGGTGGAGCCAAGCTGTTGTTTGAAGGCGCGCAGGGCAGCTTGCTCGATGTCGACCATGGCACCTATCCGTTCGTCACTTCCAGCAACTGTGTGGCCGGCAATGCCGCCGCCGGCAGTGGCGTCGGTCCGAACATGCTGCATTACATTCTGGGAATTACAAAAGCGTACACGACCCGTGTTGGCAGCGGTCCCTTTCCGTCCGAACTGCCTACCGATGCAGGCGTTGGCATGCACCTGTCGAGCGTCGGTCACGAGTTCGGTACCGTCACCGGTCGTCCGCGTCGTTGCGGCTGGTTCGATGCTGCGCTGCTGCGTCGCTCGGTCCAGATCAACGGTGTCTCCGGCATGTGCCTGACCAAGCTTGATGTGCTCGACGGGTTGACTTCGTTGAAGATCTGCACCGGTTACCGCATTGATGGCAAGCACGTCGATATTTTCCCGGTTGGTGCCGAAGATGCCGGTCGTTGCGAGCCGGTCTACGAAGAGATGCCGGGCTGGACTGACACGACCGTCGGTGCCAAGTCGATGGACGCGTTGCCGGCTAACGCCCGCGCTTACATCAAGCGTATCGAAGAGCTGGTCGGCGTGCCGATCGACATGGTCTCGACCGGTCCCGACCGCGAAGAAACCATTGTTCTGCGCCATCCATTCAAGTAAGGAGCGAATTCATCATGTCGTTACCTGTATCGAGTGAGAAGGATCTCTGGGTTTCCTGGGATGACTACCACCGGGCCATCGAGCGCCTGGCGATGATGGTGCATGACTCAGGCTGGAAGTTTGATCAGGTGCTGTGTCTGGCCCGTGGCGGCTTGCGTCCTGGAGATGTGTTCTCACGCATCTTCGATGTGCCGCTGGCGATTCTGTCGACCAGTTCGTATCGTGAAGAAACCGGCACCAAACGCGGCGACCTTGATATCGGCAAGTTCATTACGATGACGCGCGGCTCGCTTGGCGGTCGCGTGCTGCTGCTCGATGACCTCGTTGATTCAGGTGTCACACTGGAAAAAGTCCAGCACCACCTGAAGACCAATTTTCCTGCCGTAACGGAGGTCAAATCGGCGGTGATCTGGTGCAAGGCTTGTTCGTCGATACGGCCGGATTTTTATCTCGATTATCTGGAGTCGAATCCGTGGATTCATCAGCCGTTTGAAGAGTACGACGGCTTGCGTGCGCATCAGTTGCATGCGTGGCTGAAAAAGGGCGAGCAGCAGTAAAAACTTTCGCTCAAGACCATGCGCTGCATGGTCTTTTTTTTACCTGATGCGCAGGTAGAAAGTCTTCAACTTGCATGTCGGAGTGAATTTGCAGGCGAAAAAAAACCCACTGCCGAAGCAATGGGTTTTTTAATGAAAGGCTTGGTGCCCACGGAGGGACTCGAACCCCCACATCCGAAGACACATGGACCTGAACCATGCGCGTCTACCAATTCCGCCACGTGGGCCTTCCAAAGAAACCGAAGTATAAAGGAAAACCCTGTGCTGTCAAAGAGCCTTTCATGCTGGTCTGCAAATAACTGGTGTGATAGGTTAAACTCGCACACTCCGTTACACTACGCGGGAGCGCCGTTTCGCGAAGTTGCTGTTCCAGAACGCGCCGAGTCCGAAGCAAGTCGACCCCCGATGGTCGCGTGCTGATCAACTCGCCGCGAACGCGCCAAGAGCTTTTCCTGATTTTCTGAATTTTCACTAATAACAACTAACTGATCCAACATTTGAGCCAATACACTATTCCCAGCCGCGAGGAAATTCTCGGCATCTTGCGTACGTCATCCGACGCGCTTAACGCAGAGGCTATTGCCGCTGCTCTCAACGTCCAGGGCGACGAAATCGATGTCTTGATGCGCCGCTTGAATGCGATGGAGCGCGACGGCCAGATCAAGCCCGATAACGATGGTCTCTATCAGCTTTCCAGTAATGCCGGTTTCATCGATGGCCGCGTGAGTAGTCATCGCGAAGGCTTCGGTTTTCTGGTGCCGGACGATGGCGGCGATGATCTTTTCCTGTCTGAAAAGGAAATGCAAAAAGTGCTGCATGGCGATCGCGTCAAGGCGCGCATCATCGGCACCGATCGCCGCGGGCGTCCGGAAGGCACCATCGTCGAAGTGGTCTCGCGCGCCAACACGCATGTCATTGGTCGTTTGCTCAATGAAAATGGTGTCTGGCTGGTGGCTCCCGAAGACCAGCGTATCGGTCAGGATATTGCTCTCTCGGGCTCACCCGGTCAGGCCAAGACTGGCCAGGTCGTCAGTGTCCAACTGACCGAGCAGCCATCGCGCTTCAAGCAACCGGTTGGTCGCATCGTCGAAGTGCTCGGCGAGATTGATGACCCCGGCATGGAAATTGAAATTGCCGTGCGCAAGTTTGGCGTGCCCCATATTTTTTCGGATGCGGCGCAAAAAGCGGCAGCAAAATTGCCGGGTGAAGTGCGCGAAAGTGATCTGGCTGATCGCGTCGATTTACGTGATGTGCCACTGGTCACGATTGATGGTGCCGATGCGCGCGATTTTGATGATGCAGTCTATTGCGAGCCGATCAAGATTGGTCGTGCAGACGGCTTCCGTTTGATCGTGGCGATTGCCGATGTCAGCCATTACGTCAAGCCGAACGAACCACTCGATGTCGATGCGCTGGAACGCAGCACCTCGGTGTATTTTCCGCGCCGGGTCATTCCGATGCTGCCGGAGAAGCTCTCGAATGGCTTGTGTTCGCTGAATCCGGGCGTCGACCGCCTGACGCTGGTATGCGACGCCGTGATCACTGCCAAAGGCGAGATCAAGGCCTATCAGTTTTATCCTGCCGTGATCCATTCTGCGGCACGGCTGACCTACGACGAAGTCGCGGTCATCCTCGCCAATACCAAGGGGTCCGACGCAGCCAAACGGCCAGCGTTGGTGCCGCATTTGCTGAATCTGCATGCGGTGTATCACGCCTTGCTCAAAGCCCGTCACGTGCGCGGTGCGATTGATTTCGAGACCACCGAAACGTACATCGTCTCCAATGCGAACGGCAAGATCGAATCGATCCTGCCGCGTACCCGCAACGATGCGCACAAGCTGATCGAAGAGTGCATGCTGGCGGCCAACGTGTGCGCTGCCGATATTCTCGAGCGCCACAAGCAGCCTAGCCTGTACCGGATTCATGCGACGCCGACCAAGGAAAAACTCAATCAGGTTCGGACCTTCCTCAAGCAGGTTGGTCTGAACCTGGGCGGCGGTGACAAGCCATCGGCGTCCGATTATGCCGAGCTGATGCCGAAGATCAAGGCGCGACCGGATGCGACGCTGTTGCAGACCATGCTGTTGCGCTCGATGCAGCAAGCGGTCTACAGCCCGGAAAACATCGGTCACTTTGGCTTGTCGTACGAAGCCTATGCCCACTTCACCAGTCCGATCCGGCGCTATCCGGATTTGCTGACCCATCGTGCGATCAAGGCGATTTTGCTTGGCAAACGTTACGAGCCGAAAGGTATCGACACCACAGTGCTCAACACGACCGTGTCGAACGCCGCGCGCAAGCAAGCCGTGAAAGACAAGGCCGAAGGCAAACAAAAGAACGCTGCGGATCTGACGGTCTGGGATGCACTCGGTGTGCATTGTTCAGCCAACGAGCGGCGCGCCGATGAAGCCTCGCGGGATGTCGAAGCCTGGCTCAAGTGCTACTTCATTCGTGACAAGCTCGGCGAAGAATTCACCGGCACCATTTGCGGCGTCGCCACGTTTGGTATTTTCGTGCAGCTCGATTCGTTGTTCATCGAAGGGTTGGTGCATGTGACCGACCTTGGTGCCGATTACTTCCAGTTCGACGAAGCCCGCCACGAATTGCGCGGCGAGCGCAGCGGCATGCGCTATCAGTTGACTGACCGGGTCACTGTGCAGGTCGCCCGTGTCGATCTCGATGCGCGCAAAATTGATCTCAAACTCGTTACTGAACCGGGCATCAAGACGATTCTTAAAAACGAGTCCCGACGCGCCGAAGAAGAACATCAGGAAAGCGAACCATCCGGTCGCCGACATTCCTCCACCTCACCAGCAGACCGTTCGCGTGCGCCAAAGGCGTATCCGAAAGCAGGCAAGAAGAAGCGATAAGAACCATGAGTAAAATGATTTTCGGCTTCCACGCCGTGACTGCGCGCTTGCGCCACGAAGCATCGACTGTCGAAGAAATCTATGTCGATACGGCCCGCCACGATCAACGCATGAAAGACATGCTTAAAGCTGCTGCGGCCGTCAAGGTGCGCGTCATCCAGGCCGATGACCAGCGCCTGTCGAACATGGTCGGCACCCGCCGGCACCAGGGCGTGGTTGCTAAAGCCGGTGAAGTTTCACTGGCCCGCAACCTTGATGAATTGCTCGATGCTGTCGACGGACCACCGTTGCTGTTGGTCCTCGATGGCATCACCGATCCGCATAACCTCGGCGCCTGCTTGCGCGTCGCCGACGGGGCCGGCGCCCATGCGGTGATTGCACCGAAAGACCGTGCAGTGGGTCTCAATGCGACGGCGGCCAAGGTCGCCAGCGGTGCGGCCGAGAGCGTCCCCTACATTACGGTGACCAATCTGGCACGTACGCTGCGTGATCTGAAAGATCGCGGCATCTGGCTAATCGGCACGACCGAAGACGCTGAACAGACCTTGTATCAGGGTGACTTCACCGGTCCGACCGCGCTGATCATGGGCTCGGAAGGCGAAGGCATGCGTCGCTTGACGACCGAGACCTGCGACTTCCTCGTGCACATCCCGATGTTTGGTGCGGTCGAAAGCCTCAATGTGTCAGTCGCGTCCGGCGTGTGTCTGTTCGAAGCGCGCCGTCAGCGCCTGGTCAAGGGCTAGCACGCAGGTTGGGCACGGCTGGCTCGTGCCCACGCGGTCGTATCGGCATGCGCTGCCAATGCCGGTTGTTTGCCGGCTTATTCGTGCCGGCAGGCTGTGCCCGCATGACAGTGTATTGCCGCGCTAAGTCGCACGTTTCCGGAAGCTCCCGGCTTTTCCTGAAACGGTTACCATCGTTTCTTTTTTCATCAGCGTAATCCCACCATGTTCAGTCGCCTCCGTGAAGACATCGCCAGTATTATCGATCGTGACCCCGCCGCGCGTAATGCGTGGGAGGTGCTGACCTGCTATCCGGGTTTGCACGCGATCATCTTGCATCGGGCAGCGGGCTGGTGCTGGGCGCATCAGTTGAAGTGGTTCGGTCGCTTCATCGCGTACCTGGCACGCATACTCACCGGTATTGAAATCCACCCTGGCGCCACGATCGGCCGGCGGGTTTTCATCGACCATGGTTTCGGTGTCGTCATCGGCGAGACGGCTGACGTCGGCGACGATTGCACCATCTATCAGGGCGTCACGCTTGGTGGTACCTCGCTCAACAAAGGTGCCAAGCGTCACCCGACGCTGGGCGCGGGCGTGATCATCGGCGCCGGGGCGCAAGTGCTCGGTGGTTTTACGGTCGGGGCCGCCGCCAAGGTCGGATCGAATGCGGTGGTGGTCAAGGAAGTGCCGGCCGGCGCAACGGCGGTCGGTAATCCGGCGCGGATTATCCTCAAGCAGGAACGTAGTCCGCAGGAAGACGCCGCCGCGCGTCTGTTTGCTGCCTATGGTGTTTCACCCAACGGCGATGATCCGCTGTCGAAAGCACTGCACGGTCTGATTGATAATGCCGCCGCGCAGGAGCTTCAGATCAGCAAGATCCTCGCGGCGCTCAAATGCGCCGGCATCGGTTGCGAGACGATGGCCGGACTCGACAAGTTCGATCCCGCATCACTGAATCGTATGGTTGAATAGGGCAGGGCACCATGACATCTGAAGATCAGCAAGACGTTTTTGACCCGCTCGAAATCCGTGTCCTTGCCGTGCTTTCCGAAAAAGAAGCAACGACACCGGATGCGTATCCGCTGTCGCTTAATGCACTGACGAATGGCTGCAATCAATTGTCGAGCCGTGATCCGGTGATGACCCTTAGCGATGCCGCTGTCCACGACGTGTTGCAGCGATTGATGCAACGCAAGCTGGTTGCTGAAGTGAGTCAGGCCGGGGCGCGGGTTGCCAAGTTCGAGCACCGGATGCGCATCAAGTGGACGCTGGAACCTGACAAGCTGGCGGTACTGACGGTATTGATGTTGCGGGGTAGTCAAACTGCCGGTGAAATCCGTGCGCGCTGCGAACGCCTGCACGCGTTCGACACCATCGAGCAGGTTGAAGCGTCGTTACAATTTTTGATCGACAAGTATCCGCCGCTGGTGGCAAAGCTGGCACGCGGTCGCTATGCTGCGCTGCTGGCAGGCGCGTCTTTTGTTGAACAACAGGAGATTGCCAGTGCTTTTTCAGGCAAGCTCAGGATCGAGGGTGGCACTGACCGGCTGTCGCAACTGGAGGCCGAAGTCGCCCGGTTGCATGCAGAATTGGATGACTTGTCGGCTCAGTTCGCGCTCTTCAAGCAGCAGTTCGATTAAAGCCGGATGGGTTCGCCAGCGACGTTGAAACGTTGCACTTGACCCGCTGCATCCAGCCCGACCCAGCCGCCTCGTAGCGGCCCGGCGTCACAATCCCAGTCGGGCAGTACATGCCTTGTGCGTCCTGCTGCATCCAGGTGCCTGGCAGGGCGGTGCGTGTGACCGTGGATCATCAACGTCGTGCCAGTTGCCTTGAACAGTGCATCAATTGCGTCAGGATTGACGTCCATGATCTCGGCGG
>CAILRJ010000198.1 GCA_903836575.1 uncultured Burkholderiales bacterium
ATTTCGGCTTACAGCTTCCCGGCCATGGCCAAGGCGGCCCTGCCAATGCTGCGTCCCAATGCGGCCTTGCTCACCCTGACTTATCTCGGTGCGATGCGCTCCTTGCCGAACTACAACACGATGGGATTGGCCAAGGCATCGCTTGAAGCTAGCGTGCGTTACATGGCGGAATCGCTGGGCCCGAAGGGTGTGCGCGTGAACGGTATTTCAGCGGGCCCGATCAAGACACTGGCTGCAAGCGGAATCAAGGATTTCAGCAAGATTCTCAACTTCGTCAAGACCCATTCGCCACTGCGCCGCAATGTCACGCAAGACGATGTCGGCAATGCCGCCGCGTTTCTGCTGTCCGACCTGGCAGCAGGCATCACGGGTGAAATTACTTATGTCGACGGCGGCTTTTCGCACGTCGTGGGCGGTATTGCCGAGTAAGCCAACCTTTAGCAAAAAATACGGACCGCCTTACCGGTCAAGGCGGTCCGTATCTCACTGCTCCAGACTGCGACATTCGCCGCAGTGCAATAATCATTAGACACAAGCCATCTTTCCCCTGTACACTTCGCCTCGTTCATTGCACACCGCAATATTCACCGTAGCACCGCAAACCCTTCGCATTAACGATAAGCCCCCCGCCTCTTGGTGTTGATGTTCAAACACCGTCCCGGCGCAAAGCTTTATGTGCCGAAATTTCTCTGAGTTTACTAGCTGTTGTTACTTAGCTGTTTCGTTGGTTGGCGTTGCATTTTTTTTGCGCTATCGCATGCACTGTAGAGTGCCGCGCAGCGCTGAGTTCACGAAAGATAAAAAATGACTTTTGAAGCCCTTGGCCTCCACACGTCCGTAATTAAAGCATTGACCGAATCCGGCTATATCAAGCCAACAAGCGTACAAGAGCAGGCTATTCCTGCCGCCATCGAAGGCCGCGATCTGCTGGTTTCCTCGCAGACCGGTTCCGGCAAAACTGCCGCCTTCATGCTGCCTGCACTGCACAAATTTGCTACCGCCGCCGACCTGCAACTGGCCGACAGCAGCAAAACTCCGAATCAAGAAAAACAATCCGCACTGGCCCGTGGCGAGCGCCCGCGCTTCAAGGCTGCCCAGCCTAAGATGCTGGTTCTGACCCCAACCCGCGAACTCGCGTTGCAAGTCACGACCGCCACCGACAAGTACGGTTCACAGATGCGTCGCATCAAGGCCGTCTCGATCCTGGGCGGCATGCCTTACCCTAAACAGATGCAATTGCTGGCAAAAAACCCGGAAATCCTGGTTGCTACACCTGGTCGTCTGATCGACCACATGGAATCGGGCAAGATCGATTTCTCGCAACTGGAAATCCTGGTTCTCGACGAAGCTGACCGCATGCTGGACATGGGCTTCATCGACGACATCGAAAAAATCGTCGCCGCCACACCAGAATCCCGCCAGACCATGCTGTTCTCGGCAACGCTTGACGGCGTGGTTGGTAACATGGCCAAACGCATCACCAAAAATCCGATGATCATCCAGATCGCCGGTTCGGCCACCAAGCATGAAAACATCAGCCAGCGTGTTCACTTCGTCGACGATCTGTCGCACAAGAACCGCCTGCTGGATCATCTGCTGCGCGACGAAACGATGGATCAAGCTGTTGTGTTCACCGCCACCAAGCGTGACGCCGACACCATTGCAGACCGTCTGAACATCGCCGGTTTCGCTGCTGCTGCGCTGCATGGCGACATGCACCAGGGTGCGCGTAACCGTACTCTTGACGGCATGCGTCGGGGTCAAGTTCGCGTTCTGGTGGCCACCGACGTCGCTGCCCGCGGTATCGATGTGCCAGCAATCACGCACGTCTTCAACTACGATCTGCCGAAATTTCCTGAAGACTACGTCCACCGTATCGGCCGTACAGGCCGCGCCGGTCGTAACGGCGTCGCTGTCTCGCTGGTCAACCATGCCGAAGGCATCAACGTCAAACGCATCGAGCGCTTCACCAAACAGTTGATTCCGGTGGAAGTGATCGAAGGTTTCGAGCCTAAGAAAACAGCATCAGCTCCACGCGCCGGCCAAAAGCCAGGCGGCTGGAAACCAGGTGACAACCGCAGTGCGGCCAAGCCAGGCCAGCGCACCTTCAGCAAGCCATCAGCACCGCGCAAAGATGGCACCAGCTTCAGCAAGGGTCCACGTACCGGCGACGCCGGCGGCGCTGCCCGTCGTCCCTACGGCGATCGTTAATCGATCACCACAAGGATTCCCGGGGCGACCCGGGAGGACATAAAAAAACCCGCGACAGCCTGGCTGCCGCGGGTTTTTTATTGCCTGTTAAATCGTACAGGTACGAAATCCGATAAACATGTCACTGCGTTGCGGCAAATAAAAATTCCGGTAATGTATAGAGCGAAATCGTCCCGGTGTCGCAAACGATGCACCCCGAACCGACTGGTGCGAATCGAACCATGGGGCTGAGTATTCACGATATCCATCGGCTGAGAATCCTGCATACGGAGTGAACGGCGAGCAGGTCCATTCCCACAGGTCGCCCCATTGGAAACCGGGTTGTCCGGAACCGGCAGCACCTTCCCACTCGGCCTCGGTTGGCAATCGGCGGCCTGCCCATACGCAATAAGCCTGCGCCTCAAACAGACTGACATGACGCACCGGCTCGTTCATCGGCAGCATCAGTATTTCGCCGAAGCGACGGCAGCGCCACTGCCGTCCATCCCGCACCCAGTCCAGCGGCGCCGAACGCTCCTGTTGCATCAGCCAGTCCCTGCCACCAGCCGTCCAGTATTGCGGCTTCTGATAGCCGCCATCAGCAACGAACTCACTATATTGCGCGTAACTGACTAGCGCCGCGTCGATACAGTAGGCATCCAGCTGACACCCATGCTGCCATTTTTCGTTATCGAACACGAAGCCATGACCGGCACGACTGCCGAGTTGAACCGTCCCGCCAGGAAAATGGATGTCACGCTGCATCCCACCCGGCGTTTGCGGCAGCACCAACGCATTCGAAAGAGCAATCCCCAATAGGTTAAGCGTTGCCAGCAAGGCTTCGCCATGCATGTCTTCATGCGCAAGTACCAGACGGTATGAATAGAGCGCCGCATCGTCGGATGCAGCACGTGAGAGCTTGTCGATACTCCGGTCCAGCACTTCATGGCAGTAAGTTTTGAGTGCTCCGGTACTCGGCAAACCCAGTGTCCAGCGCGCCCGATGCGGCACCGTGTTGGAATCGAACCAGTCATCTCCCTTGGTCAGCAACGAGGTTCGCAACGCCGAATCCGGCGCACTGGTCTGCGCTTCCCGCAGCAAGTACCATTCTGCAAACCAAGCCAGATGACCAAGTTCCCACAAAGGGGGATTAAGAATAGACAACCTGGGCACATGGGCCGGATCATCCAGCCCTGCCGACTGAAAACAGTCGAACAGGGCGAGCGTATAATTTCGGGCTTGGTGCAAGGCATCAGCAAGATCGCCGGGTGGTAGCTGGCGAAAAGAAGCAACTGCAGCGTTCATGGTTACTCATCAATTTCAAAAAAATCAGGTTCACAGGAAAGGTGTCTTGGCTAAACCACTTGTACTCATTATCAGTCCCGCGCTGGCAAAAGCCAATAATGGCAACTGGCAAACTGCGGCGCGCTGGTCGCGCTTCCTGCGCGACGGTTATACCGTTGTTTGTGCGGCCAGCGATACCAAACTGGGGGCCACGTTACAACCTGACGTACTGATCGCGCTGCATGCGCGCCGTTCGGCAGACGTCCTACTGGAATTCAAGCAGCGCTGTCCTTCCATCCTGGTGCTTACCGGCACCGATCTCTATCGTGACATCCGCACGGATCCGGTCGCACAGCATTCACTGGTAATTGCCACCCGTCTGGTCGTGCTGCAAGCGGCCGGCATGGATGAACTTCCAGTGCCGTTGCTCGAAAAAACCTGCGTCATTCATCAATCCGCGCGAACGCTGAAAGCAATCAAACGGTATCGAGCTGCACTCAAGGTCATCATGATAGGCCACCTGCGTGCGGAAAAAGATCCGGCCACATTTTTGCGCGCCTGCAAGCAGCTGGAACACGACGACATCGACTTCCTGCACGTTGGCGGCGCGCTCGACACACAGCTGGAAGACTTGGCAAAATCGACGGCCAACCGGCAGCCACGCTATCACTGGATCGGTAACCAGCCCCATGCAGCCACTCGCCAGCGCCTGAAAAACAGCGATCTGATGGTCATCAGCTCGATCATGGAAGGCGGTGCCAATGTCATCATCGAAGCTATTACCAGCGGCGTGGCCGTCGTTGCCAGCGATATCTCCGGCAATCGCGGCTTGCTCGGCGACGACTATGCCGGCTACTTTCCGGTTGGCGATGCTACCGCATTAGCGGCCATGATCCGGCGTTGCGCGAGCGAACCACTTTTCCTCGCCCGCTTACAGGCACAATGCGCTCTGCGCCGCCCTCTGTTTGCACCGGAGCGCGAACGCGCAGACGTGCGGCAGTTGGTAGATAATTGC
>CAILRJ010000199.1 GCA_903836575.1 uncultured Burkholderiales bacterium
GCCGGCTATCCGTCCAAGGCCGACCCCGACCAGATCAATACGCCGATGGTCTTGCTACTACTGACGATCCTGATGATTTACGTGACGATGGTCTACGGCCCGCTCGCCGCGATGCTGGTCGAAATGTTCCCGACCCGGATTCGCACCAGCGCACTATCGCTGCCGTATCACCTCGGGAACGGCTGGTTCGGCGGTTTGCTGCCGACCACGGCATTTGCGTTGGTGGCTTTCAAAGGCGACATCTACTATGGCCTGTGGTATCCGGTCGTCATCGCTGCAGCTTGTTTTGTCATCGGCATGTTGTTCGTCAAGGAAACCAGAGGCAAGGATATTTACGCTACTGATCGCTGAGCCGACGGTACGTTCTCCGGGACCGGGTTGAACGCGCAAACGGAGGGAATTGACCACGATTGCCGGTTTGTGCACGCAACCACAAGCATATTTTTTATAGTCGCCGTACCAATCCATTCCATGCGAGCGCAGGCAGGCGGTATCATGCTGGTCACTTTTCCCACTCCGGCACCGTCCCATGAAAACTCCTGTCCGCTTCGGCACTCCGCTCTCGTCCAACGCCACCAAAGTCATGCTGCTCGGGTCCGGCGAACTGGGCAAGGAAGTCATCATTGCATTGCAACGCCTGGGCGTCGAAGTCATCGCCGTTGACCGTTATGCCGACGCGCCCGGCCAGCAAGTCGCCCACCGCGCGCACGTGATCAACATGGCCGATGGCGATGCGCTAGCCGCACTGATCGCGCTGGAAAAACCGGATCTGGTCGTGCCAGAAATCGAAGCCATCGCCACTACCCGTTTGATGGAACTCGAACAAGCCGGCGAAGTGACCGTCATCCCGACCGCACGCGCGGCCTGGCTGACGATGAACCGCGAAGGCATCCGCCGGCTCGCCGCCGAAGAACTGCAATTGCCGACCTCGCCGTATCGCTTCGCCGACAGCAAGGCCGAGCTGCAGGCGGCCTGCGCCGAGATCGGTTTTCCGTGCATCATCAAACCGGTCATGTCGTCGTCCGGCAAAGGCCAGTCGAAACTCGACGGCCCCGATGAAGTCGCCGCCGCCTGGGATTACGCCGCCGCCGGCAGCCGCGTTGATGCCGGTCGGGTAATCGTCGAAGGCTTCATTGATTTTGAATATGAAATTACGTTGCTGACGGTGCGCTCGCTCGATGAGTACGGCGACGTCATCACGTCCTTTTGCGAGCCGATCGGCCATATCCAGGTCAACGGGGATTACGTCGAAAGCTGGCAGCCGCATCCGATGGCCTCGAAGGCGCTGGTCAATGCGCAAGCAATTGCCAAGGCGGTCACCGACAACCTCGGCGGACGTGGCCTGTTCGGTGTCGAGCTGTTCGTCAAGGGTGATCAGGTCTGGTTCTCGGAAGTCAGCCCGCGTCCGCATGACACCGGCATGGTCACCATGGCCAGCCAGGTCCAGAGCGAATTCGAAATCCACGCCAAAGCCATCCTCGGGTTGCCAGTCAATGTCGCGCTGAAAGCGCCGGGTGCCTCCGCCGTGATTTATGGCCGCCATGATGCCATGGGCATCGCGTTCGACGGCGTCGCCGAAGCGTTGCGACTGCCCGGCACCGACATCCGCCTGTTCGGCAAGCCGGAGTCCTTTGCACGCCGGCGCATGGGTGTCGCGCTGGCAGTTGCCGCCGATATCGAGACCGCGCGCAGCATCGCCAAAGCCGCTGCAGCCAAGGTGATTCCGGTCCTGCCGGACGCCTGACAGGCGCTGCCAAACGGCGGCGCAAAAATAACCTATAGTCGGTACTCCATTCAATAAATAAGAACAATCACCATGAAATTTGATGTCGCCATTGTCGGCAGCGGACTGGCCGGACTGTCCGTCGCATTGCACCTCGCAAAAACCCGCAAGGTCGTTGTCATCTCCAAGCGCGAGTTGCTCGACGGTGCCAGCAACTGGGCCCAGGGCGGCATTGCCGCCGTGCTTGATTCCGGTGACAGCTATGCCGAACATGTCGCCGACACGCTGGTCGCCGGTGCCGGTTTGTGCGACGAAAGCGCGACCCGCTTCATCATCGAGCATGGTCGCGAAGCAATCGAATGGCTGATCGAACAAGGCGTGCCGTTCACCCGTGACGACACAGCCGAACTGGGTTTTCACCTGACCCGCGAGGGCGGCCACAGCCAGCGCCGCATCATCCACGCCGCCGATGCGACCGGTCATGCGGTGCAGGTCACGCTGGAACAGATCGTGCGCAACAATCCGAACATCACGCTGCTTGAACATCACTACGCAATCGACGTGATCAAGTCGAACAAGCTGCCCGGTGGCAGCGAAGAACCGCATTGCCTCGGCCTGTATGTGCAGGACGTCAAGAGCGGCAAGGTCAGCACCATCGCAGCCGATCACACGGTGCTGGCCACCGGCGGTGCCGGCAAGGTCTACCTGTACACCACCAACCCCGACACCGCGACCGGCGACGGTATCGCGATGGCTTGGCGCGCCGGCTGCCGCGTGGCCAACATGGAATTCATCCAGTTCCATCCGACCTGTTTGTACCATCCGTATGCGAAGTCCTTCCTGATTACCGAAGCCGTTCGCGGCGAGGGCGGCATGCTGAAATTACCGGCATCGGCCGGCGACGCCGCCGGCACGCGCTTCATGCTGGAACAGGACGAGCGCGCCGAACTGGCACCGCGCGATATCGTCGCCCGTGCCATCGACGCCGAAATGAAAAAACGCGGCCTCGATCACGTCGACCTCGACATCAGCCACAAGTCGCCGGAGTTTTTGCAGGAGCATTTTCCGACCATCCTGGCGCGCTGTCTGGAGCTGGGTATCGACATCACCAAAGAGCCGATTCCGGTGGTACCGGCCGCACATTACACTTGCGGTGGCGTGGTCACGGACTTGTCGGGACGCACCGATCTGCCGGGCTTGTACGCGGTCGGCGAAACGTCTTACACCGGCTTGCATGGTGCCAACCGGCTGGCCAGCAATTCGCTGCTTGAATGCATCGTGCTCGGTCGCGCCGCAGCGCAATTCATCGAACAACAACCGACCCGCAACGAAATCGCCCTGCCCGCCTGGGATGAAAGCCGCGTCACCAATGCCGACGAAGAAGTCGTGTTGTCGCACAACTGGGACGAGCTGCGTCGTTTCATGTGGAATTACGTCGGCATCGTGCGTACCACCAAGCGACTCGAACGCGCCCAGCACCGGATTCGCTTGCTCAAGGAAGAGATCGACGAGTACTACGCGCACTTCCGGATCACGCGCGACTTGCTCGAATTGCGCAACCTGGTCGAAGTGGCTTCGCTGATCGTGCATAGCGCGCTGTCACGGCGCGAGAGTCGTGGCCTGCATTTCAGCCGGGACTTTCCGGATACCTTGCCGAAGGCGCTGCCGACGGTGCTGTCACCGGACTGGCGCTAGGGCCATCAGCAACCAGACTGCAGGTCGGCCTGGTTGCCATCCACATGCAAGGTCAACGAGAACACTAGCTTGGCCGCAGCAATACTACATAGGACACGCTTGCCAGCGAACGGCCCGAGCCGGCGATGAACTCTTCAAAGCGTGGTCCGTCCACTAAAAACTCTGCCACGCGAAACTCACCGCAAAACTGCCATCGTCCAGCGGCTTTTTTGATGAATACCGGAAGTTTTTCGCGCTGTAACGCCAGGAGCTTGCTGGCAGGGGTGGTTTTAGGACCTTGACCGCACAACACCACGGCTGGTGCTGCCGGACTAAACGTTAAAGTCAGGCAAGCTGCGACCAGCTTGCCATCTACGCTTGGCAGACAGGACACCTTGCTACCACCGAGTACGCCATGAATCTCCCCTCGCGTGTAACATTCGCCGGTCGTGAACACGATTGGCGATGGCGCGATCGGGACAGGATTCTGCGTGAAGAATGAAACAGCAACCCTACCTGACTTTGTGGTCTTCGCGCTTTGCATCTTCCATTGCCCCAGGTTCTAATTCCTCGGCCGAGCGGTTGAGGTGTATGAATAGTCCCCACGCAGCCAGCAGCACGCCGACTCCCACCAACATGCTGGCTGCGTACAGAAGTTGCATGGGATCTTCTTGCGCTTTGAAGGTTGCGACCAAGCCTTCAATGGATAGCGACACCACGATGACTACCAGGAACCGCGACAAAAACCGGCGAACCCGGGTCGGAGCGCTGATATCGGCGTCGCGAATGACCTCTTCTTCAATGATCGTTTCGGCAATTTGCAGAGCGACGACGGCGACTGTCAATATCCCTAGCGCCCCGATAACTGCCTGCGCTGCAGCCCGGTCCCACGTACCCACGACGGCCAACCATCCCATATGGGCAGCAATGGCAATCAGCATAAGCGCAGCGCAGGCAAACAGACATGCCATCAAGGCGTGAACCAATCCGAACAGACGCAAGAGTGTTTTCATGCGGCCATGATGGCATAGATACGCAAATAGTTAATCGAATGGCACCCACGGAATCCGGGAAATAATTAGCACGCCAAGGATTTCTCCCGGATGACTCAGCGGTAGCTGCTGGAAGACTATGGCGTCGGAACCGGTCATGGCTTGGCGCGTACGCCGGAGGCAACCTGACACTCAGCGCCGGATCCGTTTGCTCAAGTAAGAGATCTTCGCGTGTTACGTACACTTCCGGATCACGTGCGACTTGCTGGATTGCGCAATCTGGTCGAGGTCGCCGTGCTGATCGTGCATGGCGCGCTGTCACGACGCGAGAGTTGCAGCCTGCATCTCAGCCTGCATCTCAGCCTGCATCTCAGCCGGGACTTTCCGGATACTTTGCCGGAGGCGCTGCCGACGGTGCTGTCGCCGGACTGGCGCCAGGCAGGGTGCCTGAGAGCAGAGGCAGGCTGAGTCGCCAGCCTCTGCGCCGCGAAAATGCCTGCCGCCAGGTCGTTAGAAACTTTCCCAGCTTCCGTCGACGCCATTGGCCAGTCGCGCCTGACTTTCAGATGCCGCACCGCCCGACGAACGGCTTGCCAGCGATCTCGGCGCGGATGCCGCTTTCGCTTTCGGCACAGCCACAAGACGGGACGGCGCTTTGCGCGGCACAAACGGTGCAGCGTGCTGTCCTTGGCGTTCATCGAGCTTGAACGCGGCCATCGCTTGCACCAACTGCGTGGACTCTTCTCTCAGGCTGGTCGCACCAGCGGCCATTTCTTCGACCAGCGCCGCATTTTGCTGGGTCGCCTGATCCATCGTGAGAATAGCTTCGCACACTTGTGACACGCCCTGATTCTGTTCCATGCTTGCCGCGCTGATCTCTCCCATGATGTCGGTGACACGCCCGATGCTGGAGACGATTTCTTCCATCGTCGTACCGGCTTTCGTGACGAGCAGTGTGCCTTGCTCGACCTGCTCGACACTGTCGCTAATCAACACCTTGATTTCCTTGGCAGCATCGGCGCTGCGCCGTGCCAGGCTTCGCACCTCGGTCGCCACGACCGCAAAACCACGACCTTGCTCGCCAGCACGGGCGGCTTCCACTGCGGCATTGAGTGCCAGGATATTGGTCTGAAAAGCAATCCCGTCGATCACGCTGATGATGTCGGTAATGCGGCGTGAACTGGCATTGATGCCCTTCATGGTTTCCACCACTTCCGACACCACCTGCCCTCCTGCCACGGCGACGTTGCTTGCACTCTGGGCCAACTGGTTGGCCTGACGGGCATTATCGGCATTCTGCTTCACGGTGGTACCGAGCTCTTCCATCGACGCCGATGTTTCTTCCAGTGCACTGGCTTGCTGTTCGGTCCGGCTCGACAGATCCATATTGCCATCCGCGATTTCCGCAGAGGCGAGCGACACCGTATCGGCGCCCCGGCGCACACCGGAAACAATCCCGATCAGGTTGGTCTGCATCATCAGCAACTGTGCCATCAGGCTGCTTGTATCACCATGCGCAACATGGATCGCCACCGTCAGATCGCCTTGCGCCACCGCTTTGGCGACATTTGCGGCTTCGTGCGGCTCACCGCCAAGCTGCTTGACTAGTCCGCGTGCAATAACCACAGCAACAATGGCGCCCAGCACGGACGCGAGAACGCCAAGGAAAATAATCAGGTTGCGTGCACTGGCCGCGCTTTCTGCGGCAACGTCAGCCGCCAGATTTATTTGTGTTTTCTCAAAGGCAATCAGCTCTTTAATCGTAGCAAAATAGGCCGCTTGCAGCTTGTAGTTTTCACCGTACAACACGCTGATGGCTTCGTCGGTCTTGTTCAACAGACCTAACCGTATCGCTTCGTTATTATAGGACCGATACGTGGCTTGGCTTGATGTCAGTGTCTTTAATAAATTACGCGCTTCAGGCACGGCCAGATGTTTTTCTAAAAATTCCGTCTGCTTCGTCGCCTCTTCAAGATTTTTGTCATAGCTGGCCTTGTTGGACGCCTTTTTTGCTTCATCGGTTAGGAAAATAATGTCGCGGGCAATCCTTGCGTTATCAAGAGCCACATTTGAGAGAGTATTGAGCGCTTCCATTTGGGGCATCTTGTCATGCGTCAGAAAATTGATTGACTCACCGATGCTCGCCAACCGAAGAATACTGATTGTTGAAATTAATACCAATAACGCAATGACGGCCCCAAAACCCCAAGCCATCTTGCTGGCCACTTTCATATTGCCCATGCTTTCCCCTGTTCAGTCAGTGAAACGATGATGAAACGGTGCCAGATGGCACGATTGAGTAATGATTTTTGTTGCGCGGCAAACCGGTGGCCTGAACATTCAGATATCTGACAGATACCGATAAACTATTATTCCAACCAGTAGTATTGGTTGCAGTATCACGCAACCAACTAGTTGTATGTAATAAATATTAATTTATAGTAATTTTTATCGAGACTAACAAGTTACGCAGATCCTGCCGATCCACGGCACGCGGCGAATTCAATGAGCAGCGCATAAAGTTTGATCGATGCCGAACACCTCGGCATATGGTCTTGCGCTGGCGTCACGGCAAGCGCTGCCGGCGATTGCACGCGGCCGCTCCGAGATCGACAAACTCGAGGATGGCCGAACATGACAAACTTCGAAAAATAGAGGAACACACGATGGTC
Source organism: uncultured Burkholderiales bacterium (assembly GCA_903836575.1). Taxonomy (GTDB): domain Bacteria; phylum Pseudomonadota; class Gammaproteobacteria; order Burkholderiales; family Burkholderiaceae_D; genus Actimicrobium. The sequence goes on from CAILRJ010000199.1 coordinate 7,062, forward strand.
AATGCAACTGGCGGTCGCCGCCTTGTCATTGGGAGAACGCAGCATCCGGTGGCAACGATTGGAGGGGCGGCAAACGTCTGCCGGAGTCGGCGATGTGCAGCAAATCGGTGGGTATCACCACGATATCGACCGGGTAGCGCTGATGGTCAAACGCGAGGATGCGACAACGTGATTCTGGAAAAAAAGGAGGGCAGCACAATGATGCCCGCCCGCGCGCCATCACCGCGCCCGACAATCTGCGGCAGGGGCACACAATGCGGTGCGGCCCGTCCAGCTAATCCAGCTAATCCAGCTAATCCAGCTAATCCAGCTAATCCAGCTTGGGCAATTATGCCGCGATGATCCGCAATGAATAATCGGTGGCGCGCACATCCTTGGTCAGACTGCCGATCGAAATACGGTCAACACCCGTTTCGCTGATCGCCCGCACCGTATCGAAGTTAATCCCGCCGGACGCCTCCAGCAGTGCCGCGCCGGAGGTGAGTGCAACGGCTTCACGCATCTGCTCGAGCGAAAAATTATCCAGCAGCACCGAGCGCGCACCGGCCGCCAGCGCTTCCTTCAACTGGTCGATTGATTCGACTTCGATCTGTATCGTCACGCCGGCGTTCAGCGCAAAGGCTTTTTCCATCGCCAGCCGGACTCCGCCGGCAGCAGCAATATGGTTTTCCTTGATCAGGATGCCGTCGTAAAGGGCCAGGCGCTGGTTCGCACCGCCACCGACCCGTACCGCATATTTTTGCGCCAGCCGCAGGCCGGGCAAGGTCTTGCGGGTATCAAGAATACCGGCGGTGGTACCGGCGACCAGACTGACGTAGCGCCGGGTCTGGCTGGCCACGCCGGACATCATCTGCAAGAAATTGAGTGCACTGCGCTCGCCGGTCAGCAATGCGCGGGCCGGTGCTTCGATCTGGCAGACCACGCTGTCGGGGCGCATCAATTCGCCTTCGTCGTAACGCCAGTCGATACGGATACGCGCATCGAGTTGCGTCATCACTGCCTCGAACCACGGTGCGCCACACAGCACCGCGACTTCGCGCACGATCACACGCGCTTGCACGATCGCGTCGCCGGGTACCAGCAAGCCGGTGATATCGCCGCTACCGACATCTTCGGCCAAAGCCAATGCAACATTGGCGTCGAGTGCGGCGGCTAGCGCGGGCTCGAAAGGGGCGAACGGATTAACGAGGTTGCTCATGCTGGCCCGATCCCTGAAAAAAGTGTTTGTTCTTGCGCGAGGTCAGCAGACGGCCGCACGTTGGCCTTTTTTTGCGCCGCAAAATCAAGCATGCGGTCAATGCAGACTTTTGCCTTGATGCTGATGGCGGGATCGACCTCGATCGTGTTGCTCAACGATTCAAGCACGTCGGCCAGATTCTGCAAACCGTTCATGGCCATCCACGGGCAATGTGCACAGCTTTTGCACGTCGCACTGTTGCCGGCGGTTGGCGCTTCGATGAAGGTCTTGCCGGGAGCCGCCAGCCGCATCTTGTGCAGGATGCCGTTGTCGGTGGCGACGATGAAGGTATCGACGCCTGGTGTCAGCGTCGCCGCGATCAGTTGCGAGGTCGAGCCGACCACATCGGCCAATGCCACCACCGCAGCAGGCGACTCGGGATGGACCAGCACCATCGCCTCCGGATGTTCGTTGATCAGCAGTTCGAGTTCAACGCCCTTGAATTCGTCATGTACCAGACAGGAACCCTGCCACAACAGCATGTCGGCACCCGTCTGTTTCTGGATGTAGCCACCGAGATGCTTGTCCGGCGCCCACAGGATTTTTTTACCTTGCGCATGCAGGTGAGCGACGATGTCGAGGCCGATCGAGGAAGTCACCATCCAGTCGGCTCTGGCCTTCACCGCCGCGCTGGTATTGGCATAGACCACCACGGTGCGGTCCGGATGGGCATCGCAGAAAGCGGCGAATTCATCGGCCGGACAACCAAGATCGAGCGAACAGGTGGCATCGAGATCCGGCATCAGCACGGTTTTTTCGGGACTGAGAATTTTGGCGGTTTCGCCCATGAAGCGCACGCCGGCGACCACCAGTGTCGTGGCCGGATGATCGCGCCCGAAGCGTGCCATTTCGAGTGAGTCCGATACGCAGCCACCGGTTTCTTCGGCCAGATCCTGCAAGTCGGCATCGACATAGTAGTGCGCGACCAGTACCGCCTGTTTTTCAATCAGCAGGCGCTTGATACGTTCTTTCAGGGCAATCTTCTCGGCAGGTGTCGGCGTGACCGGCACACGGGCCCAGGCTTGCGCACTGCAACTGGTGCCCGATTGCATTTGCGGACGTTCGAATTCGATGGTCTGGATGGCTGGCGTAGGCATGGTGTGGACGATAAAAAAGAGTGGGACGAGAACGGCATTTTAATGGGCTTTGACCGGGATGACACCCGTTGCTGCAGCTTCACGGGCGAGAACCGGTACGTTGCCGGACAAATCACGCGCGCTATGTGACCTGGACCGGTAACCAACCATCAACCGCGATGCTACCCTACAACTTGAATCAGGCAGAATACGATCACCATTCGTAGCCTCCCTGACCAGCCCACCCACAAGGAAAGCCCCATGCGCGCCTCTGCAGAAATCATCACCCATTACGAACCACGCGACCTGTCCGACCGCTTCGCGCTGAAATTCACCAAGTTCCTGCGCTTTCTGGCAGACGTCTTTTTTGCCAAACGATACGGCCACCGTGCGGTCGTGCTGGAAACCGTCGCCGCCGTACCCGGCATGGTCGGCGGCCTGTTACAGCATCTGAAAGCATTGCGCCTGATCAAAGACGACCACGGCTGGGTTCACACGCTGCTCGACGAAGCCGAAAACGAACGGATGCACTTGATGACTTTTATCGAGATCGCCAAGCCTTCCGGCTTTGAACGCCTGGTAATTTTTGTGACGCAACTGGTGTTCTACAACCTGTACTTTTTCATCTACCTGTTCTCGGCCAAAACCGCGCACCGTATCGTCGGCTACTTCGAGGAAGAAGCGTATTACAGCTACACCGAGTATCTGGCCGGTATCGACAAGGGCGAGCATGAGAACATCGCCGCTCCCGCCATTGCGATCAAGTACTGGAGCCTGCCGGCAGATGCCCGCCTGCGTGAAGTCGTCATCGCCGTGCGTGCCGACGAAGCCGGTCACCGTGATGTCAATCATGCGTTTGCTGACGAACTGAGCTAAGCGCACTGCGCACACGTAAAAACGGAGCGCCATGCGCTCCGTTTTTTTTAGTGACGGCTTCGTCAATGACTTAGTCGATAACTTAGTCGATACCCTGACTGGCCAGATAGTTTTCGTACGAGCCAGGATAATCAATGATTTCGTTTTCCTTGACTTCCAGAATGCGCGTCGCCAGCGACTGCACGAACTCACGGTCATGCGAGACGAAAATCAGCGTGCCGGCGTATTTTTCGAGTGCAACGTTGAGCGACTCGATCGATTCCATGTCCATATGGTTGGTCGGCTCGTCCATCAGCAGCACGTTGTGACGGCCCAGCATCAGCTTGCCGTACATCATCCGGCCCTTCTCACCACCGGACAGCACCTTGACTGGCTTCTTCACGTCATCGCCGCCAAACAGCAGGCGTCCGAGAATCGAGCGTACCGCCTGGTCGTCATCGCCTTCCTTGGTCCACTGGTCGATCCATTCGGTCAGTGTCTTGTCGGTCGCAAAGTCTTCGGTCGGATCCTGCGGCATGTAGCCGACGTTGGCATGCTCGGCCCATTTGACATTGCCGGTATCACCATCGAGTCCGCACAATGCCATGCCGCCCATCGCGCGCAGCAACGTGGTTTTGCCTGCACCGTTGGCACCGATGATGGCAATACGTTCGCCCGCCTCGACCATGATGTCGAATTTCTTGAATAGCGTGCGGTCGTAGGTTTTTGACAGACCTTCAATCTGAACCGCCTGACGATGTAATTTCTTTTCGCCGTCAAAACGCACGAACGGATTGGCCCGGCTCGACGGCTTGAGGTCTTCGACCTTGATCTTGTCGATCATCTTGGCGCGCGAAGTGGCTTGGCGGGCTTTCGATTTATTGGCCGAGAAACGACGCACGAATTCTTGCAGTTCGGCGACCTTGTCCTTGGCTTTGGCATTGACCGACAGTTGCTGCGTGCGGGCTTGCGACGAAGCGTACATGTAGTCGTCGTAATTGCCCGGGTAGACCTTGAGCGTGCCGTAGTCCATGTCGGCGACGTGGGTGCACACCTGATTCAGAAAGTGGCGATCATGCGAAATGATGATCATCGTCGAGTTGCGCTCGTTGAGCACATCTTCGAGCCAGCGGATGGTGTTGATGTCGAGGTTGTTGGTCGGTTCGTCGAGCAGCAGGATGTCCGGGTTCGAGAACAGCGCCTGCGCCAGCAAGACACGCAATTTCCAGCCTGGCGCAACATTGCTCATCGGACCCTGATGCTGGTCGATCGACACACCGACACCGAGCAGCAATTCGCCGGCACGGGCTTCGGCGGTGTAGCCGTCGTATTCGGCAAAGCGCGCTTCGAGGTCGGCGGCTTTCATGTAATCGTCGTCGGTGGCGTCCGGGTTCGCGTAGATCGCGTCACGCTCGGCCATCGCTGCCCACATCTCGGTGTGGCCCATCATGACGACATCGAGCA
>CAILRJ010000200.1 GCA_903836575.1 uncultured Burkholderiales bacterium
AAGTTTGCCAAATAATTATTGTTGACAGGGTGCCGGTGCAACGCCGGACACCCGTTTTACTTGCGCCAGGCATGTCCTGGCGCAGCTGCTTCTCAGCCACCCTCTCTCAGCCACCCTCTCTCAGTCACCTTTTTTCCTGCCGATATATCCCCCTGATAGTGACTAGTTGTTGAGCTGGCTATCGCTTGGCTGCAACATGAATTTGTCACCGAGACAATAGTTTTTTTGGCTTGCGAAAATGGCGCGCAGAAATGTCCATTTGGAGCGGAAGGGCCTCTCGCAGCACGGTCTCTCGCGTTGTCATACGCTCATGTCGCATCGTTAGTATCCGTCATGGACAGGCAGGCAGGTAGTGGGAATGGTTGATGCGAAAGACATCCATTTAAAGCCATTTTTTGCCGGATTTTGCCATGAGCGACTACACAACTGCAAAAAAAATTACCTGATGGCGGTTCAGGAAAATTGGGTAAATTGACATCTTTCCTTGTCAATCCAATTAGTCAGGAGGTCCCTCAATGAGACACCACACCAGTTCCTTTGTTCGTCATGCAAGCGGGCAGGGCATGACCGAATATATTGTCATCGTCGCGCTTGTGGCTGTTGCTGCAATTGCGGTTTACCAGTTTTTTGGGCAAACGATCCGTAATCAGACTGCCGGGATTGCGCAGGAACTGTCAGGCAAGTCGGCCACCGATGCGATCACGGCAGCACAAACATCCGCCGATGCGACTTCTGCCGAGGGAATCAAGAAAAAAGGTTTGTCGGCCTACGACAACGATATATCCCGGTAGGCATTTCCATCGCCTGTCACGCTCATTATTTTCTCCGAAACTTATTTCCACGTCCGTCCGCACAACCATGAAATTCTCCCTCTTCGGCAACTTCAAGCCCGAAAAAACCTGGCTAGTCCTCGGCCTCGCACTGACCATCGGCGTCGGGGCAGCATTGCTGGCGCGTAGTTTTCTGAGCGACCAGATTGCCAGCATCGAGGCGCGCGGCAAGGGGCCGACGGTACCGGTCGTCGTCGCCAAGGGCGACCTGAGCAAAGGCACCTTGCTCAGCGCCGCTAATGTCGCCGTCCGCCAGATCCCGCGGGAGTTTGCCCATTCTGCATCGGTGCTGCCGGAGCAATTTACCCGCATCGACGGCCAGCCGATTGCGTACGCACTGAAGGCCGGGGAATCGGTCATGTGGGGGCTGATGGAAGGCAAAAAAGTACCAACGTTTTCGGCCCGTGTGGATGCGGGTCATCGGGCGATAACGGTGCCGGTCGATGAAATCAATTCGATTTCCGGTTTGCTCGAACCCGGTGACAGCATCGACCTGATCGTTTCGGTCGATCGCAGCGGTAAAAAAATCACGTTTCCGCTTCTGCAAGCAGTTCAGGTGATGGCCACCGGACAGCGTGTGGTCGATGATTCCCGCACCGGCGAGCGTCGCCAGTTCAGTACCGTGACGCTAGCCACGACACCCGAGCAGGCACAAAATGTCATCGTCGCGCGTGAGGCGGGCAAGCTCACTGCCTTGTTGCGCAATCCGGCCGATCACGCTCCGATGCCAGGTACCCGTGGCGACCTTGCCGCGTTGCTCGGTTTGCAGCCCGAGCGATTCCGTCCGGACCGTACGATTCCTGTGTTGTATGGCGGGGCCGGAAAATTCACTCCCGGATCGCTAAAGTTAGGCGGGTCATCCGGAGCCGAAACCAATCCACTGGCCGATCCGATGCAGGCTGGCCTCGATATGCTGCAGGCAATGAAACAGTCGCCATCGATACCACCAGCAACAGCAGCCCCAACAGCAGCAGCCCCAGCGACGCGGACAACTGCGCCGCCAGCACACCCCTGACATCGTCACCCATCCTGTGCGCCCGGTTTCCCGACGTTCTTAACTTCAAATAAAAACTACTTGCCATGATCAGTTCCCACCACAAGGGCCGGGACGCGCTGTGCGTGTTACCTAGTCGCGTTGCCAGCCTGCCGTCGCTTTCCTGCGCCGACCACGAAGTGGTGACGTTTTCACGCTGGCGCAGCGTCGCTGGCGGGGTCAGCCTGTGTGCTGGCCTGACGTTATTGCAGGTCCATGCGCAAGGTGTGGCTCCGGTCATACCGGCAACGCCGACGACATCCGCTGCGCCATCGACCCGCGCGGTCGCACGGTCCGTGGTATCGCTGCCAGCGGTGACCTCAACGGTTCCGGATCCTGTGCCTTCGACGACGGCGGCGACCTCGGACAGTGCGCCGCCCGATGGCGCTCCTGCTTCAGCGCTGGCCGCAGCCTCGACTGTAGCAGCGGCGGCACCACGCAATGGCTACGCCGTGCAACTCAAACCCACCGTGCATCGCCCGTCAGCGGCAATGCGACCCTACGCACCGATCACGCCGCAAAACGATCAGAGCCTGATCCCGGAGATTGAAATGTTCGTCGGTGAGTCGCGCGTCTTTCCGACTCCCGGCGTGGCGCGCATTGCGGTTGGCAACGGTCAGATCATGTCGGCTGCCGCGCTTGATGAAAAGGAAGTGATCGTGTTTGCCAACGGGGTCGGGACCTCGTCGCTGTTCGTCTGGAATGCCGATGGACGCTACCAGCGCGTGAAGGTCAGTATCGTGCCCGGTGACACCACGCGCATTGCCCGCGACGTGACGGCTTTCCTGAAGGCGATGCCCGGCACCCGCACATCGATCATCGGTGACAAGGTCATCATCGAGGGCGACAACCTGTCCGATGTCGAGCTGGCAAAAATCGACATGCTCGAAAAGCGCTATCCGCAAATCATCAACTTTACCAACCAGATCGGCTGGGAGCCGATGGTGATGCTGGATGTGAAGGTGGTTGAATTCCCGACCAATGAATTGCGCGACATCGGCCTCAAGTGGGGCAGTGTCGGCGGGGCGGCAGTCGGCGCGATCTGGTCGCCGGTCCGGCGCGGCAACGATGGTCCTTATCAGGTCAATATTCAGAGTGCCAATACCGCGCCGATCACTGCGCCGCAAGGCAGCGGCTCGCCGCTGTTGGTACCGGGTGCACTTAATGTACTCAGTGCAGTCAATCTCGGTCTGAACGCGCAACTCAATTTACTGGCCCAACAAGGCAAGGCCAGCTTGCTGGCGCAACCGCAGTTGTCAGCCCGCAGCGGGACCAAAGCCAGTTTCCTGGCCGGTGGCGAATTTCCATATTCGGTGGCGACGATTAACGGCGTGACGGTTCAGTTCAAACCCTACGGCATCAAGCTCGATATCCTGCCCAAGGTTGACCGCAACGGCGTCATTCGCGCCACCATCGATGCCGAAGTCAGCAAGATTGATGCATCGATCAGCACCGCGGCGGGTCCCGGGCTGCAAACGCGCAAGACCAAGACCGAATTCAATGTGGTGGCGGGCGACACCATCGTCTTGGCCGGCATGCTGCAATCCGATAACAGCACCAGCATCGACAAAGTGCCATTGCTCGGCGATATGCCGGTGCTCGGTGCGCTGTTCAGGTCCAAGCGTTTCGAGAACAAGGAAACCGAACTGGTCGTGTTTGTCACGCCGACCCTTGTTGACAGCCGCAGTCCCGCTTTGATCGAGCGCATCGAGCGCACCACCGATCAGCTGAAAAACAACCTCGGCAAGCAGCCGTTTCTGGAAACGCCGGCAACGCTCCGGTTGCCAGCGCCACTGCAAGCACCTGTCAACGTACCTGCACCGACGCCACCGGCGCCGCTGCGGCCGGTTCAATCCTCGGTGCCGTCCCGGCCACAGGTCGAATCGACCTCCTCCGCGACCACGGAGTTAGCCCCTTTTGGCATGTCGGCCCATTAAGACCGGATACACCATGTTGCATATCAAAATCATTGACCCCGATGGCTCCATCAGCACACTTGAGACACCTGCTGATTGCGGCATCGGCAAATCGCGCCAGAATGAAATTCGTCTGGCGAACTGGCGTATCGCCCAGGATCATGCCCGTTTGATGACCACGCCGTCCGGCATCATGATCCAGTGTCTGGGTGCCTACGGCGGTGTCAGTGTCAACGGCGAACGCATTGATGTCCATGCCGGTCCGCTGCAACGACATGACCTGATTGGTATCGGTCCGTACCGGTTACAGGTTGCCGCGCTGATGCCCGACAGCGAACCCGTCGCGGCGACAAGTTCTTCGCGCCGCGGCGCAGCAATACCCGAGCAGGATCCGCCGGTCGTGACGGGCGACACCCTCATGCCGGCCGGCCCGCTGGTGCTGCCGCTGGTGAACCATGCATCAGCCAATCCGGCGCAGCGCGAACTCGAGTTCGAGTGGCGCCGTCGGCTGCATGCCGAACTGTTACAGACGATGGATTTGCGTCGACATGATGTATCGGCGATGTCCGACCAGCAATTGCGACACGATACCGATGCGTTGATCCGGCAAATCATGCTGACTCGCGACACCGAGATTGCCTGCGAACTCGATCGCGACCTGTTGCGTCAGCAAGTGCTCAACGAGGCGATCGGCCTTGGTCCGCTGGAGGAGTTGCTTGCGGACGAACAGGTCAGTGAAATCATGGTCAACCGCTATGATGAGATCTATGTCGAGCGGGCCGGCCGGCTGCACCGGCATCCGCTGGTCTTTACCGGCGAACGGGCAGTGCTGGGCGTGATCGAACGGATTGTCGCGCCACTCGGCCGGCGCATCGACGAATCCTCGCCGATGGTCGATGCACGTCTCAAGGATGGCTCGCGCGTCAATGCCATCATCGCGCCGCTGGCTCTGAAGGGTGCCACGCTGACGATCCGCAAATTCGCCCGTCGCAAGCTGACTGCTGATGACCTTGTCAGGGCGGGTTCGCTCAGTGCCGCGATGGCCGAGTTCCTGCGCATCTGTGTGGTCGCGCGCAAGAATATTGTAGTCTCCGGTGGTACCGGTTCCGGCAAGACGACGCTGCTCAACATCCTGTCGAACTGTATTCCCGATCACGAGCGCGTGATCACGGTCGAGGATGCGGCCGAACTCAAGTTGCACCACGCCCACCTGATCAGCCTTGAAGCGCGGCCCGCCAATATCGAAGGCAAGGGCGCCGTCACGATCCGCGATCTGGTGCGCAACACCTTGCGGATGCGGCCCGACCGCATCGTCGTCGGCGAGTGCCGTGGCGCTGAAGCGCTCGACATGCTGCAGGCGATGAACACCGGCCATGAAGGGTCACTGACCACCTTGCATGCCAACACGCCGCGCGACGGACTGGCCCGGCTTGAGACCATGGTGCTGATGGCCGGGATGGATTTGCCGCTGCAGGCCATCCGCGAACAAATCAGCTCGGCCGTCGACATCATCGTGCAGCAAAGCCGTTTTGCCTGCGGCACCCGGATGGTCACCAGCATCACCGAAATCACCGGGATGGAAAGTGGCAAAATCCTGTTGCAGGAATTATTCCGTTTTGCCAGCCAGGGTGTCGACAGCAAGGCGGGCAAGGTGCGTGGTTGCTTTACCGGTTGCGATCTGGTGCCGACTTTTTACGATGACTTGCGCGCGGCCGGCATTACGCCGGACCTGTCGATTTTCAAACCAGACGCGACACTGGCGTCGGCACCACGGGATCTGGCATGAGCGCGACGGGCAGTCAGGACTGGTTGGTCCTGGTCATCAGCGTGGTGGTCTGCCTGGCCACGGCATTGCTGAGCTGGGTCATTCTGAAGGAGGGTGGCGCAGCGCTGGAGCGCTATCGTGCCGGCTTTACCGATCGGACCCGTTTTCAGGCCCGGGAATTTTTTCTGTTCATTGACCCGGCCAAACTGTTTGTTGCCAACCTTACCGTGATGTTGTTGGGTGGTGTCATTGCCTGGTTGCTGACCGGCAGTGCCTTGCTGGCATTGCCGGTATTTTTCGGGCTGGGTTTGCTGCCGCGCGCGCTCTACCGCTGGTTGCATGCGCGTCGCCTGCAGCAGTTCGATGCGCAGTTGCCCGATGCCTTGCTGATGCTCTCTGGCGGTTTGCGCGCCGGCATCGGCCTCAATGCCGCAACCCAGCAACTGGTGGCCGAATCACAAGCCCCGCTGGCACAGGAATTCTCGCTGATGCTGCGCGAACAGCGCCTTGGCGTCACGCTGGAACAAAGCCTGACCAACCTCAGCCGACGCATCCCGACGACCACGACCACACTCGTGGTGTCCGCCATGCGGATTGCGGCAGAGACGGGTGGTGGTCTGGCCGAGGCGCTGGAGCGCACTTCGTCTACGGTGCGCAGTCGTTTGCAAATGGAGGGCAAGATAGTCGCACTGACTGCGCAGGGCAAACTGCAGGCCTGGGTCGTCGGCATGCTGCCGCTGACCTTGATGGCCATACTCAATAAAATGGAGCCCGAGTCGATGAGCTATCTGTGGCATAGCCAGATCGGCTGGGCCACGCTGGCCGTGATCGCCTTCCTGGAAATCATGGGCATTGTGCTGATCCGCAAGATCGTGGCGATCGACGTCTGATGACTCCGACCCTGTCCCATTCCACGGTAATCATCCTGCTGGCGCTTGCCGTCGGGTCGGCGGTCGCATTGGTCGGCTGGCTGGTAGGCCGGTCCGTGGTCAGGATGCCGGCCGAAAATCGGTCTTACAAGGATGCACCACCGCTGGGTTTCCGGTTGGTCTGGTGGCCGATTCAGTGGATCAGTCATTACCTTGCAATACTTGGCGTCACGTCAACCGACGACAAGTCGTGGTTGCGGATACGGCGTGCCGGGCTCGATTACATGCTCACGCCGAGCCAGTTTCTTGCCGCGTGTCTGTTGAGCATGAGTACGGCAGCGGCGCTGTGCTGCTGGTTGCTCTTCACGCTGGCGCGCAGTCGGGTCGGGGTGCAACCGTTTGGCATGGCCGCCTATGGCGAGGCGGCGTTATGCGGCATGGTGTTGGGCTGGGCCATGCCGCGCTTCTGGTTGCATGACCGGATCGCGTTGCGTCAGCGTGAGATCCTCAAGAGCCTGCCTTTTTTTCTCGACATCGTCACATTATGCGTCGAGGCCGGACTGAATCTGCAAGGGGCGCTGAATCAAGCGGTCGACAAGGGACCGCCGGGTGCGTTTCGCGACGAGTGTCAGCGTGTGTTGCGCGATGTGCGTGCCGGTAAAGCCCGCGCCGAAGCATTGCGCGCGATGGCCGAGCGCTTGCGCGAACCCGGTATCACCAGCTTCGTGACGTCCGTTATTCAGGCTGAAAGCATGGGAATGAATCTCGGCCCGGTGCTGCGCGCACAGGCTGACCAGCGTCGCACCGAACGTTTTCAGCGCGCCGAGAAAAAAGCGCTGGAAGCGCCGGTAAAACTGCTGCTGCCGTTGATCGCCTTCATTTTTCCTTGTACGTTTGTCGTACTGTTTTTCCCGATTGCGATGCAGTTTCTGCATGCCGGATCGTGATTGCCAGTACAGCATTTTTTTCCTGAGCCGACTTGCATGAGCGCTTTTTTTTTCATTGCCAGCACTTCCCGGACACTGCTTCACCGGATCACTGCGCCGTCGCCGCATCGCCAGCGCGGTGCCGGCCTGCTTGAGCTCACTCTTGCTTGCACTCTTGCGATCGTGCTGTGCATGGCGACCCTGCAATTGGGCATGCTGTACTTGGTCCGGCACCAGTTCAATCATGCGGTATTCATGGCGGCCCGGGCCGGTGCATCGGCGCATGCGAATATCGAGACGATCCAGCAAGCCTATATCCATGCAATGGTGCCATTGGTACGTGGCGGCCAAAGCCTTGACGACCTGATCGCTGCGCAGATCCAGTCAAAGGATATGGTTACCGGTCGCAACGACGGGGGTGAAAATCCGTCTCGCAGTTATGCCCGTATTGTTCTGGAAAATCCCACCCGGGAGAGCTTCTCGATTTGGAATAGTCCACTCTTGCAATACACCATCGGCGGTGGCAGTCGGGTGATTCCACACAGTGCTCAAGGGTCGCGTGGGGCGGGTAGCCGAAGCGTTTCCAGTCAAAGTTTCCGTGAAGCCAACATGATCAGGCTACGTGTCATCCAGGGATACCAGCCAACCGTCCCGGGGATGGGGTGGCTGATCAACCGATACCTCACCATGCAGGACAACCATCGCGACGCGACATATACGGATTTGCTCGGCAGGGGGCTGATCCCGCTAGTAAGCACGGTCACGTTACCGATGCAATCGGATGCGATTGAGCGCCTGACCGTGCCGCATCCTGGCGTGGTCGCGTGCACGTCAGTGAACCATCCGGACGGTTGTTTGCCGGCGATGTGCCGACCGGGCGATGCCCGGTGTGATCCAGTGTGCAAGCTGCCAGCGTTATGCAGCATGCCGGAGCTGCCGAAAGACTGAGTTGAGGGTCACAAGGAAGCAAAATCAGTTTGTCAGTGCAATCCCCCAAAAAGTAATAAAAGCAGATCACCACAAGTAATAATTTTTAATATAGATATTATTTTTACCTATTTTTATTGTGAAAGTTAATCGCGTATTTCAGGTGATTAAAAGTATGGTCGCTGATCGTTATCCAAAAAATCTATTCAATATTAAATTTATGGGTAAACTAAAATTTAGTCATAAACATTTATTAACATTATGTGGGTGTTCAAGTGAGCCTCAATAAAAAAGAGAGGCGACGAATGATCATATCGTGCGGCAACGCACAGGAAAAGCAATTTTTCGCCATATTAATTATTTAAATTAAGATAAGTTCAGTTTTTTTTAAAAAAATTGGTTTTTATAATTTAATTAATAAAATTCTTTATAGAATCATGTGTAATAAGAGAATGATGGCCGCCGAATAAAAATTAAATGTTGGTCGAATAAAATTTTTAATTATTCGTAGGTAAACTTCCCTATGAGAATTATGTATATTGATTTATCGTCGTTAAATTAATTATTAAAAATTAATGGCAGTCCTTTGCGCAAAATGGTGTAACGTCCAATCCAGTTTTATCTGGTTTCCTCGTTATCAGGAATGAAGTCGCTTCACCACCATTATAAAAATGCGCCACGCCGATATTTTGTCCCCTCATTTGTCGTCCAGGTCAGGTCGGCAAGATACTTCCATCAACCGTCCCCGGTTGCTGGCTTGTTACGGTTTATCTTTTCTTGCGGTGTGTTTTTCCGGTTTGCCCTTGTTTCAGCAAGTGGGACCGTGGCAGCTTGTTGCCGTGATCGGTGTTCTTCTTGCTGCAGGGGCGAGTTGCTGGTGCGTGCGCGGTCTGGCAAGTGACCGCTGGAATGACGCCCTACAGCAAGATAGCGCGCGGGAATCGGCGTCCCTATTGCACCAGTTGGTCAGTGGCGTCGTGCCGGTCTGGCAGCGCCATGTGGTGTCGGTCAAATCGCAAACCGAAGACGCCGTGGTGCAACTGGTTGGCAGCTTTTCATCCATCGTCACGCAGTTCGACAAGGCCGGTTTTGGCGATCAGCAGCGCACGGGGGCAAGCGGCCCGTCGACGATCAATTTGCTGGCGGTGTGCGAACAGGAACTGGCGCCGGTGGTGGTCACGCTGGAGCAAGTCATCGCGAGCAAGGACACGTTATTGAACAGCGTCCGTGCGCTGGCCAGCGAGACCCATCAGTTGCGTGACATGGCCGAGCAGGTCAGCCTGATCGCGGCCCAAACCAATTTGCTGGCTATTAACGCGGCCATTGAAGCAGCCCGTGCCGGCGCCGCCGGACGCGGGTTTGCCGTGGTGGCGACCGAAGTGCGCAAGCTGTCGCTGATGTCGGCAGAAACCGGCAAAAGTATCGGCGACCGGGTGCGCAAGATCGGCCTCATTACCGACAAGACCTTGCAGGGCGCGGCGGCCGCCGCTGACAGCGATGCACAAGTCATCACCGTGGCCGGCGAGAAAATCAAGGACGTACTTGACCATGTCCGCAAGCTGGGCGAATCGGCTGAAGGCATGCGTCGCCAAGGCGCGATTATTCGCACCGATGTCGAGAATTTGCTGGTGAGCCTGCAATACCAGGACCGTATTTCACAGATTCTGTCGGTGCTCGATGATGACATGTTGCGCCTGCAGCAAGCGATCGCTGATGAACAGACTGCCTTGCCAACGCCGCAAGCCTGGATGGCGGTACTTGACAGCACCTACACGATGGAAGACGAGCGACACGGTCACGTGCCGGTCAAGCGCAAGGCGATCGGTCAACCGGTCGCCAGCGCGGATGACGAAGTGACTTTTTTTTAGACAGCGACGACCCGGGGCGGTAACCAATGGCAAAGACCATATTGATTGTTGATGATTCGGTGAGCTTGCGTAAAGTCGTGGCAATTGCACTGACCGGTGCAGGGTACGAGGTGGTCGAGGCAGGAGACGGACTCGATGCACTCGACAAACTGGCCGGGATGGCAGGCCGCAAGGTGCACCTGATCATCAGCGACGTCAACATGCCGCGCATGGGAGGGCTGGAGTTTGTCCGTCAGGTCAAAGCCAACGCCTCCTACAAATTTACCCCGGTGATCATGCTCACGACCGAGGGCCAGGACAACATGAAGGAACAGGGACGGGCGGCCGGTGCCAAAGCATGGATCCTCAAGCCCTTCAATCCGCCGCAAATGCTTAACGCGGTTGCCAAACTGATTCTTCCCTGACCCCAAGGAGCAATGATGCATCCCGTGATGATCACGATTGCCGGTGAACTGACGATTTATCAGGTGGCAGAAACCCGTGCGGTGTTGCAGCGTGCACTGACCGAGCATGACGGTGGCGATCAGCTGATGCTGGATCTGTCTGGCGTGACCGAGTGCGATGGCGCCGGTTTGCAATTATTGCTCGCGTTTTCGCATGCGGTATCCGCACTTGGTACCGATCTGGTGTTGTGCTATGTCGCGCCAGGTCTGGCCGGCTTGCTCGGTGAATTCGGTCTTGGTAGCCGGTTTGCGGAGTATGTACCGGTGCTCGCAACATGAGTACGGCGGGCATGTATGACGAAGCCCTGACGCTGTTTTTTGATGAGGCGCGCGAGATGGTGCAGCAAATCGAGGAGGCGCTGCTGGCGCTCGAGCAGCATACGGCCAATCCGGAAACCATCAATGCCCTGTTTCGTGCGGCCCACACGATCAAGGGATCGGCCGGCATATTCGGGCTGGACCGCGTGGTGCACTTCACCCATCAGGTCGAAAGCGTGCTCGATCGTGTCCGCAAAAATGAATTGAAAATCGATGGCAAGTTGAGCGAGTTGCTGTTTAAAAGTTGCGACATGATGGCGACACTACTGGCCGAAGCCGAACACCCGATCCATAAACCCGAAGTGCTGGCGCAACTGGATCGGGATGCGGCCGGGCTGGCGGGCCAGCTCGCCGCCTATCTTGTGTCTGCGCCGAGCGCAAGCGGGCTTGCCGGATTGACCGCGCCGGTGATCGACGCCGGCCTGACCGAAAACATCTGGCATATCTCGTTGCGATTTGGCAAGGACGCGTTTCGCAACGGCTTTGATCCGCTGGCCGTGATCCAGTACCTGAAAACCTTGGGCGACATTGTCGGGCTGGCAACGATCGACGAGAGCCTGCCCGCGTGGGCGCTATTCGATCCGGAGTCTTGCCATCTCGGCTTCGAGCTATCGCTGCGCTCGCGCGCAACACGGGCCGACATCGATGGAGCATTTGAATTTGTGCACGACGATTGCATGGTCCGGGTCATCGCACCCGGGTGCCGCATGCCCGATTTTGTTGC
>CAILRJ010000201.1 GCA_903836575.1 uncultured Burkholderiales bacterium
ACTTTCGATACCCTGCACCTAATTCGGTGGCAGGGGCGGAGGGCCTCGAACCCCCAACCTTCGGTTTTGGAGACCGACGCTCTGCCAATTGAGCTACACCCCTACGTTTAAACACTGCTCTTGAAACTAATTTCCCCAGCTGCTTATCTTCTTAGGGGAAATTAATATGATTCTATAATTTTTACTCGATGATTTTGGCTACGACACCAGCGCCTACTGTACGACCACCTTCACGAATGGCGAAGCGCAAACCTTCTTCCATTGCGATTGGATTGATCAGCATAACAGTGATCGACACGTTATCACCAGGCATAACCATCTCTTTATCTTTCGGCAACTCAATCGAACCAGTTACGTCAGTCGTGCGGAAGTAAAACTGGGGACGGTAGTTGTTGAAAAACGGTGTGTGACGACCGCCTTCGTCCTTCGACAGCACATAGATCTCGCCTGTGAAATGTTTGTGTGGCTTGATGGTGTTTGGCTTTGCCAACACTTGGCCACGCTCAACGTCTTCGCGCTTCGTACCACGCAACAGTACACCGACGTTATCACCTGCCTGCCCCTGGTCCAGCAGCTTGCGGAACATTTCAACGCCGGTACAGGTAGTTTTTTGTGTGTCACGGATACCAATGATTTCCAGCTCTTCGCCCACTTTAACAATACCGCGTTCGATACGACCGGTTACAACGGTACCGCGACCCGAGATCGAGAACACATCTTCAACTGGCAGCAAGAAGGCACCGTCGATTGCACGCTCAGGCGTAGGAATGTAAGTGTCCAGCGCTTCAGCAAGCTTCATGATCGCTTCTTCACCCAGCGGGCCAGTGTCGCCTTCCAGCGCCAACTTAGCCGAACCCTGAATAATTGGCAGATCGTCGCCTGGGAATTCGTATTTAACTAGCAGCTCACGAACTTCCATTTCCACTAATTCCAGCAACTCCGCGTCATCAACCATGTCGCACTTGTTGAGGAACACAATAATGTACGGAACGCCCACTTGGCGCGCCAGCAGAATGTGCTCTCGTGTTTGCGGCATTGGACCGTCAGCAGCCGAACAAACTAAAATCGCACCGTCCATCTGTGCAGCGCCGGTAATCATGTTTTTTACATAATCGGCGTGACCCGGACAGTCGACGTGCGCGTAGTGACGCGCCGCGGTTTCGTATTCGACGTGTGCGGTATTAATCGTAATACCACGTGCTTTTTCTTCTGGCGCCGCATCGATCTGGTCGTAAGCCTTTGCTTCACCACCAAATTTTTTGGACAGCACGGTTGCAATTGCTGCGGTCAACGTGGTCTTGCCGTGGTCGACATGACCAATCGTGCCAACGTTTACGTGCGGCTTGGTCCGCTCAAATTTGCTCTTTGCCATCATGGACTCCTAACGATTTGAGAGAGTGTTCAGGCACGGGCCCGATCGACTTGGTGATTCGACTTACCACTAATAAAACTGGTGCCCTTTACGTGGATTGAACACGTGGCCTCTCCCTTACCAAGGGAGTGCTCTACCACTGAGCTAAAAGGGCTATTTGTAGTTGATTAATCAACTACCTAAAACTGGAGCGGGTGAAGGGAATCGAACCCTCGTCATAAGCTTGGAAGGCTTCAGCTCTACCATTGAGCTACACCCGCGAGGGTCACCACTTCCGCAATTGTTACTACTTAACTTGCGCATACTTCTTCACCTTAACCTGGTGGAGGGGGCTGGATTCGAACCAGCGTACTCGTAAGAGGGCAGATTTACAGTCTGCTGCCATTAACCACTCGGCCACCCCTCCTTAGGGAACCCCAAACTATATTTGAGAGAAAGCCCCTTGTCAATCATTGCGCACTTTTGTCTTACTCATCGAAATCACGTCAATTCGACGGCTTAATTTCCAAACAAAATTTTTGTGCGCCGCGCATCTTACTATAAAGAGGCTTAAGTACGCCATTTTTTAAACCTCTTGGACGATAATTTTTCCATTTACCAATCAGATTCCCGATCTGAGATGCAAATCTGCAATACCTTCATCACAAGATATTGTTCTTTTTATAATTATTGACATTAGAACCGTGTTTCCCTTGATGCCCTCAAGAAGCTATCGAGCACAGGGGTGCAATCAAGCAACTCTACGCCGCCCGCTCTATGGAATTCGGGATGCCATTGCAACCCCATCACAAAAGCTGCTTTGCGATACCGTATAGCTTCGACGATTTGATCCTCACCCGATACCGCCTCAACATTCAAGTCGCGACCTACATCACGTACCGCTTGGTGATGTATTGAATTAACCAGAGCCATCTCTTGCCTAGCAAACATTTTCGCCAATGAAGACCCCTCAGGAAATTGAATCGAATGACGATGGCTGTCATAAAGCTCATTTACATGCGCGATGGCATTCGGCACATCTGAAGCAATGTCTTGATAGAGGGTTCCTCCGAATGCAACGTTAATTAACTGGCAACCACGACAAATACCTAGAACCGGCTTATCAGCCTCAATGAACTCGTGCAACAGTTCAAGTTCGTACATGTCTCTTGCTCTGTCGCCGTTCCATTCCGGCCGAGTAGCGAATTCCGAATAACTTTGCGGTGAAACGTCCGCCCCCCCTTGCAAAACTAGGCCATCAAGATGTTTGGCGTAGTCTCGGAGGCGGATATTACTCGGATGTAGCAACCCGTTCGTATTCACGGTCGGGATCATGAAAACCATCACATCACGAGACATTACCCACTGAGCAATTGACTCCTCAAGGTATTGCAATGTTTTACCCCGCAACCCCTTGGCTCCCGGTTCTGGATGAAATATCCGGGCTGACACACCAATTTTTAAGGTTCTATGTGCAAGCCTTTTACCCACTTTGTCACTCAGTGCCCGAATGCGCGCCGAGAATACGTTCCATGACTGCCTCCATGGCGTTTCTCGTTGCGAAAGCTCCCATGACAAAGGAAGTTTTTCCTCAATCGGCGATGATGCCGCGGCACCACCCGGCTTTTGATCCTGAGGGGGAAATGTTTCGGCTTTTCCTTCTGTCGTGTTTGGCATAGCATCCATTTCAATTAGGAAATCAGTCGGGTCCTTACATCTTTAAACTATCCGATACTTCTACAGCCCATTTCACAGGCTAAGACAAGTGGCCTGATCATTGATCAATAAACCGCGAGTGCATGCGCAATCAGTAGCCTCCATTATTTGTTAAGGTGTCGATCTTTTTCGACTTCCCTGCGCAATTTATATGACTGACTACAAACAATGACACCATCGCCCAACATACTGGTGATCTTGGCACATGCCTCTCTTCAGCGGTCAAGAGTCAATCGGCGCCTTGCAAAGGCAGCCAAATTGCTGACAAATGTGAACGTGCACGATTTGTATGAAACCTACCCTGACTTCGATATCGACATAAAACACGAGCAGTCGCTCCTTGAAGCTGCCGATCTAGTGGTCATACAGCATCCGGTTCAATGGTATAGCGTGCCTTCACTGCTCAAAGAATGGTTCGATGTTGTGCTTGAACACGGCTGGGCTTACGGCGAGGGTGGCAATGCGTTGACTGGCAAGAGCTATTGGCTGGTTGCCAGTACCGGCGGAACGGACGAAACGTATCGGATTGATGGTGTACACCAACATCCGTTTTCTTCTTTTCTGCCGGCACAAGAACAAACCGCCCGGTTATGTGGCATGGCATGGCTAACACCACATGTTTTTCATGGAGCAAACCAAGCAGACGACGCTTCGGTCAGTCGGCACGTCTCCACCTTTGTCAATAAACTTGAGACTTATCCTAACTGGCTTTCAAAAGATGGAACATAGTCTCCTGTTCAACGCGTTAATTTATCTCGCCGCCGCAGTCATCGCGGTGCCAATTGCCAAGAAGCTCGGCCTGGGGGCTGTACTCGGTTATCTGCTTGCAGGGATCATTATCGGACCATGGGGATTTGGCTTGATTAACGGAGTCGAGGACATCCTCCATTTTTCGGAGTTTGGTGTGGTCCTGCTATTATTTTTAATCGGTTTGGAACTCGACCCCAAACGACTGTGGTCGTTGCGACGGCCAATTTTTGGCTGGGGTGCCGCTCAGGTTGGCCTGGTTACACTAGCTCTTATATTGTTCGGCATCAGCCTTGGCGTCGATTGGCATACGGCACTCATCGCAGCATTAGGCTTGTCTTTGTCATCGACTGCAATTGTCCTGGCGACTGTGGGGGAACGAAACCTGATGGCCACCCCAGCCGGGTCTGCCAGTTTTGCAATCCTGCTATTTCAAGACATGGCGGCGATCCCGATGATTGCCATCGTTCCCTTGCTGGGTGCGAGTTCCCCTGCAGTAGCTGGCCACGGCTGGATAGGTGCGGCCAAAGCGGTAGGAGTGATCATTGCGCTGGTGATCGGCGGTCGCTATCTGATTCGTCCAATTTTGCGCATCATTGCCAAAACCGGCATGCGTGAAATATTTACTGCTTTTGCGCTATTACTCGTTATCGCCATAGGCTTGCTGATGCAATGGGTAGGCATGTCTATGGCTCTAGGTACATTTTTAGCTGGTGTGTTGCTGGCAAACTCCGAATACCGTCATGCACTGGAAACCGACCTTGAACCATTTAAAGGCCTGCTTCTTGGGTTGTTCTTCATTGCCGTTGGCATGTCTGTGGACTTCGGCATCTTCCGTGCGCAACCTTGGCTAGTACTCGGTTTGGTGACGGCGTTTATTATTATAAAAACGCTAATATTATATTTACTTGCGAAGTCTTTTGGCATACCACGCGGGCAACAAGCGCTTTTTGCCTTTTTATTATCGCAAGGCGGTGAGTTCGCGTTCGTCATATTTGGTGCTGCGGCTACTGCCAACGTCTTTTCGCCCGAAATTTCTTCATTGCTGATAGTCGTCGTGGCATTGTCGATGCTCGCCACGCCCGTGCTATTAATTTTTTACGATCAGGTGCTTGCACCGAGACACAGTGCAGCCAAGAAACGTCCGGATGAGTTGAGCGAGCCACAGGACAACCCAGTCATCATCGCCGGATTTGGACGCTTCGGACAAATTATCGGTCGCCTGCTTTATGCCAACCGGATAGGCGTCACCGTTCTGGAGCACGATCCCGATCAGATTGACCTATTACGTAAATTCGGTCTTAAAGTTTTCTATGGGGACGCCACTCGCATCGATCTGCTCACTGTCGCGGGAGCGGCCAAAGCCCGCGCGCTAGTCGTTACCATCGACAATGTCGCGGATAGTCTCGCTCTGGTAGACGCCGTTCGCATAGCCTTTCCGGCCTTACCCATCTTGGCGCGTGCGCGCAACGTGACTCATTACTACGAATTGATGGACCGGGGTGTCACAGTTCTTGAGCGTGAAACTTTCGAAGCTGCCCTGCAACTCGGGCGCCAAGTGCTGGGCCAATTAGGCTTCGGCGCATTCGAGGCACGCCAGGCAGCAATGAAGTTTCGCAAACACAATATCAAGACGCTTTTGGCAGTCTATCCATTTTACAAGGACCAGAAGCAGAGAGTATCAATGGCAAAGCAAGCACGCGATGAACTGCGCGAGTTGTTTTCTCGTGATTCCCAAATCCGAAACGAGGAAGCACGGAATGGATGGGACTGACCTTGCTACGCCTCATTTTTAGGCAATACTCCAATGCGTGTAGAAGAAATGCCGTATTTTTTCAGAACACTCTGATGCAACGAGATTAATGACGACAACCGGGGGTTGGCCGAATCAAGTCGGCGAGTAGAGTCAATCAGCATTTTTGCTTGATCACCCAATCGCTCGTCCCAGCCAAGATGATCAAGGTGCTTGAGTAACGCGACGGCGGCATTGAAAACCACTTGTGGATTTTCAGGTAATTTTTTAACCGCCTCCATCATCAATGCAACAGCCCCCCGATAATCGCCTTGGCGCGCTTTTTCGGCCCCAGAAGCCACTAGATCAACCACCACGCGCCGACTTTCCTTAGCGGTGCTTTCTGCCAAGTCAGCGCGCCCGGATTGCTCAAACAAATTCATGGCTTTGGTCATGGCCGCGCCACTGGACGCGTTATTCATCACATCGAGCATAATTTCGGTCGCACTACTTTCCATCTTTTGGTCAAGGCAATTTTTTGCCAACGTCATCTTCATGTCTGTCGATAAACCAATATTGTCACGACAGGCCTCAACGGCTTTGTTCAATTCCTGGCTGGCACGATCAAGATCGCCCGCTTGTTTGAACAGCATCGCAGACGAGATAGCATGGCAAGCCTTGCCTTTGCCAGACCCCGATAACGAACGGTCCAGATCGCGAATAATGCTTGCCGCCTGGCTGGCATCACCTTTGTCAACCAGTGTTCTTACAAGGCGCACATGATCTTCCGGGTCACGAAATTCCGAGTACCGTGCTTTAGTAACAACTTGTTGAAATGCCTTTTCAGCCGCCCCGACATCGCCAGCTTCAAATGCCAACTCACCTAACTTGCGCAACCGCTGCAATGCGTTAGGAGAGATAGCGACCGCATTTTGTAGCACCTCCTGCGCTTCAGGAAATTTACCCGTGGCTTCATGCGCTTTGGCAAGCCAGTCATAAGCATCCATGAATTTATTGTTCTCGGCCACCAAAGTAATCAACATTTTTTCTGATTCAGCAAACTTTTTTTGCATAAATAACGTTTTTGCAAGACCCAAGCGAGCCCACGCAACCGCACGCAATGCATACAGTTCGACATACAAAGGCTCTGCCAGATGTGGTTCACCTAAGGAAATATGCAGCTCTGCCCGCAAACGTTTGAAATCAACAAGATAGCGTCCATTTCCCGCCTCCCCTTTGATACACGCGATAACGGCCTGATCAAGATCCCCACGCTCCATCAATCGATACAATGGGGCAAATACGGCACGCTTCTCGACAGCTTTTTTAATGCGGTCCAATAATGTGTCGGCTGTAAATGGCTTCAATATGTAATCGGAAGGTGCCAACTCTGCTGCGCTGACTACTTTTTCATAGGCACGCTCCGCCGTGACCATAAAAAATATCGTCGCCATGGAAATCAGCTTGTTGTTGCGTACGTCCTCGAGAAACTGTTGGCCGTCCTGGCCATCTCCCAAATCGTACTCGCACAGGATAATGTCGAAGGAACGCGCCTGAAGTTGGCGAATCGCGGTTCCGGAACTAACGGCATGGTCGATTTTCTTCAATTCACATAGCGTCAGCATGTTGTGCAGGTTGCCGCGCATGCCTGGTTGTGGCTCGATGATCAGGGCTGTGAGGCTACGGAGTTCCTTCATTTTTCTGGCGACTTTAAAGAACAAATAACAGCCAAGTATAGTACTGCTGTCTATCCAAATTGCATGGGCTAGCCGAAGGCGGTCGATCTGTAGCTTTTCGTCAAATTAACGCCGTCCACAATATCAACCAAACTGTCGAAGGCGCTAGTACTCGGATACAGAAATGAATCGAAACAAGGTCTCAGACATCCTTTATCACAGCTAACACTTGCTGAACAGGATCAAGCAGGCTGGCGGCAGCCTTGCTGATCTGTTCGGTCATGGCTTGCATGCGCTCAATTTCCGTATTTGCGTTATCGATCGTCGTCTTAATTTGCCGTATCAGCTCTGGTGAACAAAAAGCGGAATGGCGCCCGGCAACTTCGACCAGATGAACCACGCGGGTGCGCGTTTCAACGATGTGCGCATGGGCGGTCGACTGGAAGTCTGCCTCGAGCTCGAGTGCAGCCGCACCCAGTGCACGACTATCCTCGATCAACTCAAGGATCTTGTTGCGACTACGTTCGTTGGATAAAAACAAAATATTACTCTGGGCCGGCATAGGTGAAGACGATTTTCCGATAGCACTGCCGGTTTGTTGCAAAGCGAGAAGGAGCGAAGCATTAGCAGAAATTTTCTTGATCAGAGAGTCAAACAACTGTCGTTGCAATTCAAGTTGCGAAAATACTGCTCCGGGTATGGCACCACCTTGACTGGACGAAGGCATCGTGACTCCTCGCGAACACCGCAGATGCGGCATGATTTACTTACGGTTTATTGATACTAACTAACGGTATCTATAAAGTAAATTCACACACCTGCTTTTAGGTCTGAATGACTGCGGGAACGCGGAAATTACAACGATGGCACGGCTGTCGCGCGCATGCGCCAGGCAGCAACTACTGCGATGGCGCACAGTACAGCGACGAAGAAAAAAGTTTCGTTGAAAGCGTGCAGCCGGTTGTCCATGTCAGCGGCAGCAATACCGGAGCTACTACGGTGAATCGCAAGGCGCCACTCCAGGACGATACCAACCAGACTCACGCCAATCGCCCCACCCAGTTGGCGCAAGAAGTTAAGCGTGCTGGCGCCCTGCGCGATCAGGCTGTGGTCGACCCCGCGCATCGCCCCCAGGCTCAATGCCGGCAAGACGAAACCCAGGCCGACACGACCGATGACAGCCCAACCCATCAGGAGCAGATAACTGCCGCCCGGCTGCCCCAGCGCCATCAGTCCCAAAGACAGGGATAGCAGTGCCAGACCAATGGACACCAGCACGTTCGGCGGATACCGGTCTGCCATTTTTCCCGCCAGCGGAATCGTGATGGCCAATACAATCCCCGCTGGCAATAACACCAAGCCGGCACGCGAAGGCGAATACGCGAGCGCCATCTGCAAATACACCGGCAGCAGATAGGTCGAACCAAACAAGCCCATACCGTAGATAAAAGCCACCAGTCCACCCATGGAAAATTGGCGATAACCAAATAACTTGAGATTCATCAATGGCGCATCGGTGCGGGCCTGCCAAGCAATGAAACCGAAGAACGAGGCCAGTGCAACCGCCAGCAAAGTTACTGCAAGCGTCCTGTCATCGTGCAGATGAACAAGCCCGTTGAGAACCGTGACGGTACAGGTACCCGCCAACAGCAAACCTCTCCAGTCGAATCTGCGAGCGTCCCCCATCAACGGTGAGTTCGTCGACAGGTAGCGCCGGATGAGTACCAGCACCACCAGACAAAAGGGGACAACCACGAAAAAAATTGATTGCCAGCCGAAGTGTTCAACCAGCACACCGCCCACGCTAGGTCCGATCGCGGGCGCCAGCACCACCCCGAAACCGAAGATACCCAGCGCTCTGCCTTGTTCTTTCAAATCGAAGGCACGCAGGATGACAATCGCAGGAATCGGCTGCAGGATGCCGGACGCCAGACCCTCGAGTACGCGCATTGACAGCAGCATCGAATAATTGATACTGAAACCACCGAGCACGCCTCCCGTCAGCAACGCCAGAATGGCCACCGTATAAGTCCGCCGCAAACCGAAGCGCAACAAAAGCCAGGGCGTAGTCAGCATCGACAGCGTCATGGCCAGCATGAAGCCCGACGAGACCCACTGCGCACGCTCCTGACCGAGCTGGAAGTGCTGACTCAAATCCGGAATGGCAACGTTGACGATGGTCGACGACAGAATCGATGCCATCGTCCCTATCATGACTGTCAGCAGCACCAGCCATTTATGACGATCGCCGTGACGCTCGCGCAAAGTTTCGATCGTCGCAGTCATGGAGATCAGGGGAGATAGGTAAATAGCTCTGCACAGAGGAACGCCAGCGCCGACACCAGCAACGTCGAACCGAACGGCAGGCACAGCGGAACTCCGAGCAGCGTGAAACGCACATCGCCCGGTACCCGACCTACGCCGAGCCGGTTCAGCCAGGGCAGCAGCAACGGAAAGACAATCAGGCCCACAAAAATCACTGCTACCCAACGTATCATCGCCTGCCTTTGTGTTTATTGAAACGGCCGAGAAGCCGAAGCAACCATCTTAGCGGATCAGGCGCATCACGGCGAACAGCACCAGCGAGAGCAACACGGTCGAGGCAAACGGCAGAAAAATATCCTTGCCAAATAACCGGAAACGGAAGTCGCCCGGCAACCGGCCAAGGCCAATTTTTTCGAGCCACGGCAAGGCTGACGACACTACGATGAGGCCAATGAAAATGGCGAGGAACCAGCGAATCATGGCCGCCCTTTCATAGACGATGGCTGCGGTCGTTGCGCTCGAAACGCTCCGGCAACCGCAATTGCGTGCCCACCACCAGCACCTTGAACAGCTCGCCCATCTCGGCAGGCGAAGTGATTTTTTGTACTGCATTGGCCTGTGGCAGATAAGCCCGACCATCCTCGGGCGACGTGCGCAGTAGCAAGTCGCCAAGACCTGCTTCCAGCAGAAACGATGCCTGGCTCAGATAGCCAAGCAGATCGAGCCCGCCATCGAGTGCCGCCCGCGCCATCGCCGTAAAGTCAACATGCGCGGTGATGTCCTGCAAACCGGGCAAGAAAAACGGATCGTCATGGGCGTGGTGGCGGTAATGGCACATCAGTGTTCCGTGGTCGCGCTGATCGAGGTAATACTCATGGGCTGGAAAACCGTAGTCGATCAGGAGCGCGGCACTGCCCTGCCCCGTCTCTTCGAAACCCGCACACAACATGGCGGCCAGCGAACGCATGAACCCGATAGCCACCGGGTGGACTTCTGTTGCATAGCCAACCGGCAGCAAATCGGCTTGCGGAATTTGCTCGATCAGGGCCGCGTCACAGGGATGCTCGCGGTAGACGAAATTGCGCGCCGATAAACCGATCCCGCGTTCACGCCAGCCTTGTTCGGTTTTCACCACAAGATGTACCGGCATCGCATCGAGCACTTCATTGCCGATCACCACACCGGCAAACGCCGCCGGAAAATGATCCAGCCAGACCACCTGCGGAAACCCCTTGAGCAATTGCTGCTGGCGAGCCCGCAGTTCTCCTGACAGCTCGACAATCGAATACCGATGGACCGGTATGCCCATCGTCGTCAGCTCGGTCAGCAAATCGAAGGCCAGCTTGCCTGTGCCGGCACCGAACTCCAGCAGGTGAGGCGCGATTTTCGGCAGCAATTCGGCGACCGCGTGCGCCAGTGTTGCACCGAATAACGACGTGATTTCGGGCGCGGTTGTAAAATCTCCGTCTTTTCCGAGCTTGGCAGCACCGCCGCTGTAATAACCAAGCTCCGGCTCGTATAAAGCCAGCTCCATGTAACGCGAAAATGAGATCCATCCGGAATTGCGGCGGATGTCATTGGCGATCAAGGTGTGCAGCGCGCGCGAGGCACGCAGCGCGTCAGTAGAGGGTTCGGGCAGTTGCAATTGCATGGCTTTTTTTATCGATATCTCAGCGAAAGGCACAACACTATGACCACGGACCGACAGAAAGTTGCACTTGTCACGGGCGCAGCCAAACGCATCGGTCGCGCCATCGCGCTGGCAATGGCCGAGCGTGGCTGGGACATCATTGTGCACTACGGTCGCTCTGCTGGCGAGGCCGCCACAACAGTCCATGAGATTGAACAACTGGGCAGGCGCGCGTGGGCATTGCAATGCGACCTCACGGATGAAAATGCAGTAAAAAAATTATTGCCCGACGCCATTACCTGCTGCGGCCCGCAACGCCGACTGGCCTGCGTCGTCAACAATGCCTCGCTGTTCGAGCAGGACGGTCCGGCTGATTTTTCGCTGGCGGTGCTTGATCAGCACATGCATGCCAACCTTGCCGCCCCCATCCTGCTGGCGCAAGCACTCCATGCAGCCACCGCTGATGGCGAGCAATCAGTCGTCATCAATCTGCTGGATCAAAAACTGTTCAACATGAATCCCGATTTCCTGTCATACACTCTGTCAAAGGCAGCGCTGCAAACCGCCACCGTGATGCTGGCGCAGGCGCTGGCGCCCAAGCTGCGCGTCGTTGGCGTGGCGCCTGGCATCACACTGATTTCGGGCGACCAGAGCCAGGCCAGTTTCGAAAAGGCACACAAAATTACGCCACTGGGACGCTCCAGCACGCCGCAAGATATTACCGATGCCGTTTGCTACGTCGCTGAGGCGCACGCAATGACCGGCACCACCTTGCTGGTCGATGGCGGTCAGCACCTGATTCCACTGCAACGCGATGTCATGTTCGTTGCCCAATAATTCAAACCCGCTTCATTACCGATCGTGACCATGCCTTCCTTCCTGTCCCAACCTGCTCTCGCCAATTGCCGCCGCCTGTTCCTGCGCAATTACGAAGTTCTGATCAACATTGGCGTCCATGATTTCGAAAAGACCGCCGAGCAGCGCGTGCTGATCAATGTCGACCTGTTCATCCCGCTCGAATTATCGACGCCGAAAGGCGATCTGCTCGACGAAGTGGTCGACTATGATTTCATCCGCAGCACGATTTCCAAGCGGACCGAGCTCGGCCACATCCATCTGCAGGAAACCCTGTGCGACGATGTCGCCGCCGCGATGCTACTGCACCCCAAGGTGCGCGCAGTGCGGGTCTCAACCGAAAAGCCCGATGTCTATCCGGACTGCGAATCGGTCGGTGTCGAAGTATTCCGGGTCAAGGCAGTCTGAATGTTGGAGTCCACCATGTCCGATACCGCCACTGAATCAACCGAGCCGTCCGCCGACCTGTCGGCCCGGCAGCGCGAGAAAATTACCTACGAAAATAACAAGCTGCACAAGCGCCTGTGTCGCCAGGTCGGTCAGGCCATCGGCGACTTCAACATGATCGAAGAAGGCGATAAGGTCATGGTCTGCCTGTCCGGCGGCAAGGACAGTTACGCCCTGCTCGACATCCTGATGACGTTGCGCGAGCGTGCGCCGATCAACTTCGAACTGATCGCCGTCAACCTCGACCAGAAACAGCCGAATTTTCCGGAGCACATCCTGCCGGCCTATCTGACCGAGCTCGGCGTCGCTTTCCACATCGAGAATCAGGACACCTACAGCATCGTCAAGCGCGTCATTGCCGAAGGCAAAACCACCTGCTCGTTGTGCTCGCGGCTGCGGCGCGGCATCCTGTACCGGGTCGCCGACGAACTCGGCGCGACCAAAATCGCACTGGGACATCATCGCGACGACATCCTTGAAACGTTTTTCCTGAATATGTTTTTTGGCGGAAAACTCAAGAGCATGCCACCCAAGCTGCAATCCGATGATGGCAAGCATATCGTGATCCGGCCACTGGCCTACGTGAAAGAGGCAGATACCGAGCGCTACGCCGAGGTCAAGAATTTCCCGATCATTCCGTGCGATCTGTGCGGCAGCCAGGAAAACCTGCAGCGCAAGCAACTCAAGAACATGCTGCGTGACTGGGACAAAAAAAATCCGGGCCGTACCGACAACATCTTTGCGGCACTGTCGACGGTGGCACCGTCGCACCTGATGGATCGCAACCTGTTTGATTTCGCCAGCCTGGCCGTGACCGGAGCGCCGGTCGTCGATGGTGACATTGCCTTCGATGATGAGCCTTGCGCGCTACCGACAACATTGCCGGGCACGATCACGCTTCAGCCTGTGCCACGCTAACGCTACAAGCGCTAAGCGGCGAGGTCCAGAAATAGTTTCTGCAGGTCCTGCAGTTGCTCCAGCGCGTGGGTTTTTTGCTGCGGCGTGGCCAGTGCGATGATATCGGCCGTCAGCCGGATCGAAGCATCGGTCGAGGCGGCAAAAAATATCGCATTGTCGCCATTGCCAATGCGTTCATAGTGCACGCGGGTGTAGGCCTTGAGCGCTTGCACCACCGCCATGCGCGGCGGCTGGTCGAGGCGAATTTTCCTGAGCAACGCGATCAGGTCCCGATGACGCTGCGAGCGGTCCGCCATCACCAGCTCGTTATCCAGAGGCCGGCTATCCGACAGACCCCGGATGCGGCGCTGCTGCGCATCACTGAAGTCACCAAACCAGTACTGCGCCTGCTTCATGATTTTTTTGTAGCGATACCGTTGACGCTCCTCAATATCACCAACAAGGTAGTCTTTACGATACTGTTCGGCGCTGTCGGCCAGCTTGCTTTCGATCCGGTCGATCTGCCCGGGACTCAACGACAAGGCCAGATCAGCAAGTGCCGGTAAAGCCTGGTCGAGGATGACGACGAGGCGCTTTTTCAGTCCGTCGTAATCAACCCGGACTGTGTCAACTGTCACCGGATCCTGCAAGCGGCGCTGGCCGGCATCCATCAGTTGCGCATAGTCGGGTAACTGGGTTTTCTGGTGCCAGAAGAACAGGTTATCGAGCTGGGTACGAACCTGTTTTTGCTGCGCCTGATTAAAATTGACATAGTTGTTGAGCCACCAGTAAGACAAGGTTTCGCCATTGCTGTAAGACAGCCGTAATGCACCACATCCGGCCAGTACCAGCGCGAACGCGAGCAGCGCGGCCTTTTTAGTCATGCTCCAGGTAATGCGCATGTTAAGATTTTCGAAATTTTTCAATCAGGCACCTATGAACGTTGTTATTCTTGCGGCCGGCATGGGCAAGCGCATGCAATCGGCGATGCCGAAAGTGCTGCATCCGCTGGCGGGACAATCCTTGCTGGCACATGTGGTCAACACGGCCAGGTCGCTCTCGCCAAGCCGGCTGTGCATTATTTATGGTCATGGCGGCGAGGCCGTACCGGCAGCATTTAACGCTGACGACATCGTCTTCGCCAGGCAGGAGCCGCAACTGGGAACCGGCCACGCGGTCATGCAGGCCCTGCCATTCCTCGACGAGTGTACTCCGACG
Source organism: uncultured Burkholderiales bacterium (assembly GCA_903836575.1). Classification (GTDB taxonomy): domain Bacteria; phylum Pseudomonadota; class Gammaproteobacteria; order Burkholderiales; family Burkholderiaceae_D; genus Actimicrobium. The sequence continues at coordinate 14,535 of CAILRJ010000201.1, forward strand.
CTGGTGTTATACGGCGACGTGCCCCTGACCACCACCGACTCCCTGCAAAAACTGCTGGCCTGCGCCGGCTCCGGATCGCTCGGCATCCTGACCATCACCATGGCCGACCCGAGTGGTTATGGCCGCATCGTGCGCGAGCAGGGTCGCGTCGTGCGTATCGTCGAGCAGAAAGATGCCAGTGCGGCAGAACTGGCCATCACCGAAGTCAATACCGGCATTCTGGTCGCACCGACCGCTGCTCTCAAGCGCTGGCTGGCAGCACTCTCGAACAACAATGCCCAGGGCGAGTACTACCTGACCGACATCGTCGCCAGTGCCGTTGCCGAGGGCATGCCGGTACAGTCGGCCCAGCCCGGCGCAGTCTGGGAAACCCTGGGCGTCAACAGCAAGGTGCAACTGGCCGAACTGGAACGGGTCCATCAGCGCAACGTCGCGCAGCGCTTGCTCGAACAAGGCGTCACGCTGGCCGATCCATCGCGCATCGACGTGCGCGGCACGCTCACCTGCGGGCGCGATGTCAGCATTGACGTGGGCTGCGTCTTCGAAGGTACGGTCACGCTGGCCGACAACGTGTGCATTGGCGCGCACTGCGTGATCAGCAATGCACGTATCGGTGACGGCGCACAGATCAAGCCGTTCTGCCATATCGATGATGCCGTGGTCGGTGCCGCCGCGATGGTCGGTCCGTACGCCAGATTGCGTCCGGGCACCGAACTGGCCGACGCGGTCCATGTCGGCAATTTCGTCGAGATCAAGAATAGTCAGCTTGGCAACGCCAGCAAGGCGAACCACCTGAGCTACATCGGCGACGCCACCATCGGTCAGCGCGTCAATGTCGGTGCCGGCACGATCACCTGCAACTACGACGGCGTCAACAAATACCGCACGGTCATCGAAGACGATGTCTTCATCGGCAGCGATACGCAATTGATTGCCCCGGTCACCGTCAGTGCCGGAGCCACCATCGGCGCCGGCACCACGCTGACCGGCAACGCACCACCCGGCAAACTGACACTCTCCCGCAGCAAACAACTCACCATCGCGGGCTGGCAACGGCCGGCCAAACAAAAAAAATAAGGAAGTCTCTATGTGCGGTATCGTCGGTGCAGTTTCTACACGCAACATCATTCCCGTCCTGCTGCAAGGCCTCAAACGCCTTGAATATCGTGGCTACGATTCCTGCGGCGTGGCCGTCTTCAACGATGGCCTCAAGCGCGCCCGCAGTACCGCACGCGTTGCCGAACTCGAAACCCAGATCGCCCAATCCGGCCTTGAAGGCAGCACCGGCATTTCGCATACCCGTTGGGCTACGCACGGCGCACCCGTGACATTCAATGCGCATCCGCATTTTTCACCGGGACCCGATGGCGAGCACCGCATCGCGCTAGTCCATAACGGCATCATTGAAAACTACGAAGAAATCCGCACTGAACTCAAAGTACTCGGTTACGTGTTCGAATCCCAGACCGATACCGAAGTCGTCGCTCACCTGGTCAACCACCTCTATGACGGCGACCTGTTGCGCACCATGCAACGCGCCGTCAAGCGCCTCACGGGCGCCTATGCCATTGCGGCCTTCTGCAAGGACGAACCCCATCGTGTGGTCGGTGCGCGCTTCGGCTGCCCGCTCATCGTCGGCATAGGTACCGATGAAAATTTTCTGGCCTCGGATGCAATGGCGCTGTCCGGTTCGACCGACCAGATCCTGTATCTCGAAGAGGGTGACGTCGTCGACCTGCAGCGCGGTAGCGTGCGCATCACCGACAGGAACGACCAGCCGGTCGAACGCGTCGTGCACACGGTCAGCGCCTACGCCGGCGATATTGAGCTGGGTCCGTACCGCCATTACATGCAAAAAGAAATTTTCGAGCAACCGCGCGCAATCACCGACACGCTCGAAGGCGTGCAAGGCTTCGTCCCGGAATTGTTCGGCGCGACCGCCGGCGAGGTCTTCAAGGAAATTGATGCGATCCAGATCCTCGCTTGCGGCACCAGCCTGTATTCCGGCATGACGGCGCGTTACTGGCTAGAAGCGCTGACCGGTCTGCCGACGCAAGTGGAGATCGCCAGCGAGTACCGCTACCGCACGCCGGCCGTCAATCCGAATGCGTTGATTGTCGTCATTTCGCAATCCGGCGAAACCGCCGATACGCTGGCCGCACTCAAATATGCAAAAGAACTCGGCCACCGCCACTCGCTGGCGATCTGCAATGTCGGCACCTCGGCGATGGTGCGCGAAACCGAACTGTCGTATCTGACCCGCGCCGGCGCTGAAATCGGTGTCGCCTCGACCAAGGCCTTCACGACGCAACTCACGGCGCTGTTCCTTTTAACACTGACGCTGGCCAAAATGCGCGGCTGCCTGACCGACGAGCAGGAACACACGCACCTGAAAAATCTGCGCCATCTACCTACGGCAATCCAGAGTGTGCTGGCGCTGGAGCCACAGATCATCGCCTGGGCCGAAGCATTCGCACGCAAGGAAAATGCGCTCTTCCTCGGTCGCGGCATGCACTATCCGATCGCCCTGGAAGGCGCACTCAAGCTCAAGGAAATCTCGTACATCCACGCCGAAGCCTATCCGGCAGGCGAGCTCAAGCATGGTCCGCTGGCGCTGGTGACCGACCAGATGCCGGTCGTCACGGTGGCGCCAAACGACACGCTGATCGAAAAACTGAAATCGAACATGCAGGAAGTACGTGCCCGCGGCGGTCAGTTGTACGTTTTTGCCGATGCCGATTCGCACATCTCGTCAAGCGAAGGCATTCACGTAATCCGCTTGCCCGAGCATTACGGCTTGCTGTCACCGATCCTGCATGTGGTGCCGCTGCAATTGCTGGCGTATCACACGGCACTGGTGCGCGGCACCGATGTCGACAAACCACGCAACCTGGCCAAGTCGGTCACGGTGGAATAGGCAGACGTAGCCAGACATCGTCAGACCCGCGCCAGCAAATCCGTCATCTGGCGCGAGCAATGGCAAATCATCGTCATGGCATCCTGCAGCTGACGGAATAATTCCGGCAAGGCCCCGACCGGACCGTCGAGCAGGGCGGCCTCCGTCAATCCAGCCAGATGGAACAGATCGCGGGCATGCAACGACGCCGCCACGCCACGCAACTGGTGGACCAGATCAATCGCTGCGCCGGTCTCGTTGTTATCGAACAGGCGCTGCGCCGCGACAGCGTCATCACCTTGTCGTTCCACGAACGTGCGCAAGATCGATTCAAGTCGGGTCTGGTCGCCACCGAATATTTTCAAGGCGGCGACAAAGTCCAAACCGGCCAGTCTGGTGCTCGCCGGCGCCGTAGACGCTACCGACCCGGTGCTGGCAGGCCAGGTAATGCCGGCATCCGTGATCAGCGTGAGCAGGGCATCGACATCGAGTGGTTTCGCCAGAAATCCCGTCATGCCGGCACCGTTCGTGCTGGTCGACATCGGTCCTTGCACAAGCGCGGTGAAAGCAATCACCGGCAGCATTGCCATGTCGGGATGGTTACGTATCAACCGGGTGGCCGTGTAGCCATCCATCAGCGGCATCTGGATGTCCATCAGCACGATGTCAAACCGGGTAGCCGACAGCGTCAGCGCCGCCAGCACCCCGATCCCATCACCGACCATCACCACCTCGGCACCGGCACCCACCAGAACCTGTGCGACGACCTCCTGATTGATGGCATTGTCTTCGGCGACCAGCAAACGCAGACCGGATAGTGGCAGGGCACGGAGACGGGGTGCCGCAACCGCTACTGCGGAGACGGCCGGAAATAGCCGCGCCACCGCTTCAGCCAAGCTCCACCGCGTGAGGGGCTTGGCAATAATCTCGTCGATATAGCCGTCACGACTGCCTGCAGAAAACCGTTCAAGTTCGAGCAACGGAACCATTAGGAGCGTACGTGGCATCGCATGCCCGGACGCCCTGTGCAACTGTCGGAGCAGCGCCATCACATCCAGGCCGGGGAGTTGCCCATCCAACAGCAGCAAGTCGATCTCTCCGCGCGCCGCACCGGCACGCAACAGCGCTGGCAGCGTCGCGTCACCCGGATCAAGGACCCGAACCTGCCAGCCCGATGCCAGACAGGCATCGCGCAACAACCCACGCGTCAACGCATGCCCTTCCACGATCAGTACCCGCAAGGTAGATGGAACACTGACAGGTAGCGCTGGCGCAACCGGTACGCCAGCCATCAAGGGCAGCGAAAATCGAAATACGCTGCCCTGTCCCGGTACGCTCTCGACGTGGATCTGGCCGCCCATCATCGACACCAGCCGGTTGCTGATCGCCAGGCCCAAACCGGTACCGCCATACAACCGGCTGGTCGACTCGCTGGCCTGTCTGAACGCATCAAAAATAGTATCCAGCGACTCTGCGGCAATACCGATACCCGTGTCGCGTACAGTCACTTGCAGCATGACCGGAGTACCGCTACGGCGTGGCTGTGACGATTGACAGCGTACCGATACGACAATCTCGCCACGCTCAGTAAATTTGAGGGCATTGCTGATCAGGTTCAGCAAGATTTGTTGCAACCGCATCGGATCACCAACCAATGCATCGGGCACCTCCGGGGACAGGTCAAGCAACACGGCAACATCCTTGTGGCCGACGCCGACACCCAATACCGAGGCGGCTGTACGCATGAGCAGGTTCAACGAAAACGGGATACTTTCGATGCGCAACTGGTTGGCTTCCAGTTTAGACAAATCCAGAATGTCATTGATCAGCGCCTGTAATGATTGCGCTGATAACTGGATCTTGTCGGCATAGTCGCGTTGCCATGCATTGAGCGGCGAGTCGGCCATCAGCCGTGTCAGGCCGATCACCGCATTGAGCGGCGTGCGCAGTTCGTGGGTCATGTTGGCGAGAAAAGCACTCTTTGCCAGATTCGCCGTTTCGGCTTCGATACGTGCTTGCGACAAGGCTTGCTCGGCCAGCCGGAACGCCGTGATATCGGTATAGGTCAGCAGCGTCCAGGCCGTAGAAATCGGCTGGCCGCATATTTCGAGGTAAATACCATCAGGCTGACGGCGCTCTATGCGCACCTGCTGGCGCTGCGCGATCATGGCAAGATAGTCAGTGAGCACGTCGTCATACAGCCGTTGCGGATAATGCCCATGTTCATAGCTAAACCGGAGCATCTCGGCGAGCGTCAGTGGTGTTTTGCGGGCCAGTTCGGGAGGGTAGCCCTGCAGGGTACCGAACAAGCTGTTGCGCAGCACGACCTGCTGCTGCTCGTTCAACACCGCCACGCCAAAAGGCAAGGACTCCAGCACTTCATTGAGAAACGCGTTAAGCGAATTGATCTGCTGCTGGCGGGCCCTGCCGAGGCGGTTATCGACCAGCGTACTGCGCAAAAAAGCGAACCGCCCCTGCTCATCGAGCTCGACATTGGCACTGATCAGGCAGGGCACCACCGACCCATCCTTGTGCAGAAAATCGACATCAAGATCATGTACCTGCCCTTCGTGCAGTAATTGCGGAGACCGGTAGCTCAACATCGCCCGGCTATCCTGAGTCATGAACTGATGGATTGCCTGTCCCAGGTACTCTTCGCGCTTGTACCCCAGCAAATCGAGCTCCGTCTGGTTGACCTGAATCACGATACCGGCCGCATCCAGCGCGTGGTAACCGCAGGGTGCCCGGTCATACAGATCCGTCGCTTCCCGCGTGCGCTCCTGCATCCGTGCTTCCAGGTCACGGTTGAG
>CAILRJ010000202.1 GCA_903836575.1 uncultured Burkholderiales bacterium
CAGCTCGGACACGGCGGTGGCCATGCGGGTCTGGTCGGCACTGCCGAAACCGAGGCAGGCCGCGAGCTGACGCGTAAGCCGGCGCGCCACCACGATATCGGCCGTGGTACAAATTGCGATGAGGGCATCGGCTTCAAATGATGAGGTCATCATGTTCATTCGGCAGACTGTAATCGCCGCGCGAGGCGATCCGTGATTGGAGGGTTTTCAGGCCCTGCTCGAGATTGAAGGTGCAATCGGCGCTGAGCAGACCGCGTCCCATTTCCACCAGCGTGAACGCGACGAACGGCTGGATGCCGCAGACAATGACTTCGGCACCAAGCAGGCGCGCCATGCTGGCCGTGTCGTTGATGACGCGCGCCATGAACGAGTCCACCACGTCGAGCGCCGAGATGTCGACCACCACGCCGAGCGCTTCGATCTCGGCAATCGTGCCCAATAAATTCGATTGAAAAGCCAGTGCCTCGTCATCGCTGAGGTCTTGCTGGATCGCCACTAACAGGATGCGTCCGAGACGCGGGATGGCGATCTTCATGACCGGCTCGATGCGACCGGCACGATGCGCCGGTTGATCAATGACAGCGCTTCGGCCACGCCCGAACGCAAGGTCGCGCGGGTAATCACGTTAGGCAAACTGATGCCGAGCTTGGTCAGTGTCAGCGCGCCGTCGGGATTGAGTCCGGTCATCACGACGCGGGTACCGAGCAACTGGGCGGCGTCGACGGTTTTCATCAGGTGACGGGCCACCGAGATATCGAAGATCGGTACGCCGGTGACATCGATGACGGTGACGCTGGCTTCATAGCGGGTAATCGCTTCCAGCAGGTTCTCGGTAAATTTGCGCGCGCGCGCAGTATCGATGACGCCGACCAGCGGCAGCAGCAGCACATGGTCCCAGAGCCGGATCACCGGCGTCGACAGTTCGACCAGCGACGCGCTCTGTTGCAGAATCACGCGCTCGCGGGTTTCGACAAAGGCCGAAAAAGTCACCAGCGTGAGGCGACCGATGACATCCTCGACGGCGGCCAGATTAACCTTCATCTCGACGGGTGAACTCATCAGTTCATGGATCAGTGCCAGCGTCAGTACGCTTTTCAGACACATCACATATTGCGCTGTTTCAGTTGGCGTAAAGCCGGACACCGCGCGACTGGCGCTGAACTCGCTCATCGCCAGCACCAGCGGATGGGTCTCGCCGAACTCCCACAGGCCGGACTCCGGATAAGCAGAAAAAATCTTCGCGATTTCTTCCAGCAGGTGCGCGGTGTGCTGGCGCATCTCGTCGACGTTGAAGGTGTTCGGCAACAGCGAGGACCAGCTGGTGAGAATTTCGGCGACCCATTTTTCATGCAGGACGGTACGTTGCTCGGAGAGTAGTCGGTCCAGGGCAGCCAAATGATGGAGATTCATGGTTCATTCTTTCGGTGATGGTGCGTTCTGTTTGTTTCGGGAAGTACGAGGTCTTTCTGCTTCACTGCTGTCCTGACTTGCTGCACCGTTTTCTAAAAAACGGTGGTTGTAATAACCGCAGGGCACTGCACTCCAACGCCCCCTTCAAAACAGTTCAATCTTCAATTCACTGCTGTCATCGGCGCTGTGCCGTCCCGAGTGCTTGTGTTTTTCTTCCTCGCTGACATAGCGATCGGTCACGGCGTCGAGCTCCGCCGGCAGATGCGCCAGGCCAGCGGCATCCAGGGCGAACTGCTCGACCGCCGTCACAAAAATGGCATTGCGTTGGCCGGAAGCCAATTGCAGGCGTTCGATCGCTTGCCGGACCACGTCCTGATACTGGATCTGGCCCAGCACGTCGGCGATCTCGCGTGCCAGGTCTTCGTTGTACTTGGTCACCACGACGAAACGGGTCTTGTAGTACTGCGTCATGTCTTCGAAGTTTTCCTGCAGCTTCAGGATCGATACTGCCGCCAGCGAGACTTCAGTGAGCCGTTGCGACGAGTCGGCGATGCTGGCGGCCATGCCGTCTTCGACGACGAAACGGGCGCGCACCAGACCCTTGCTGATCTGGTCTGCGACCGTGCCGGAATTGGATGCCAGCGTGCGCATTTCTTCGGCAATGACCTTAAAGGCCGCACCGGACGAACCGGCACGGGTGGCTTCGATCGCGGCGTTAATCGCCAGCAGATGTGATTGCATGCTCAACGCATGCACCGCGGCGACCAAGCCGCTCATCGCACGGATTTCCTTGGCCACTTCTTCGACGCTGGCCAGATCGCGTGCCATCGTGACTGGTAACTGTTCGATGAAGGTACCGATCCCGATCAGGAAATCGACGCTGGCGCTAATCTCGTTGCCGATGTCGCTGGCCTTGATGCTCGATCCATCCAGATAGGCCACCAGCGTACTGGCCGAGTCGTACAGGCGTCGCACGTTATGGATGATGGCCAACGCCGAGCCTTCGGTATCACCGACGATCTCGTTGAGCTTGCTATTGATGGTCTGTTCAAGCCGGAGATGCGCCGCCAGAGCTGCCTGCGCCGGATGGATCTGCGCAGCGAGGTTGGTCTCTGCTGGCAGTCGTTGCGAAGAGGATCGCCATGCCAGCAGAGCACCCGCCGTCATCACCAGCACAGCCAGTAACAGCAAGCTGTCGCCGGGACGGCCGAGCCAGCCATCGCTGGCTTGCAGTGTGTCGGCCGGCAGCACACGGCCAAGCAGGAGCGCCGTCAGCCCGACCACGATCATTTGCCACGCCGGCGCGACCGCGCTGGTACGACGGCAGTACCAACGCCACGCGGTCTGCGCCGATTCCTGCAGGCGGCTGTCGGGAAAGGCCATGGTCATGCTCCGGGCAAGACCTGCTTGATGATCTTGATCAGGTCGGTGCCGCCGACCGGCTTGACCAGCCAGCCGGTGGCGCCGAGCTTCTTGGCTTCATCACGCCGGGCCTGCTGGCTCTCGGTGGTCAGCGCCAGAATTGGAATGAAGCGGTAGCCCGGCAGTGCGCGCGCCTTGCCAATGAATTCGATGCCGCCCATGTTGGGCATGTTGATGTCGGTGATGATCAGGTCCGGCTTGCCACCTTTTTGCAATTTGTCGAGTGCGATCACGCCATCGGCGGCAGTGATCACGGTGAAGCCGCTGATCTCCAGGCTGTTTTTCAGACTCATCAGCATCGTTGCCGAATCATCGACGACCAGTATGGTTTTTGCCATGGTGATTTCTTGCTTCCTGTTGGTTGTTCAGGCGTCCATGGCTGCGTGCAGCCAGGTCGCCAGGGGTTGGTCATGCGGCCACACCGTGATGCTCACGCCGGCCGCCATCAGCACTTGCAGGTTGGCCGCGTGCAAGTGGATGCAGGCCGAGAAATCGGCTTTCGCTTTGGGATTTTTCTGACACCACTGCAGCAGGTCTTCGGCATCTTCGACGCTGACAACGTCATCAAAAACGGCCAGGTTTTTTTTGTAGTGGATCGGCATCAGACCAGCTCCTTGAGGTTAAGCACCATCAGCACCG
>CAILRJ010000203.1 GCA_903836575.1 uncultured Burkholderiales bacterium
GCGCGGCGCATGTCCGCTGTTGAACACAGCGCGCTGATGGCGGCGCACGAAGCATGCAAGGAAGCGCGCGACAACGCGGATCCGGATACCTACTTTTTCCGCAATGAAGCGTTTCACGAGCACATCTACGCGGGCAGTCGCAATGCGTTTTTGGCCGAGCAGGCCAGAGCCTTGCATCGCCGCTTGCGGCCCTATCGCCGCTTGCAATTGCGCGTGCGTAATCGCACCACGGTTTCTTATGATGAACACGAAAAAATCGTGCAGGCCATCATTGCCGGCAACAGCGAACTGACCGTCGAATTGCTGCGACAGCACATCACGGTTCAGGGCGAGCGTTTCGCGGACTTGATTGCCGCACTGCCGAAGCTATCGGACAAAAATACAGCATAAAAAAATCCGGCGCACGTCATCAGACCGGAGTTCATTCTGAAGCACACCACTCCTTGTTGTGCATCACTACCCAGGAGTCATCCATGCAAAAGCTCTATCGTATCGGTCAAATCGTACCCAGTTCAAATACGACCATGGAGACCGAAATACCCGCAATGCTGATGGCGAGACAAGCCATCTTGCCCGAGCGTTTCACCTTCCATTCCAGCCGGATGCGAATGAAAAACGTGGTCAAGGAAGAGCTGGCGGCCATGGATGGCGAGTCCGATCGCTGCGCACTCGAATTGAGTGATGCCCGTGTCGATGTGCTTGGTTATGCGTGTCTGGTGGCCATCATGGCGATGGGCCATGGCTATCATCGCAAATCGGAAGCGCGCCTCAAGGCACATACCGCTGCAAACGGTGCGGATGCGCCGGTCGTGACCAGTGCGGGTGCATTGATTGATGCCTTGAAGGTGATCGGTGCAAAACGCATCGTCGTCGTCGCGCCCTACATGAAACCACTGACCGAACTGGTGGTTGACTACATCCGCAACGAAGGTTTTGAAGTCGTTGATTATCGTGCGCTGGAAATTCCGGACAATCTTGAAGTCGGCCGTCACGACCCTGCCCTACTGCCTGCCATCGTCGCACAAATGGATACCAGCAATGTGGACGCCATCGTGCTGTCGGCTTGCGTGCAGATGCCGTCCTTGCCGGTCATCGCGCAGGTCGAAGCGCTGACCGGCAAGCCGGTCATTACGGCTGCGGTCGCCACCACTTATGCGATGCTCAAGCAACTGAATCTGGAGACCCGGGTGCCGGGCGCCGGCGCGCTGCTCTCGGGCGCCTACTAGCCAATTGTCGGGACGTGGCCGGCCCGGCTGACCAGAGTCCGGCGAGGACAAAATAAAAGAGGCATGCAGCTTGGCTGCATGCCTCTTTTGTTGTCTGAACCGGCTAACGCGTTACCGCAACCCAGCCGATAGACACATTACAGCTTGGTGACAAAGGTGCGCGCCTGATACAGCGCGAGCCCGCTGAGAATAACGATGACGACAACGGCGAGAATATCGGCTCCCGGAAAGCCCCAGAATTCGGACATGGAATCTCCTTGTTAAATTAAATGGATGGAAGACGCCCCTTTGCTGCAGGGCGGTTTGCGATGACTCAGGCCAGTTCGGTATCAAGCATGCGCTGACGGCCGAAGTCGTTGAGACGGAATTTGAAAAGAATCCGGCCAACGCCGAAGTAACCGTCATCATCAATTTTCTCTTCGACACTTTCAATGATGCCGCTGGAAAACAGATCAGCCAGCGTGACGCGCGTGTTGCCGCGCCAATACGGCCCCTCGAGACCATACTCGGCCATGATGAGATCGGTGATTTGCCAATCCCAGAGTCCGTCATCTTTGCGCTCATTGATCAGCTGGAGGAGTCGACCCTTCATGTGTAATTTTTTCATGCTGTGATCTCCAGTAATCAGGGTTGAGCCGACGCGTCAGCGCTGGCTTTTGCCTTGTTTTTCGATACGGCACGCACGACTTCCAGCACTTCATCGCTTTCGGTGTACATCACGAATCCGCCCAGCACGAAAAGCACCAGACCAGCAAGGAAGTTCCAAGCGGGAAGTGTGAACGTGAAGATGCCCAGAAAAATCACGGCGAACAGACCGTACAGTGCCGCAATCGCCTGCCCACGCCCGACACCGATCAACGGGAAGGACTTGTACCAGGAGACATAACAGAAGGCGAAGCTGACACCCGCCAGTGACAGCCAGCCCATCGCAGCCCAGTTGAATGTCGCCACGACCAATTCCACAACCGGCTGATCGGTGAACAAATAAATGCCCGGCAAGATCAACGCCACCCAGTAAATCACTTCGGCGGTGAAGCGCACCGTGATACCGACATCCGGATCGGCCACATCCAGGCCGCGACCGGCAATGGCGCCTTCGATACCCCAGCCCAGTGCCGCCATCGCACCGCCCAGATAACCGAGCCAGCCACTTTCGCCGGTGCCAGTGAATTCGGCGATGATGCCTGGCGCATACACGGTCACACCACCAGCAAGAATGATGAAAATACCGATGGCGGCACGCTTGGTAATTTTTTCCTGATACCACAGCCGGGCAAGCGTCGCGCCAATGATCGGATACATCAATGCGGAAATGGCAGCAAAAGCTCCGCCGATGTAGCCCATCGCCAGGTAGGATCCGAAGATCGCAATCGGGCCGCCAAAAATGGCACCGATAAAAAACCATTTGGAAATATTGCGCATCTGCCGGATCGTGCGCCCGAATTCACCCCATTTGCCGAGGACACCGGTCCAGACGAACAGGAAGAACAGCACGGCGACCGCATTGAACGTGGTCAGCACCGCTGCTGCCAGCAGAAACTCGGCGTTGGTGTCGTAGCTCAAGTTGACATAGGGCGCTTCGAACCAGACTGCCGAACCGGGTACATACCAGGCGCCCCACAGCACAGCAGCCCACAGGGCCCACATGAAGCCCCAGCGAATGCTGCTGGAAGTGAAGCGCGCACGGGCCTGAGTCAGGCTCGCAGACGTCATGCGACGTTCCGTTCGTCTTGCGGCGCATCATTGAGGAATGTCTCCAGCGAATCATCCAGCGCTTCCATCCATGGCGTGTGATGGACCGGTGCCAGCGTGCCGGTCAGCGTCGAACGGTAGCTCTTGTTCCGGTAACCGAGAATGTCGGCTTCCTTGTGGGTTTCCCACTCCTTGAAAATAGTCGCCACGCCAAGCACGTCGAATGGCGGGTAATCGGTTGGTTGCACCAGATCCAGAATGTAGGCTGCCTGGAAGTCGATTGCCTCAAGCGGATCGGCGACCACTTCTTCGCGGGCAACCCAGTCACGGCTATCGGCAGCCATGGCGCCGGCGTCCGGCAAAGCAATACGACCCAGCATGACATCGCGGGCATACCAGGCTTGCGCATCAAACATGTTGAACGTGTAGTACTGATCCTGCATGCCAAGGAAAATCAGCTTGGGATTGGCCAGCGAGAAAATGCCCTTGAACAGACCCTCCGGATACAGCCGGTTATGCGTATTGAGCTTCAGATCGTCCGACAGGAACGGGAAATGATGCTGATAACCGGTACACATGATGATCGCGTCGACTTCCTTGCTGGTACCGTCCTTGAAGTGCGCGGTCTTGCCGTCGAGCTTGGTCAGCAGCGGCACTTCGGCGAACGATTCCGGCCAGTCAAAACCCATTGGCTTGGTGCGATAGCTGAAGGTGACCGACTTGGCGCCGTATTTATGGCATTGGGTGCCGATATCTTCGGCTGAATAACTGCTGCCGATCATCAACAGATTCTTGCCTTCGAATTCGCACGCATCGCGGAAGTCATGGGCATGCAGCACGCGACCTGGAAACAGCTCCAGGCCCTCGAAATACGGCATGTTGGGCGTCGAGAAGTGACCGGTTGCGACGATGACGTGATCGAACTCTGCGGTGCTCAGTTCGTTTTTTTCGAGGTCACGCACAGTCACCGAAAAGGTCGCGGCTTCGTCGTTGTAGACCACCTGATGCACTGCGGTATTAAAGCGGATGTATTGACGCACGTCACTTTTTTCTACCCGGCCCATGATGTAATCATGCAGCACGGCACGCGGCGGATAAGACGGAATCGGCCGACCGAAATGTTCCTCGAAACTGTAATCGGCAAACTCAAGACATTCCTTGGGACCGTTCGACCAGAGATAGCGGTACATGCTGCCGTGGACCGGTTCGCCGTGGGCATCGAGCCCGGTACGCCAGGTGTAATTCCACAGACCGCCCCAATTGCTTTGTTTTTCGTAGCAGACGATCTCGGGAATATCAGCACCGGCTTGGCGAGCCGATTGAAATGCGCGTAATTGGGCAAGACCGCTTGGGCCTGCTCCTAGAATGGCGACTCGTAATTTCATGGTGTGTCCTTTTCTTGTTGATATCGCGGTGGATCATGAGCGCGCTAGCGAGCGGTCGGCGATCGGAATCGCGGCCGGACGATATGCTCAAGGGCGACGTTGCCTGCCCTCGGTGTCACGATTTCACAGCGGTGGACGCTTGGGGAAAAACTATTCCCAGGCGCGATTAAAGAATGGTCAAATGTCAATGGCTGACAAGTGAGCGCGGATGGTCGGCCAGTAAAGTTGGCCGGCACAGCAGCGTAGCCGGATCACCGGAACGGTGGACTCAGGCAGAGTCGAAAGAGTGAATATTCTCTTTATTTTATTGTCGTTAAGTAACGATTGTATCACGTTCGACGACGTTGACCGACTTTAACACCAATCATGACAACCAAGACTCTCTAAAACCCGTCCTGTATTGGCGCTCCATTCGCCTCCGATTTCCGTGCCAGCGTTGAACGACTGCTTGCAGCAAGTCATGGCGCCGATAACGGCGCTCTCGCCGCGCGGATCACCTCGGCGATTGCGCCGATGACCACATCAGGCCTGTCCAGTTGAATATAGTGGCCAGTATCGGATATCGTGCGCTGCTGGCCGAGCGCTGACATGGCCGCCAGTTCGCGATGCAAATCCAGCCAGTCGTCACCGGCACGCAGCACCGTTTGATGCGCCGTCAGAACGATCAAGGGTAACGCGCCCAAGCTGCGTCGGCTGCGACGCAGCTGCGCGAAGCTACTGCCGTCGGCGTAGCGGGTAATTTCGTCGAGCTGGGCGCGCTGATAAGTCAGGCGCGCACCCACTTGACGCCGCGCGGCATTGAGTGCGCGCTCGTAACGCGGATCATCCGGTTCGATGCAGTGCGCCCGCCAGCTTTTGCTGGCGTGGCGAGGTAAAAAATCCTTTACGCACGCTTCAGACAGTGCGCGTTGTAATGCGTAACGACGGGTTTCCTGCTGAGCGCGATGCGCGTCAATACGCGTGAATGCGTCCTCGTGCGATGGATCAACCAGTACCATGCCGACCACCTGGGCTGGATAAAGCGCGGCATATAAACGCACGTTGAGTGCCGCCATCGAGTGGGCCACCAGTACGACCGCACCGTCGATGCCGGCACCCTGCAGCAACTGATGTAGGTCATCGGTCATGTTGACGCTATCGGCAGCCCGCCCGGCCGGATCGCTGGCACCCAAGCCGGCGCGATCGTAGGCGCAAGCGCGGGTGATGCGGGCCACGTCCGGTTGCACTCGTGCCCAGGTAAAACTCCAGTCCGATAATCCGCTATCGAAGACCACGGTCGGCTCACCATGCCCCATGCAGACCAGATTAAGGCGACGTGCACCGTCAACCGTGACGAGCTGTCGGGCGCCGATGTACGCGCGCTGAGACGACGCGGCAGCCATCGAACTGCGTGGCGTGACACAACAGACAAAAACCATCACACACAGTGATTTCAGCGCGTGCAACACTACGCTGTAGCGGTGTCCGGCCGATGACCACCTGGCTTGTTGCATTAAATTTCCAATCAATGAATGCCGACGTCAGGACGGCTCTATCCTGATAATTTTATTATGCTTCCAAGATGAAACTGCTTGCGCATCCCCGTCCCGTCCGGCGATCGCATAAAATTGTTATCTTTCTTCTTCTTTCCTGGCTAAAGTTGCCTAACATCACTGAGTACAATGTTGTGAAGAATAAGTTGATTGATATCCCTGCACGAAATCGGATGCTCAGGCGCGTCTGCAGTCTGCTGGCCCTCCTTGCCATCACTCTTCCACTCCTGACGATCGCGGCGACGCCGGCCGCGACCCAAAACAATCCCAGCATCATGCTGGAGGAACTTACCAGTACCGAATTACGCAGCCGCATCGAGCAAGGTGCGACCACCATCTTGATCCCCATCGGCGGCGTGGAGCAGAGCGGCCCGTTCATTGCGCTCGGCAAGCACAATAGGCGGGTAGCTGTCATCGCTGCCATGATCGCGCAGAAACTCGGCAATACGCTGGTCGCGCCGGTGGTGGCCTACGTGCCGGAGGGCGCTGTCAATCCGCCGACCGGCCACATGCGATTCAGCGGCACTATTTCGATCCCGCCGGCGGCCTTCGAAGCGCTGCTCGAGGGAGCGGCAGCGAGTTTTCGTCAGCATGGATTTCGCGACATCATCTTCATCGGTGACCACGGCGGCTATCAGCAAAACGAGGTTCGCGTGGCGCAAAAGCTTAACCGTACCTGGGGTAAGGATGACCCTGCCCGCGTCCATGCGTTGCTCGACTATTACGATATTACTCAGACCGCATTTATTGATGACCTAAAAAAACGCGGCTTCAGCAGCGCCGACATCGGTTTGCACGCCGGGCTGGCCGATGCGTCCCTGCTGCTGGCCACGGCGCCATCGATGGTGCGCACCGGCGCCATCGCGCACGAGCCGAAACCAGGCGTAAACGATGGCGTGCGCGGTGATGCCACGCACGCCACGGCCGAACTGGGTCGACTGGGCATTGAACGCCAGATCGATACTTCGGTGAATGTCATTAAAACCCTCCTCCACGAACACCATCGCTAAGCAACCAGTCACGCAAATGCCTCATTGGAGAAAGTGAATCGCCCCCATGAAATCAACATTAAATATCCGCAATGCACCGCGCCTTGGTAGCCGTACCCAGTGCATGGTCATCGTCGGCCTCTTCACGTTATCGATCGTCGCCCTGTCCGGCCAGCGCGCCAATGCCAAGGAGGTGAGCGCAGCCCGCCCGCCGGAGGCCACGGGTACGTCTTCGCCGTTGCCTGGCATGCCGCCGTTGAGTGACCCGAAAAACGTCTATGGCGATATTGGTTCTGACCACATGAGCCCGGTCGTCAAGAATCACTTGGCGCGGATCTATGTTCCTAACCTGCGTTCGAACGATGTCACCGTGATCGATCCGGAGACGCTCAAAGTCGTTGACAAGTTCAAGGTGGGCCTTGGTCCGCAACACGTCGTACCCGCTTATGACTTGCGTACGCTCTGGGTTGCCAACAATGCCGAGCGGACCAATCTGGGTAGCTTGACACCAATCGACCCGCTCACTGGCAAGCCCGGCAAGGCCATACCAGTGGACGATCCCTACAACATGTATTTCACCCCTGACGGAAAATCCGCCATCGTCGTCGCCGAGGCCATGCGCCGTCTCGACTTTCGCGATCCCAAGACAATGGCAATACAGTATTCGATTGACACGCCATCCTGCGGCGGCATCAACCACGCCGACTTTTCCAGCGACGGTCGCTACGCGGTCTTCACTTGCGAGTTTGATGGCACGATCGCCAAAATCGATCTGGTTGGACGCAAGGTGGCAGACTATCTGAAGCTCAAGATGCCCTCGACGCGCTACGCCGAGGCGACGCCAGTAGGCAGTCCGGCAGCGGAAATCTGTACCAGCAGCAAAGGTATGCCGCAAGACATCCGCATCTCGCCGGACGGCAGCAAGCTCTATATCGCCGACATGGAAGCCGATGGTCTGCACGTGGTCGACATCGCTGCTTTCAAGGAGATCGGATTCATTCCAACGGGCGTTGGCACGCACGGCATCTATCCAAGCCGCGACGGCAAGCGCCTGTATGTGGCCAACCGCGGCACCCACCGTATCCACGGCAAACGCCAGGGTAAGGGCAGCGTCAGCGTGGTCGATTTCGCCACCGACAAAGTGGTCGCCAACTGGCCCGTCCCGGGTGGCGGCAGTCCCGACATGGGCAATGTCAGCGCCGATGGAAAATATCTCTGGCTGTCAGGCCGTTTCGACGATGTGGTGTACCGGTTTACCACCGCCAACGGCAATGTGGATCAGGTCAAAGTCGGCCAGGAACCACACGGCCTGACCGTATGGCCACAACCTGGTCGGTACTCGCTAGGTCACACCGGCAATTTGCGGTGAAGACGGCTTAGCAGGCAAGACATGTTGAGAACAGCTCGCCCCATTCCTGCTACAAGTCCGATAGTCACGACGGGATGATGGCTTAAATCAGGCATCGGAAAATCAGGTAGTATCATTTCGTCATTGATTACCGGGCGTTGCAAGATTCGGATCGACGCTACGGTGATCGGGGCGTCTGTTTATTGCCCACCCGGATGCGCAGCTGAGCGTCCGACGCCATCCGCCTAACTTTGCCCATTGGCTTGCGACTAGCCAACCTTTTCCTTATTTCAGCGAGCAACCAGCCATGCATACCGCCTTACTCATCATCGATATTCAAAACGACTATTTTCCGGGAGGCACGATGGAACTGGTCGGTGCCGACGCCGCATCACAGCAGGCGAGACTTCTGCTGGCAGCCTGGCGTGAGAAAAACTTGCCGGTTTTCCATATCCAGCACATCGCACCACAACCCTCGGCGACCTTCTTTCGGCCCGATACCGTCGGCGCCGAGATCCACACAAACGTACTGCCGATTGCAGGTGAAACAGTCATTACCAAGGGCTCCCCGAACAGCTTTCACGAAACATCACTACTGGAATCGCTTCGCGCGGCGGAGATCACCGATCTCGTCGTGGTTGGAATGATGACGCACATGTGCGTCGACTCGACCGTACGGGCGGCCTCGGATCTGGGCTTTGTGTGCCAGGTGGTGCATGACGCCTGTGCGACCAGAGATCTGACGTTTGGTGTGCAGACTGTACCGGCAGCAACCGTGCAGGCGACATTCATGGCTGCGCTCAACGGAATATTTTGCAGCACGGCGCTGACTGCGCAGGTTATGGCTGACTTGCCGCCATCTGATGCGGACTGATCTTCGAATTCAAGCAGATAGCCAACACTTTAAATAATGCCAGGCGGGTATCGGGCTGACGTTGGCCACTACTTTTACCGAGTTGGTTCAGCCAGTTCGCATCCCTGTCACCAAGCGGTCGCGCCAGGACCGCACGCTCACCGAACAGCAGGGCGGCGGCGTCATAGCGCAGGGACCTCAGCCGAAATCCGTAAAACCAACGTATATTGGAATGCGCCTGGCAGCTTGACAATGTCAGCTACCGACCCAAAGCGGTTTGTCGGAAGTATCGGTGTTGAACCTCCGTTCACAAATAACCTAACCGGCGGCGCAAGTCTACATAACCGAGGCTCTACGAGA
>CAILRJ010000204.1 GCA_903836575.1 uncultured Burkholderiales bacterium
GGCGCTGGCTTGCAGCGGCGCTTCCGGCAAACTGGCAGCGCCAGCTTTGGTAACGAGGGCGGCACCTAGCATTGTGGCGACACTGCCCGAGAGGAAGTTGCGACGTGAGTTCATTATTTTTCTCCTTTAGTTTCTAACGGCGCAGCCGACGGCAAGCGTCCACCCAGCGCGGCTTGCAGATCGCTGTCAGCGATCCAGAAATTTTTCAGTGCGCCGATGTAATCATGCGCGGCGCTGGCCTGCTCGCGGGAGTCCGCCAGCAGTTCGAAGACGCTAACGAGCATGCCGTTGTAGCGCAGCATGGTTTCGTCAGAAATGCGTTTGCGTAGCGGCATCACCTCGTCACGATAATGGCGTGCCAGCTGGTACGAGACGCGGTAATTGCCATAGCTTTCACGCGCCTGGCTGCCGGCCATGATGGCGGTTTCAGCCAACTGGTGGACGCCTTGCATGTAGGTCGACTCGGCCCGGGCCACGCGTGCCGTGCCCCAGTCGAACAGCGGGATTTCGAGGCTGAGTTCGTAACCGGTTTCAGGCGCCTGGCCGCTGGCGGTTTTGCGGTTGCCGCCGATTTCAAGCGCATTGACGAAGCGCGTGCTGCGCGTCAGGTTCAACGAGGCGGCGGTGGCTTGCAATTGCAGTTTGCCGGCCTGGATATCGAGTCGCTCGCGCAAGGCGATCTGATCAACCTGCTGGAGATCGATGGCGGTCGCTGGCAAATCCGGCAACCGGTCGGGCAGCGTGAAGGCATCGGACCGATCGAGGCCGAGCAGGCGCACCAGCTTTTCGCGGCTGGCCAGCACGTCCCGGTCAGCCAGCGCCAGCCGGGTCACGGCATCGGCATGGAAGCTGCGTTCGCGCGCCATGTCGAGAGTGCTCCAGTTGCCAACTTTGGCCATCCGCACGCCGAGTTCGGCACCGGCTTCGGCGGCGTCGCTGACCTGCTGCGCATAGGTGCGCTGCTGGACGGCGCCGAGCGCGTCGTAATAGGCACGGCGCGTGTCAGCCGCGACGGATAACGCGGCATCGGCCACCTGCAAGCGGGTCTGTTCGAAGCGCCGGGTTTCGATGCGGGTGGCCAGCGGCGCGGTCAGTAAATTGACCAGGTTGATGGTCAGGCTGCGATCAATCAGTACGTCGCTGCCCTGGTGGGTGCGCTTGAAACCGAAGCGCGGATTTTGCAGGCGGCCAGCCTGAACCAGATCGGCTTCGGCCAGGCCCAGGCGCTGGTAGGTGGCTTGCAAGCCGCGATTATTGAGCAGCGCAACCTGGACTGCGCGGTCGACCGAGAGCGCCGGTTTCAGCAGCGGCACGATGGTCTCGGCCAGCGCGGCGACATCGGTTTCGTTACGGGCGATGCGGGTCTCGGTGCCGAGCCGTTCGCGGGTGACGTTGGTGACGGTATCGAAACCACCATCCGGTGAAAAGCTGGCGCAGCCGCCCAGCAGCAGGGTCGCGACAGCGCACGCAATAGGGTATTTCATGGAAAACCTCGAAGAACAGAAGGAAAAGGCCTGCCACAGAATAGGCAGGGATCAACCGGAGTCAGGCGAGGACGGCTTGCGGGGGGCGTTCGGGATGCTCGGGAATGACCGAGGTCAGGCGGGACGTTGATACGGTATCGTGTTGCGAAGGAAAATCGAGCATCGGCAGGCTGGGCTGCGAGGATGTCATCATCACCAGTCCCAAGCAGAAGGCCGCACAACTGCTGCATTTGCCGGCAGTGTGATGGCTTGAGGAGGTCGGTTGATCCGCCTGCTCCGATGACTGCGCTTCCAGCATGGCAGCATGATTGTGCGCTGCCGGACTGGCATGCAGGCTGACGACAACCGGTTCACACAACAGCATGGTGGCCGAAGCAAATCCCTGGACGGGAACTGCCAGCAGCATCAGCCAAACCAATATGGTGTGCAAAATCGCTCTCATGCGGCGCAGTGTACAGCAGGTTTTTGTCAACCGGTTATTTCGGTTGATGCTCCCAAAGCAATGCCGTGACCGCTTCGGTGGTCAGCGGCCGGCTGAACAGGTAGCCTTGCATGAGGTCGCATCCCAGTTGTTGTAGCACGCCAAGCTGCGCATGGGTTTCGACCCCTTCGGCAATCACCTTCAGGTTCATGTGGTGACCCAGTGCTATCACGGTGGCGGCAATGACCGCATCGTCGCCCTGACCGATGCCGCTGATGAACGAGCGATCGATCTTGATCGTATCGAGTGGAAAGCGCTTCAGATAGGCCAGGTTCGAATAGCCGGTGCCGAAATCATCGAGCGACAGGCGCACCCCGAGTTCCTTGAGCGAAGCCATCGTATCGATCAGCGCTTCCGTGTTCTCCATCGCGATGCTTTCGGTCACTTCGAGTTCGAGATAGCAGCCGTCCAGCTCGGTTTCCTCCAGCACTTTGCGCACCAGGGTTCTCATGTCGTTGTGCTTGAATTGGCGTGCCGACAGGTTGACGGCCATCACAAGGGGCGCGAGGCCGGCGCGTTGCCAGGCCTTGTTCTGGGCACAGGCCGCCTGTAATACCCACGCACCGATCGGTATGATCATGCCGTTTTCTTCGGCAATCGGTATGAATTGTGCGGGCGGGATGATGCCCATTTCGGGATGGTGCCAGCGCAGCAATGCCTCGACACCGATCAGGCGACCACTGGTCATGTCGACTTGCGGCTGATACTGCAGCGACAGTTCCTGACGTTCCAGCGCTTTGCGCAAGGCGTTTTCGAGGCGGACATGGGTACTTAGCAGCGCGCTCATGTGGTGCGTAAAAAACTGATGCCCGTTGCGGCCGAGTTCTTTGGCCCGGTACATTGCGGTATCGGCGCTGGAGATCAAGTCGTCAGCGGTATTGCCATCGAGCGGATAGAGCGTGATGCCGATACTGGGTGTGACAAAGATTTCGGCAGCACCGAGCACGAACGGTTCAGATAAGGCATACGTGATTTTTTCGGCCAGCATCGCCGCGTCCTGTTGCGTACTCAGGTTCGGCAGGAAGACACCAAATTCGTCGCCACCAAGCCGGCCGACCGTGTCATTGGCGCGCAGGCTTTCAGCAATGCGCCGGCCGGCTTGTTGCAGCAAGTTATCGCCGGCGGCATGACCGAGCGTGTCGTTAACGGTCTTGAAATGATCGAGGTCGATGAACATCACGCCGACGATCCAGTTGTTGCGTTCGGCTTGCAGCAAGACCTGTTTCAGACGGTCATAAAACAGGACCCGGTTGGGCAATCCGGTCAGACTATCGTAATGGGCTAGATAGGTCAGGTGCTTTTGGACATGCTTGCCCTCGGTAATGTTTTCGTGGGCGACCACGACCCGGGTCGGTCCACCCTGCGGAAAGCGCGTCAGCCTGGCAACGAACCAGCTGGGGTGACTCGGCGTACCACAGCGGTATTCGTGATGGAATTCCTCGATTGTGCCAGCCAGTACTGCGCGCATGCCTTCGGCCAGCAGGCGCGCATCCTCGAGGCCGTGCGAGGCGGCGGCATCGCACACGGTCAGATAGTTGTAGCCGGTCCAGTCGATCGGGGTCGGGCCGGCATAGTTGTTGGCATAGTTGCTCCACGCCTTATTTATCGCCAGCAGCTGACCTGCTTCGTTGACGACGCAGATGTGTTCGGACAAGGCATCCAGCGTGGCCTTACCGAAACGTTCCGATTCGCCCAGCGCCTGTTCCATTTTCTTGCGCTCGCTGATGTCCTCGATCAATGCCAGCACGTGACCCGGCTGACCGCGCGCGCCGCGTGCCAACGAGAGCGTGACGCTGGTCCAGAGACCTGCAGCATCGTTGCGCCGGAAGCGCAGGTCGAAAGGCGGCGTTGTTACCATATCGCCTGCCAGCAAGGCCGTGATGGCATCCTGCATCTGGAGGCGGTCTTCGCCGGCGACCAGGCCGGAGAGTTGCCGGCCCAGCAGCGACTCCTGTGCGGACATCAGCAACATCGCGCCAAAGCGCGGATTGACCAAAGTGATTTCGCCGCTGAGCGTGGTGTGGACGATGCCTACCGGTGCCAGGTCAAAGGTGCTGCGATAGCGCAGGTCGCTCTCGATTTGCAAATCTTCGGAATGCTGGCGCAGCCGCAGGAAGGCTTCGAGTCGCGCCAGCAAATCATCTTTTTTGAGCGGCAGCCGCAGCACATCGTCAAAGCCGGTTCGCAGCCAGCCGGTGGCGGACTGATTGCCGCTCAGCGTCATCAGGACAGGAAAATACAACGGCTGCAGTTGTTGCTTGAGATCGAGCAAGGCGCGACCATGCTGGCGCGCAGCCTGCTCGTCAGTGACGCACAGCGCGGCGTGGACGCCGGTGGCGTTGAGGTCGGTCGCTTGCAGGATCTGCACCTGATACCCGGTTTGCTGCAGGAATTCTGCCAGCAGGCGGCGATCGACCGGATCAGCGATGAGCAGGCTGATCGTTGCCAATTCAGGCGAGCGGTTCATCGCTTAGTCCGCCTGCTTGAAAGCAGGCACACCGGTCAGGATGCCTTGCAGATGCTGCAGCTTTTCGCTGATTTCGATACCGGAGGCGCTGACTTTCATCTGGCGCAGTTCGGGCTGGAAATTGCCGACGCGCTTTTTCAGGCAACCGACAATCTTGATGACCTGACCGGCATATTCGGCGTAGCGCAATAGCACGATGTTGTCGGCCAGATGACTCACGCCGAGGTCGGTGGCTTTCAGGCTGGTGCTGGTGATGTGTTCGACTTCATTGATCAGCAGCGTCGACACCCCGTTGCGGGACAGGTAACTGACCATGTTGTGAATGTGCGCTTGCGGCTTGCCGAATTCTTCCATCGCAAACTGGTAGCCGCGCAAGCTGTCGATCATCACCATCGTGCAGCCATCGATTTCGACGGCATCGCGGATGGCAGCCAGAAATTCATCAGGATAGAGTTCGATCGGATTGATGCGTACGATTTTCAGTGCGCCGGAGCCGACCACATCGTCGATCGGTGCGCCGATGCCGCGGCTGCGCGCCATGATGAAGCTGGCCGGTTCCTCGAACGTGAACAAAACCGCGCGGTGGCTGCGTGCATGGTGCGCCAGAAACTGCGTGCCGAGCGTGCTCTTGCCGGTACCGGTCGGGCCGGTCAGCAGCGTAGTGGTGCCGGATTCAAGACCGCCGCCGAGCAACTGGTCCAGTTCGGCAATACCCGATGACAGCATCTGGTCGCCCGGATTGAGCGTGCCGGTGTGTTCGATCCGGTGCGGGAAGACATGCATGCCATTGCCGGTGATGCGCATCGGATGGCGACCCGACATGAAGCCCGAGCCGCGCAGTTTTTCGACTTCAAGGCTGCGCAGACCTATCCCCAGGCCGGCCGAAATATCCTTGCTCAGGCGGATTACGCCATCAACGGCCAGCGCAACCGAGGTGTCGCGCATCATCTCGGTCGGATCAAAGGCCAGCAGCGAGGTTGTACCGGTGCCATTGAGGAAGTTCACCAGCGCCAGGATATTCTTGCGGAACTGGTGTTCGTCGGTCGCCATATAGCGTAGCTGGGTCACCGAATCGATGACCAGGCGATCTGGCCTGGTGTTGTGCACGGCCTGGTAAATTGATTTCCAGATCGGCGTGCTTTCGACTTCGCTGGGCGGGAAAATATGATACTCGCCCGGGTCTTCGCCCAGTTCGGTACCGCTGGGCGAGAGATCGACAATCTCGATCCGCTCGAGCTGCCAGTCAAAGCTCGTCACATTGCGAATAATCTCGGGACCGGGCTCGCACAGCGTGATGTACAGGCACTTTTCATGGCGCTGTAAACCGGCCCGCAGCCATTGCAAGGAAAAGATCGTCTTGCCGGCTCCGGCCGAACCACCAATCAGGTAACAGCGCCCGGCGATCAATCCGCCATCGAGAATTTCGTCGCAGCCCGGGACGCCTGTGGACATACGAAGTGGACGTTGTTGCTCGCTCATGATGCGGGGCTTTCGCGGTAAATATTGATTCCACTCTTAGGCAGCCGAGTCTATTCACTAATGGTCGTTAGCGCCAGAATTTATTGGTCTTTGGGAAAGATATTTGGATGGATTGCTATCGCTGCGGCCGGAGCAAAAAATTTTCGGGAAACGTGATGCGTACTTCTAAGTATGACAACTGATCTATTGGTAATTTTTACTGACTATGCTGTAGCAACTCCGTGAAACTGAGGGCTGCCTGTGGCTTTGTTAGCGTGATGACAGCCGCAATCAATTGCCCTATGTCGGAGCACGCGCATGACCTTGCCAACCGGAATACCCTTCCCCTATAGCGTCAAGCGCCACGGCGTTTCGATTACCAATTGTGATATCGAACCAGTCAATACGCCGGGTTGCATCCAGAGCCACGGCATGTTGCTGGTCCTGCACCCGGCTGATTTAATCGTGACTCAGGTCAGCGAGAATTGTGCCCGGTGGACTGGATGCGGAGCCGGGGATGTGCTGGGGCAAGCGCTGGCACAGGTCGTCGGTGCGACGGCGGCGCAGCGCATCGTTGCACTGGTCGCAGGCGGGGGGCTGGACAACAATCCGACCTATGCGCTGGCCGCGCGGTTGCCGGGCATGCCGGCCGATGCCGAGCCGCTCGACATCAGCGTACACGTGGCAGATAGCGCGCTGATCGTCGAACTGGAACCGACCGGACGTGAGCCGCTCGGCGCGCTCTCCGAGCGCGATTATTATGCCCGCGTCAAAACCACGATGGCACGGTTGCGCGCCAGTCCGTCGCTGGCGACGTTCTGCCAGGCCGTCGCCGACGAAGTGCGCAGTACTACCGGGCTTGATCGCGTGATGGTGTACCGCTTTCAGGCCGACGACTCCGGCGAGATCGTGGCCGACGCCCGTGGGCCCGACATGCATTCGTGGTTCGGCCTGCGCTTTCCGGCCAGCGATATTCCGAAGCCGGCGCGTGACATCTTCAAGCGCATCGGCGTGCGACCGTTGCCCGATGCCCGTGGCGCTTTATGCGAATTGGTACCGTTGCTTGATCCGGCTTCCGGCGCGCCGCTCGACATGACCTATTGCGCCTTGCGCGGCGCGTCGGTGATGTACACCGAATATCTGGCCAATATGGGCGTGGCCGCGACGCTGACAATGCCCATCCTGCGCGATGGCATGTTGTGGGGGCTGATCATCTGTCATCACTACACGCCGACGGTGATGCCGTATCACCAGCGCGTCGCCGCCGAGTTTATCGGTCAGATGGCCTCGCTGGAAATCGACGGTGCCGAAGCCCGCGAGCACGCGCAATACCAAGCCCGCATCGACATGGCACACCATGCTGTCATTGCGTATGCCGCTCATCGCAGCGACGTGGCGGCGCTGATGTCGGCACCTGGCGTGTCCGGCCGGCCCGGCCTGCTTGATGGTATTCAGGCTGGCGGTGTTGCCTTACTCAATTGCGGTCATTGGGTCACGCTCGGGCAAACCCCTGCCTTACCGCACCTGCAGTTGCTGGCCGCCTGGGTGCGCGGGCAACTTGCCTGCGACGGCAGCCGCCGGCAGCTGTTCGTCACCAGCGCGCTGGGCAGTCTGTATCCTCCGGCGTCGCAGTGTGCCGATCTGGCCAGCGGACTGTTGGTCATTGCGCTGCCACGCCCGCCACAAGATGACCTGCTGTTCTGGTTCCGGCCGGAGCAAAAACAAGTGTTTAACTGGAGTGGCAATCCGTACGAGACGTCGGCGGAAAAGGGACCGCACGGCACCCGCCTGACACCGCGGCGCAGCTTCGAACTCTGGCAGGAAGAAGTTCGTGGATACGCACTACCTTGGAAGCAGGTCGAGATCGATGCGGCACTGAAGTTACGGCAATGGATCGCCGATATGGTCACCAGTCGCGCCGGCCAATTCGACCAGATTGGCGTCGCTCAGCTGCGCAGCAATGAATAACGCGTTGCCTTCACATGCGTCGCCAGGCAGGACATGAAAGAGCCCTTGCACGGTATTGACCAGCATGGTTGTTGCCTCAAGGACGAGCCTGATACGCGGCTGCGCACTGAGTGATCCCACGTGCGAACGCGCTCAGGTACAACGACAAGCCGCGCATCGAGATCGGTTATCTGGAGCCGGACGGTGCACTGCCGCTGGTTTTTTTGTACGCGATAACGGCACCGGTATCGAGAACTGGCAGCGCGAAGGCGTGCTTCAGCTATTCGGGCCACTGCAGTCGGGTGACGTGTTCGGCGCCGGTACCGCGCTGTCGCTCGTGCGCAAGCTGGTTAAACAGCACCACGGTCGTATCTGGCTTGATGCCGGACCGTGCGTCGGATCGACGGTTTATTTCACGCTGGAAGCGCCGGTTGTTGCCGCGGCCGCGCATGAAGAGGGGCCGTAACAGGTATCGAGATGGCCTCTGATTGCGTCGAACAGTGCTACCGCCGTGGCCGTTGCACGGGCGTATTCTGCAGGCGGACAGCGCTGTTCTGCGCGCTCCAGAAACGCTAGCCAACGCGACCGGGTCTGGTCGCCGTACACCGTGTAAAACTGCAGTGGAAAATCGCCGGCCCCCTGCTGGCGGAGTCTGGCGGCGATAAATTGTCCTCCCAGTGTTGCGCCTTCCAGCGTGTACAGCGTGCCAAATAGCGCGCCGTGACACGCGATCGCCGGCAGGGCGACTGCCTCGCCGGCAGGATGGCGGCCCAGTGCTGACAGGTCAGCCTCAAGTGCCGCCAGCTTGCGCCGCGGCGCGTAATCGAATAACGCGGGATGGTGCGACAGATACGCCAGCAGCGCCGCCTCGGCACTGGCAACCACGCCATGCATGGCGACCAGCGCGTCGCCGTATTCGCGCCGGCTGATGTCCGGTGCCAGCAAGCGCGCCATCAGTGGATGGTGGTCAAGGGCATGATGGGGCTCTTTGGTGGCGAGCCGCAGTTGCTGATGCAGCGTTGACGGTGTCGGATTAGGCATCGTGATCTGGTGGCAAAGACATTTACCGGCATCGTACAGCACGGTAGGCTGCGTTTGACATTCCGCTCTTTTTATTCCTTGTTTCCGAGCCACGCTGTCCGGTCGCGCAATGCAATGATGACCAGCTTGACGGGGAGCGCCTCGCGCCGGGATCAGCAAGCGGTACAATTTTTACCGATGAGAAAAACTAATTATTTAGCAGTAATTATTACTGACTATGCGGTATAAATTGGTCCAAACTCTTTGTTGTCTGCAACTTGTCCATCACCATTGCCGCCACAGGTGCCGCCAGTCCCCTTACCTTGGAATATCCGCCTACCTATGAGCACCGGACTGCCTTTCCCTTACAGCATCAAACGCCACGGCTTATCGGTTGCCAATTGTGATGACGAGCCGGTGAGCACACCCGGTTGCATCCAGGACCATGGGATGTTGCTGGTGGCCGATCCAGTAGCGTTGGTCGTCACGCAGGTGAGCGATAACTGCGCACAGTGGACCGCGTGCGCGGTCGACGAGGTACTCGGCCGGTCGCTGGCAACGATCCTCGGCGCGGTGGCGGCGCAGCGTATTGGCGAGCTGGTCGCCGACGGCGGGCTGGAAGGCAATCCCACGTATGCGCTGACGGCCTGTATTCCGGGCATGTCTGCCACTGCCGAGCCACTCGATATCAGCGTGCACAGGTCAGGTGGTGCGCTCATTGTCGAGCTGGAGCCGACCGGACGCGAACGGGTCGGTTCTTTCTCCGAGCGCGAGTATTACTTGCGCGTCAAGACCACCATGGCGCGACTGCGTGCCAGCCCGTCATTGGCGATGTTCTGTCAGACCATTGCCGAAGAATTGCGCACCACTACCGGGCTCGATCGCGCGATGGTGTATCGCTTCCATGCCGATAATTCCGGCGAGGTCGTGGCCGACGCGCACGGACCGGACCTGCATTCGTGGTTTGGTCTGCGCTTTCCCGCTGCCGATATTCCGCAGCCGGCGCGCGATATTTTCCTGCGTATCGGCATACGGCCATTGCCGGATGCCCGCGCCGCCTTGTGCGAACTGGTGCCGTTGCTTGATCCTGCTACCGGCGCAGCGCTCGACATGACC
>CAILRJ010000205.1 GCA_903836575.1 uncultured Burkholderiales bacterium
GATGCGCCGGCGTCGTACAGCACATCGGCGCGCAGCAATTTCCATTCGCCGGTGAGGGTGTCGATGACGACTTCGGCCACTGCTGCGCCATACGCAAAATACGAAAACGGATGGCCGGTCATCGTGGCCGAATCCCAGTGCAGGCCGGGCGTTGCATAAAAGCCGTCCGACCACAATTGCACCCGTGCCAGATAGGCTTTGGCGACCACTTCGGCAAACGGGAAACTTTGTCCTGCGACCAGCAACTTACCATCGGCGAACGCTACGTTGTCGGCTGGTACGCCATGCTGGCCGGCGATGAAGGCCGCCAGCCGGTCACGGATCTGGCGCGCCGCGGCTTGCGCCGCCTTGCCATTGAGATCGGCCCCGGTCGAGGCGGCAGTGGCCGAGGTGTTGGCAACCTTGGCGGTATCGGTGGCGCTGATCTGCACTTGCGCCAGTGGTATGCCGAGTTCGTGGGCGACGACTTGCATGACTTTGGTATGAATGCCCTGGCCCATTTCGGTGCCGCCGTGATTGACCAGCACCGAGCCATCAACATACACATGCACCAGCGCGCCGGCCTGATTGAGGTGATTGACATTAAAGGCAATGCCGAACTTGACCGGCGTCAGCGCCAGGCCTTTTTTCAGGAGCGGGCTGGTCGCATTGAAAGCGTGCACGGCACTGCGGCGCTGGTGGTAACTGCTGCTGACTTCCAGCTCGCCGACCAGCGAGGCGATGACGTTGTCGTCGAGTTGCTGGCCGTACGGCGTGACGTCGCGTCCGTCCTCCGCATAAAAATTGCGCTGGCGGATAGCGAGCGCATCCTGGCCCAGCGTGCGCGCGATGTCGTCGATGGCGTACTCGATGGCGAGCGCACCTTGCGGTCCGCCGAAGCCACGGAAGGCGGTGTTCGATTGCGTGTTGGTCTTGCCGCAAAACGCGCGCAGGTCGACATCCGACAGGTAGTACGCATTGTCGACATGGCAGATCGCCCGGGTCGCGACCGGGCCGGACAGGTCGGCCGAATAACCGGCGCGCAGCACCATCTCCAGCTTCACGGCGAGGATGCGGCCCGTGGCGTCGTAACCGACATCGTAGGTGTAGCGGAAGCAGTGGCGCTTGCCGGTGACGAGCATGTCGTCGTCGCGATCGGCGCGCAGCTTGACCGGGCGCTGGAGCTTGTCGGCCGCGATTGCTGCGGCGGCTGCCCACAAGGCCGACTGCGATTCCTTGCCGCCGAAGCCGCCACCCATGCGCCGGCATTCGACGTTCACGCGGTGCGCCAGTACGCCCAGTGCGTGGGCCACCACCTGCTGCATTTCGGATGGATGCTGGGTCGAACACAGCACCCGCATCGTGCGCGCTTCCTGCGGGATTGCGTAGGCCACCTGACCTTCCAGATAGAACTGTTCCTGACCGCCGACTGACAGCGTGCCGCTGGCGCGATGCGGTGCCTGCGCCAGACTTGCCGCCGCATCGCCGCGCTGCAAACGCATCGGTGGCAGCACGTACGATTGCGCGGCATGGGCGGCTTCGGGCGTCAGGTGCGCGGGCCGGGCGGTGTAATCAACCTGCGCAAGCCGCGCTGCGCGGCGCGCATTGTCATGCGTATCGGCGACCACGACGAACAGCGGCTGGCCGACATACTGGACCAGTCCGTCGGCAAAAATCGGATCGTCATGGATGATCGGGCCGCAGTCATTGAGGCCGGGAATGTCCGCAGCGACCAGCACGGCGACCACGCCGGCCGAGGCCTTCACGGCAGCGAGATCGATGGCCGTGAACGTGGCATGCGCCTGTTGCGACAGGCCCAGCGCGGCATGCAGCGTGCCGTGGAGTTCCGCGACATCGTCGACATAGGTGGCGCTTCCCAGCACATGCAGCGTGGCGGACTCGTGCGGATGCGAGCGGCCGACTTCGGCCCAGACGGCGGGTAGTTCGGTGCGTGAGTTCATTTGCTCGCTCCGCGCGCAAAGGCATTGACCTGCTCGGTGCCGAGCGGCGCATCGGTGCGGGTTTCGAACCAGAAGCGGCGCAACAGGTTTTGCGCGGCTTTCATCCGGTAGGTACTAGAGGCACGCATGTCGCTCAGTGGCGCGTAGTCGCTGGTCAGCGCTGTCATCGCACGGGTCAGGCTGGCGTCGTTCCACGATTGGCCGAGCAGGGTCTGTTCGGCGTGGCTGGCGCGTTTTGGTGTGGCGGCCATGCCGCCGTAGGCGATGCGGATATCGGTAATCAACGCGCCGTCGAGCCGGATCGAGAAGGCCGCGCAGACTGCCGAAATATCCTGATCAAAACGCTTGGCCAGTTTGTACGTGCGCCATTGCCGGCCGGCTTGCGGCAGCGGGATGCGGATCGCCGTGACCAGTTCATCGGGCTGCAAATCTTTTTTCTGATAGCCGAGATAAAAATCTTCCAGCGCCAGCGTGCGTACTCCGGCGCTGCCTTGCAGAACCACCTCGGCACCGAGCGCAATGAGCCACGGCATCGAGTCGCCAATCGGCGAGCCGTTGGCGACATTGCCACCCAGCGTGCCGGCACTGCGTACCGGTAGCGAGGCAAAGCGCTGCCACAGTTCGGTCAGCTCGCTCGGATAATATTGGCAGATGGCCTGATAGGACGCTTCCAGCGAGGCGGTCGCACCGATCTGCAAGTGGGTTGCGCTGCGCTCGATTGCCGCGAGTTCAGTCACTTCGCCCAGATAAACGATATCGCCGAGCACGCGCAACTGCTTGGTGAACCACAGGCCGACATCGGTCGAGCCGGCCAGCAAGGTGGCCTCCGGACGGCTTGACCGCAATTGAATTGCCTGCGACAGAGTGCGTGGTGCGAAGAAGGTATGGCCATCGGCCAGCACATGCGTGCGCAGCGCCGTACTTTGCAGCAGCAGCAGGGCGGCAGTCACGGCGGCACGGTCGAAGATCACCGGCGGCAGTTGCCCCATCCGCGTGGCCGCCGCGATGATGGGCCGGTAGCCGGTGCAGCGGCACAGGTTGCCCGAGAGCGCGTCATCGACTTGCTGGCGCGATGGTGGCGTCGACTGGCCTTCGCGTTGCAGGTACAGATTCCACAGCGACATCACGAAGCCGGGGGTGCAGAACCCGCATTGCGAACCATGGCACTCGACCAGCGCTTGCTGGACCGGATGCAGCGGGCCACCCGCTTGCGCCAGGTCTTCCACGGTGAACAGGGCTTTACCATCAAGCGTAGGCAGCAGCTTGATACAGGAATTGACCGGTTCAAGCTGCAGTTCGCCATCGCGCAACTGGCCGACCAGCACGGTGCAGGCGCCGCAATCGCCTTCGGCGCAACCTTCCTTGGTGCCGGTGCAATGCAGCTCTTCACGCAGGTGCTGCAGCACGGTGCGCAGCGGCGCGGCGGGATCGACCTCCTGGATCGCGCCACGGAAATGAAAACGGATGGAGTCGGACATGGGGCAGGGCCTCGGTGAGCGTATTGCACTAGGTTAGCAGTTGCCCGACGCATTGCCATATGCATTAGCTGATGACGGGTATTGCTGCCGGATAGCCGCACTATCGGTCAATGCCTGGGGTGTGCTTTGTAGTTGGCCTCAGCGGGTGTTCTATAATCTCGATCCTTTCTGTCTGATCATCCGGGATTGCCATCAATACCACCCTCGTTAGCATCCTGTTCGTCACGACCATCTCGGGCGTCCTCAGTATTTCTGCCGCAGCGATATTTTCATTCGGACTGCTGTCCAAAATGGTTGATCGCATGGTCAGCCTGTCAGTCGGCATCATGCTGTCGACCTCGTTCCTGCACTCGTTGCCGGAAGCCTTCGAGTCCGGTGCCGACACCCACACGCTATTTGCCGTGTTGCTGGGCGGCCTGCTGCTTTTTTTCCTGCTCGAAAAAACTGCGATTCTGCGCCATTCGCATCATCACGAAGGCGATGGCCATGCCCATCACCACGGCCATGATGCGCATGAGGCCGGCAAGGCCGGCTGGATGATTCTGGTGGGTGATGGCATGCACAACTTTACTGACGGCATTCTGATCGCTGCCGCCTTTCTGGCCGACCCGACCCTCGGCATCGTCACCGGCCTGGCCATCATCGCGCATGAAATCCCGCAGGAAATCGGCGATTTCATCGTGCTGCTCAATGCCGGATTTTCGCGCAAGCGGGCTTATTTTTATAACTTGCTGAGCAGTCTGATGGCGGTGCTGGGCGGCTTGCTCGGTTACTTCACGCTTGAGCAAGGCATGCAGTGGATTCCGTATGTGCTGGTGTTTGCGTCATCGGGATTCATCTACATCGCCGTCAGTGACCTGATGCCGCAAATGCAGCGTCGCGCCACGCTGCGCGAAACCATTCCGCAAGTGCTGCTGATCGCGCTGGGCGTGGGCATTGTGGTGTTGATGACAGGACAACATTAAAGTTTTGTCGGAACTTGGATAATGGTTATCATAAGGATCACAAAATCCGTAGGTTAACCTTTGTTCGAGAAAAGAAATTCATTATGAAAATTGCAGTTGGCCGGGCGGTAAAGTGGGCAGCGATCGCGCTGATGGGTTTGGCATCCGTGCCGGCGCTGGCGGTGGTGGCGGTCGCGATGGATCCATGGCTTTCTGAAGTGCCGAATGCAACGTCGGTGATCTCGCCCGACGGGCAAGGATCATTCGACTATGCGGTCAGTGCCTCCGGCGGCATGTCCGGTTTCTACAGCAGTTTCAACATGACGGATTTCTACCTGCCGTATTTTTCGGACATGGGCATCACGTCCATTGATTCCGGAGCCAGCTGGGGTTATGCGATCGAGGAAAAAAACAATCTGTTCGGACTAGGCGGCGGTGTACTGCATTTTTTCGACCAGGCACCTGACACGACTTTCCATGACTATGGCATCAAATTTTATTTCCAGTCCGCCTACAGCGGCGTCGAAGGTCCGTTTGCACAGCGTCTCGTGAATCCTTATACCTTCGAAAGCATTTCGTATTTTGGCGATCCGCTGGTCCCGGCCAGCCCGATGATGCTCGCAGCGCTGGCCTCTGCGGTGCCCGAGCCGGGCAGTCCCGCGCTGCTGCTGGGCGGACTGGCACTGCTCGGTGCGGTGTCGCTGAAGCGCCGGTTTGGTGGGGCTGCTCCCGCGCGGATTACGCGCCGGTAGCCACCGGTCGCGTGGTGTCGGCGCTCCACTGGCTCCATGATCCCGGATACAACGCAGCGCCCGTCAGGCCGGCGATTTCCAGTGCCAGC
>CAILRJ010000206.1 GCA_903836575.1 uncultured Burkholderiales bacterium
ACTTCCCTTCATGGAGGTCTCAACAGGACTGGATCATCGGTCCAAAAATAAAACAATGAAATTGCCTGGTGCCGATCGTCTGCTGGTTGATATTTTGATCAGTGGAAACAATGCTGGAAGAGCAGTGCATGCTCCGGAAATTCAGGTCTATGCGCAGGAGATTCCATTACTCGATTATCTAGCGTCCAGCAACATGGCCGGCGTTGTGCTTTCCAAAAACTATGTGATTCCAGTCTTTGTTCCGCAGCCATCAAGGTTCGCGTTACACAAGCTTTTTTCCGCGCAGTCCCGGACAAACCAACTGAGCAAATCGGAAAAAGATTTGCGGCAGGCAGCCACAATTATTGCTGCGATCGAAGAGGTTTATCCAGGCGATATCGGGGAAGAAATGCTGCGGTTCCCTAAAGAAGGTTTCGAGAAAATGCTCATTGGTGCGAAGTTGATTAAGCCATTGCTGTCAGATCACTCGCCAATGATCGCAGAAGCGTTTTCTGGCGCTATCGCGGCGTGCGAACACATGTTGCTCGATGAGCCTCGCGATGAAGATGCGAATGGTAACGGACCGTAGTTGCAGTTCGTCATGAAGAAGACATTACCCCTCACGCTAAAACTTATGCCCGTAATCTGTGAACAACATTGTGCATAACCCTGCTGAACACTTCCGCAGGCCAGTTCTGACAAGGCATCGCAGCACTGCCTTTTAATTAAGCAACGTCAGTTGAGGCTCTCGCCTCACGATTGATCGCCACAACCTCACAGATTTTGTTAATCCGCCTGGAACGTTGTTTCGGTGCGCGTTCCGCTGTTCAGTGGTGCTATTAATCTGGATTCAATGACGCAGAATCCCCAGCCATCAGGGAATGCGTCGTGAAAAGCGCAAAAGTACGTCATCTCGTTGATCGAGAAGAGATATCTGCCATGTACGGAATCTCGTTCATTGAAATGGACTACCCGCTATAACCGGCCTCTCGCTGCCCTCTGATGGCTAGCACAAACACCGTATCGATCTCGACGACATACCGATACAAAGCCAAGTATCCGCGTGTGCGCCGTCCGATCACGAGTTCCCGTTTTCCGTTTTCGGCCGGTCGTCCGATAAACGGATTGGACTCCAGCACGGCAATGGCCTGGATGATCTCGCCGATGCGCTCAGATACGTGTTCGACTTCATGGGCGCAAAGATGATCGAAGATCCGATCCAGGTCATCGGCCACCTCTGGCGCCAGTTCTATACGCGACATGACTATCGGACCAGTTTCCCGGCCACCGGGCGCGAAGGCTTCCTGCCTGCAACACGCTCTTCCAGGTAGCGGCGCATGTCAGTCCACGATATGGTGTCACCGGACGCGATCACGTTGGCGTAGCGTTCCTCAGCGGCTTCATCAAAGGTACTGCGTAATTCCTCCTTCTCAATCTTCTCGGCAATCGCTTGCAGAATAAAACTGTGCGCCGTCGAACCGGCGCGATCAGCTGCGCTGGCAACCCGCAATTTCAGTTCTTCAGTTAATCGTATCGTCGTCGTGGACATGCTTCACTCCTGATGAACGGTGAATGTAGCACAAGTGTATTACATCTTTTCGCTGGGTGGAGTGTGTTTTGCGGTGGGTCAAATCTGAAGTCAGCAGTACGTCCCGATTGCATCACCACTATTGAACCTACCGGCCCACTTGAACAACCCGCCTCCCCAGGCATCCTGTAACCATACCCACCTCACAGGAGCCAACCATGGCAACCCCCAACATCACGGTCAGCGGTGCGACCAGTCAGCCGCCATCCCTTCTCGGACAACGCACTGCCGCCCTGCGCACCGCCGGTAAAATCCGCGCCGGCATCAAGGTCCTCACCAAGAACGCTGCCGCCAATCCGCGCGCCAAATCGTTGTATGAACATGGTGTGCAGACGAATCGGTCGTTCGACGATATCGCGCGCGACATCACGCAGGCCGTTCCCAATCTGACGGTACCGCTGGTGCCGAAGAACGTGCCTTATTTTACGGTGCGATCAGGTGACTTTCCCAATCCGGCTACCGCGGCACAACTTCTCGACGCGTTCGGCGAAGACCGGGGCGACGGCATCCGACGCCTGTATCGATTCCCTGCCATTTTTCCGTCGGATGATTGGCACACCGTGATGCCGCACGGACTTGTTGCGTGGGGTGCGAACGACCGGCGTTACTGGTCA
>CAILRJ010000207.1 GCA_903836575.1 uncultured Burkholderiales bacterium
GTCAGGGAACTGGCCAAGGATGAACAGCGTCAAGTCGGGGTGCCGTCCGGCTTGCTGGTCGAGCAGGTCGGTGGCGCTGCCGCGCAGGCCGGCATCGAACCGGGCGACGTGATTGTCTCGGTCAATGGCGTGGCGGTAAAAAGCGGTGAGCAACTGCAACAGATGGTCGCCAAATCCGGCAAGAAAATGGCGTTGCTGGTGCAACGCAATGATGTCCGCATTTTCGTGCCGATTGACCTCGGCTAGGCGTTGGCCCTGAACAGCGCCGGAATTTTTCTGGAGAGCTGGTCGCCGAACAGGACGCAGATCAGTGAGGCGACGATCAGGACAATGCCGCTCCACTGCCAGCGTGTGACAACTTCGTCGAGCACGATCATGCCAGTGGCC
The DNA here is from genome assembly GCA_903836575.1 of uncultured Burkholderiales bacterium. Classification (GTDB taxonomy): domain Bacteria; phylum Pseudomonadota; class Gammaproteobacteria; order Burkholderiales; family Burkholderiaceae_D; genus Actimicrobium. Next base: position 388 of record CAILRJ010000207.1, read on the forward strand.
AACCCGACGATTGGCACGCCGAGGCTGAACGGTGCCACCCGGTTGACCGGGTGGCGCGTGAGCAGGCCGGTCCACAAGGTGTAGCCGAGAATGGTGCCGATCCAGCCGAGGTAGGCGGCCGATGACCAGCTACTGAGCGGAGCATTGAGCCATTCCCAGCGGCTCGCTGGCGCGTCGAACACGGCCGATAGCGCGATGTACGGCAAGATCGGCACCAGGCTGCTCCAGACCATGAACGCGATGACATCGAAATGGGCCGTCGTTCTCTGGGCCTTGCGCACGACGATGTTCGAGGCAGCCCACATGGTCGCTGCGGCCAGACAAAGTACGAAGCCCAGCGGCGTACTGGCTGCTACTGCAGTGCCGTCAGGCAACAGGTAGTTGAGCGCGAAGCAACCCAGTCCCATTGCTGCGAGTAACAGTCCGAACTTGAGCGAGCGGCCCATGCCTTCATTGAGCAGGATAAATCCGAACAGGGCGGTAAAAAATACCTGGGTCTGCAGTAGCACGGATGCCAGTGCTGCCGTCATGCCGACATTGAGCGCGACGAACAGCAGGCCGAACTGGCCAACGCCTTGCAGCAAGCCATACGAGAGCAGCCATTTCCAGTGCAGTTTCGGTGGCTTGATGAACAGCAGCAGCGGGAGCGTGGCAAACGCGTAGCGCAGCGCGCCGAGCTGGAACGGCGTGAAACCACGTAGCGCCAGTTTCATCGCGACGAAGTTAGTGCCCCAGATCAAGATGATGCAGAGCGCCGCAGTGAGGTCGCGGGCGCCAAATCGGGTGTGGGTCATGAGCTTGGGAAGTGACGAATCCCGCCGGGGCGGTTTCTTGTTGAGGGCACCAGGGTTGGATACATCGGTGCGAGGTGTAGAAAATTCACCAGAATTTTTCCGGGTTGAGGATAGCCGATATAGTTGTCTGATAGTTTTATCTTTTTCCCCTCGACATGCTTGCCTGAATTTGAGGCAGTCAGTCGTAACCGCCTTGGCATGCGGTTCGTGACGGCCGTGCGGTAGTTGTCCCCAAAGTTGTCCACAGTTTTGATGAACAACTTCAGAGCGGGTGGTTGGCCTCAACGAGGCTTATCGTATTGCGGCAAGTCGTGTGTTGGAATCGGCTTGATGACCGGTCAAAAGTCGCCCGGATCGAGGTGGATGCCGGAGTCAAGGATCACGTACCATGGACGGCTGCACGCTCGCGTGTCCGCTTTTTCGTTGTCCACCCGATTATTTTCAGGAGCGCCATGAAACTCGAAACTCTCGCAGTCCACGCCGGCTATAGTCCGGATCCGACCACCAAATCGGCTGCCGTGCCGATTTACCAGACGGTGGCTTACGCCTTTGATAATGCCCAGCATGGTGCCGATCTGTTCGATCTGAAAGTGCCCGGCAATATCTACACCCGCATCATGAATCCGACACAGGATGTGCTTGAAAAGCGCGTTGCCGCGCTCGAAGGCGGGATTGCCGCGCTGGCGGTTGCATCCGGCATGGCGGCCATCACGTATGCCATCCAGACCATCACTGAAGCCGGCGACAATTTCATTTCGGCCAGCCAGCTCTATGGCGGCACCTATAATCTGTTTGCCCACACCTTGCCGCAGATGGGGATCGAAGTGCGTTTTGCCGATGCGCGTCAGCCGGATAGTTTTGCGGCGCTGATCGACGATCGTACGAAGGCGATTTTTTGCGAATCGATCGGCAACCCGCTGGGTAACGTGACCGATTTTGCGCGCTTGGCCGAGATCGCCCATGCGCACGGGATTCCACTGATTGTCGATAACACGGTGCCCAGTCCCTACTTGTGCCGGCCGATCGAGCATGGTGCCGATATCGTCGTGCATTCGCTGACCAAATATCTGGGCGGCCATGGCACCAGCGTCGGTGGTGCGATTGTCGACAGCGGCAAGTTCCCGTGGGCCGAGCACAAAGTGCGCTTCAAGCGCCTCAATGAACCTGATGTGTCGTATCACGGCGTGGTCTACACCGAGGCGCTCGGCGCGGCGGCTTTCATCGGGCGTGCACGGGTTGTGCCGTTACGAAACATGGGGGCGGCGATTTCACCGATGAATGCTTTCCTGATCTTGCAGGGTATCGAAACACTGGCTTTGCGGATGGACCGGATTTGCGACAACGCGCTGGCAATCGCCCGGCATTTGAAACATCACCCGAAAGTGGCATGGGTCAACTATGCCGGGCTGGAAGATCATCCGGACCATGCACTGACACTGAAGTACATGAATGGACGCGCCTCCGGCATTTTGTCATTTGGCTTGCGTAGTGCGGATCAGGGCGCGCCGCGCGAAGCGGGTGCCCGTGTACTCGATGCATTGCAACTGTTCACCCGGCTGGTCAATATTGGCGATGCCAAATCGCTGGCCACGCATCCTGCCTCGACCACGCACCGCCAGCTCGATCCGGCCGAGTTAAAAAAGGCTGGCGTGAGCGAAGACATGTTGCGCTTGTCAGTCGGGATCGAGCATATCGACGACTTGCTGGCCGATCTGGATCAGGCGCTGGACGCTTCCTGATCCGGCTTTCGCATCAGGTTTCACCGGGAATAAAAAAACGCCGCGAACTTCGCGGCGTTTTTCATGGCGTACAGCGATCGATTACTTCGCGGCAGCTTTGGCTTTGACTTTCAGGCGCCAGGCGTGCAGCAACGGCTCGGTGTAGCCGCTTGGTTGCTCCAGTCCTTTCATGACCAGATCACGGGCGGCGCAGTACGCGTCCGAGCTCTCGAAGGCAGGTGCCATCGGCTTGTAGAGCGGATCATCGGCATTCTGGCCATCGACCACTTTGGCCATCCGTTGCAGGGTTTCCTGCACCTGGTCTGCACTGACGATGCCATGCAACAGCCAGTTGGCGATGTGCTGGCTGGAGATGCGCAAGGTAGCGCGGTCTTCCATCAGGCCGACGTTATGGATGTCCGGCACTTTCGAGCAACCGACGCCCTGGTCGATCCAGCGCACCACATAGCCGAGGATGCCCTGGGCATTATTGTCGAGTTCCTGCTGGATATCGCTGGCGGACCAGCCCGGTTTGGCGACGACCGGGATCTGCAGCAAGTCGTTGAGCAGGCGATCGGTTTCGACGTTGGCGTCGATTTTTTCCAGCTCTTTCTGGATCGCCGTCACGTTGACTTGATGGTAATGCAGCGCATGCAGCGTTGCGGCCGTTGGCGAGGGCACCCATGCCGTGTTGGCACCGGCTTTCGGATGGCCGATTTTTTGTTCCATCATGGCTGCCATCAGGTCCGGCATGGCCCACATGCCTTTGCCGATCTGGGCCCGACCGCGCAAACCGCAGGACAAACCGACCAGCACATTGCTGCGCTCATAGGCAACCAGCCAGGCGCTGGTTTTCATGTCGCCCTTGCGCATCATCGGACCGGCCTGCATCGCGGTGTGCATTTCATCGCCGGTGCGATCGAGGAAGCCGGTGTTGATAAAGGCGACGCGTGCGCCGGCTTCGTTGATACAGGCTTTCAGGTTGACGCTGGTGCGACGTTCTTCATCCATGATGCCCAGCTTGACCGTGTTGGCGGGCAGACCCAGCAGAGTCTCGACGCGACCGAACAGTTCGCTGGCGAAAGCGACTTCGGCAGGGCCGTGCATCTTCGGCTTGACGATGTAGACCGAACCGGTGCGCGAGTTGCCGATTTTTTGGCCAGCCTGGCGGCGCAGATCGTGCAGGGCGATAGTGACGGTGACGACCGCATCAAGAATGCCTTCCGGGATTTCCTGATTGTTACCAAACAGGATGGCCGGATTGGTCATCAGGTGACCGACATTGCGCAGGAACAGCAGCGAGCGGCCGTGCAGCGTGACTACGCCGCCGGTTGTGCCGGCGGCGGTGTATTCGCGGTCCGGATTGAGGCTGCGAGTAAATGTCTTGCCGTTGCGCGTAATTTCTTCAACCAGCGTGCCCTTGAGCAAACCCAGCCAGTTGTCGTAGGCCAGTACTTTGTCGTCTGCATCGACGACA
>CAILRJ010000208.1 GCA_903836575.1 uncultured Burkholderiales bacterium
CTCCCAGAGGTAGCAGTGACCGTGCGGCATGAAATTTTCGGTCGAAAAAAACCGGAAGAGCGGGTTGTCCATGGGGTCTCGGGGGCGGCAGGATCCGTCCCCTGCCGGGAAGCGGCTAAGTCCGATACATCGATGCAAAGGACGATCGTGGCGTGACAGTGCGTGATCGACCCGAAAAAAATACGCTGCGCGCCATTACGACGATCAGCTTTCTCAGGTCACTATTATCAAGTGACGTGAACAACACGAGCCGAGTACTTTGCCTAGAGCAACTAAGGAAATTTCTAAGGTGGGTCGGGCCTGTTAGCGGTGTACCGATTGGATTGAACAACCGCAACCCGCTTCAACTATCCGCGCTGACCAGCCCATGTCGTACCGCCAGCAACACCAGCCCGACGAGATCGCGCACACCCAACCGCTCCATGATTTGCGCTCGGTGCGCGGCGACGGTTTTTTCGCTCAGATCCAGCTCGAAGGCAATTTCCTTGGTGCCCTTGCGACCGGCAATCATCGTCAATATTTGCAATTGACGGGCGGTCAGGGATTGCAACGGGTTCGGTGCCGCCGCCGGGGTACGGACGAAACGGTCGATCATCTTGGTCGATACCGCCGGACTCAGATAGGTTTCATGACGCCGGATCGCCTGCAGCGCAATCTCGAGTTCGGCCGGTGCCGCTTCCTTGAGCAGATACGCCGACGCGCCCAGCCTGAGCGCTTCGGTCACCAGTTCTTCGGACGCATGCATGCTGAGAATGACGATGGCCATTTGTGGATACTGCTGGCGCAACTGGCGCACCAGCTCGAGCCCGTTGTAGCTGCCCATCGTGAGATCGGTAATCACAATATCGGGCACGCGCTGGGCCACCCAGGCCAGCGCCTCGTCCGGATCGGAGGCTTCGGCAATGACGATGAAACCGATCAACTGGTCGATCAAACTGCGGATACCCGCACGCACCAGCACATGATCATCGACCAGCAAAATGGTGGCCTTGCTGCTGGCAATAGGATTATTCATACCTGCTCACTCGGGTTTGTTGAGCGCCAGCGTGGCAGTGATGCGGGTGCCCTGCCCGGGCGCGGTCTCGACTGACAGACTACCACCCAGTAGCGCCATCCGCTCCTGCATGCCCGGCAAACCACTGTGACTGCCATCTGCCAGCGCATGCGGCGCCAGCGTGGATCGATCGAAGCCTTTGCCGTTGTCGCGAATGATCAATTCCAGCTCGTAACCTGATTCGCCGCCGTTGACTTCGACCACCACATTGCTCGCCATGGCATGTCGGACCACATTGGTGACACACTCTTGAACGATGCGATAGATCGCAATCTCGACTGCCGGTGCCAACGCCTCCGGCAAGCCCGCATACTCGAAGACGCAGGTTGTCCCGGCACCGGAAAACTGGCGTTGCAGCAATTGGCCGAGCGCCGATTCAAGACCGAGGTAGTCGAGTACGGGCGGTCGCAACGAGACCGAGATGACGCGGATTTGCGCAATCAGCGCACTGACTTCGGCATCGATGCCGGACCACAACGCGCGTGACTCTGGTGCGATCAGCACGCGGCTGAGCTGGTGCAAATTGAGCTTGAGCAAGGCCAGCCGCTGGCCCAGTTCATCGTGCAATTCGCGCGCCAGATTGACGCGCTCCTGCTCCTGCGCCTGGATCAGCTGAATCGATAATTTTTTGAGCGTGGCATTGAGGTCAAGGATCTTGCGTGCAGCGCGCTGCTGCTCGGTGATATCGAGGTGCATCACGATGGCACCGACCCGCTCGGCCTCGCCCAGCGGCGCAACGCTCAGCAAAAACCAGCCTTGTCCCGACGGCGTAGCGCAGGGATATTCAATCGAAAAAGTCTGCCGGCTGCCATCGAGCACCGCGCGGATACCGTCGGCCACCTGATGGCTTTCGTCGGCATCGGTAGAGGCGTCGCAAATTGCCAGGTAATTGCTGCCGATACCGGCATCCTGCGACACCGGCATGCCGTTGATGCCGGCATGCCGGCGCCAGGTTTGATTGACCGACACCAGCACGCCCTGCATGTCGAGCAGCGCAATGTTGGCTGGAACCGCATCAAGGATAGCGGCCTGCAGCGTCATGCTGGTCAGTCTCAGCGGTGACGCCACGCTCAGTCGCAGATGATTGCGTACGCGCAGGCACAGTTCCTCCCCATCCGGTGGCCACGCCAGCACGTCATCAGCGCCGGCGCGCAGACTGGCAAGACGGGCCTCGCGATGCGGTGCAGCTACCAGCACGATGACGGGAATACCGGCACTGGCGGGATTGGCTTTGAGGCCTGCCAGCAAGGCAAGACCCTCCTGTTCGGCACCGGCAAGGTCGATGACGATCAAACCGGACGGACAACGCAGCATCGCTGCCAGAACCTCACCCCGGTGAGCGACCTGCGGCAAGCGGTAACCTTGCGCCGCCAGCAGTCCGGCCAGCACGCTGCGATGGCCGGTGTCGGTCCCGAACAGCAGGACAGTCGCCTTGCTGTCCGGCATGATCAGGCCTTCCGGCTACCGGCCAGCACCACGATCGCACCGGCTACGCCAGCAACGATCGAGCCGATCAGCACGCCGATCTTGACTTCATCGATCAGCAAGGCCGAACCGGCAAACGCCAGCGAACCGATGAACAGGCTCATCGTGAAACCGATACCGCACAACAGCGCCACGCCATACAGCTGCATCCAGTTGCTGTTCTTTGGCAATTGCGCGATACCAAACTTGATCGCCAGTGCGCACATGCCGACGACACCGATTTGCTTGCCGATGAACAGGCCCAGCCCGACGCCGAGCGGCACCGGATCGAGCAGATGCTGCGGATCGAAACCAGCCAGCGAGACCCCGGCGTTGGCAAAACCAAACACCGGCACGACCAGAAAAGCGACCCACGGATGCAAGCCATGCTCCAGCTTGACCAGTGGTGATTTGCGCGCGCTGATGGCGGGATTACGTAATGGAATGCAGAACGCCAGTGCGACACCGGCCAGCGTCGCGTGGACGCCCGACTGGTAGACAAAAATCCATAGCACAATGCCGCCGATGACGTAAAAGGCCAGGTGCTTGACACCCATCTTGTTCATCGCAAACAGCACCGCCAGCACGGCCAGCGCCGCACCCAGCATCGGCAACGACAAGCCCGAGGTATAGAACAAGGTGATGATGACGACGGCACCAAGGTCATCAAGGATCGCCAGCGCCGCGAGGAAAATTTTCAGCGAGGCCGGTACACGCGGCCCGAGCAGCGCCAGCACGCCGAGCGCAAAAGCGATATCGGTTGCAGCCGGGATGGCCCAGCCGGCCATCGTCTCCGGACTGTTCCAGTTGAAGCCGACATAAATCAACGCTGGCACAATCATGCCGCCCAGCGCGGCGAAGCCGGGCAAGGCGCGCTGCGACCAGTTCGACAGCGCACCGATGAGCAGTTCGCGCTTGATCTCCAGTCCGACCATCAGGAAGAACACCGCCATCAATGCATCATTGATCCAGTGCGAGACCGACAGGCCTAGCAGATTGGCATGCAGTGTCGAGACGTAAGTCTCGTTGAGCGGAGAATTGGCCACAGCCATCGCGGCAGCGGCGGCGGCCATCAGGACGACGCCACCGGCGGCATCGGATTGAAAAAAGCGGACAAACGGAGAAGCGGGCGGACGTGATTTCATGTA
>CAILRJ010000209.1 GCA_903836575.1 uncultured Burkholderiales bacterium
CAGGTCGAGGCGGATCGTGACCGAACCGTTGGCGGCGATCTGGTCGCGCAAGGTTGCCGATATCGCATACACCAGACTGCCTTCGATGCCACCGGCGCTGATCATGCATTCGCCGGCGCGGGAATGGGCAACACCTGCGCCATCGGTCCAGTGGATGACGATGGACTTGAGCGGATGACCGGCGAATTTTTCGCTGAAGTGGGAGGTCCAGCCGACGTCAAAGCCGCAGTTGGACGCTCGCAGTGGAGAGACGGCGATGCCCCGTTCACCCAGCCAAGGCACCCATGCGCCGGTCGAGCCGAGGCGTTTCCAGCTGCCGCCACCGAGTGCCAGCACGACCGCGTGCGGCCGGCAGGTCAGCACCCCTTCAGGATGATCAAAAACCAGAGCGCCATCGGCATCCCAGCCACGCCACGCATGGCGCATATGAAAGCGCACACCGGCGTTGCGCAGGCGATGCAGCCAGGCGCGCAGAAGCGGCGCGGCTCTCATGTCTACCGGGAAAATGCGTCCCGACGAGCCAACAAAGGTCGCGATGCCTAGCGCATCGCACCACGCGCGCAGAGCGGTGGCATCGAAGGCGTCCAGCATCGGTTGCAGGGCAGGGCCGCGCTCGGCATAACGGGATTGGAATGCGGTTGCGGGTTCGGCATGGGTCAGGTTCAGGCCACCTTTTCCGGCCAGCAGGAATTTGCGTCCGACCGAAGGCATGGCGTCGTACAGATCGACGCTGATACCGGCGTCGACCAGCGTTTCCGCGGCCATCAGTCCGGCCGGTCCGCCGCCAATGACCACGGCGCGGCGTGCTTGGGATTGCGTCATGTCAGCTTTCAGTCGTTGCAGCGGGCTTGCGGGCACGCCAGGCACGCCAGACAGTTTCGCCGGAATACACCACGAGCGCCGCCCAGATTGCGGCAAAGCCAATCAGTCGATCGCCGCTAAACGGTTCGTTATAGAGCAAGACGCCAAGTGCCAGTTGCAGGCTGGGACCAATATATTGCAGCAGGCCCAGCGTTGCCATCGGAATCCGGCGTGCGCCGGCGGCAAACAGCAGCAACGGAATTGCCGTAATCGGACCGGCCGCCATCAGCAGCCATTGTGATTGCGTGGGTGCGTCGAAGAAGGCGTTCTGCTGATGCAGGGTCAGCCACGCCAGCGCAGCCAGCGCAAACGGAAACAGCAGCAAGGTTTCCAGCGACAAGCCTTCGAGCGGCCCGAGTTTTGCCGTTTTGCGCATCAGTCCGTAAAAACCGAATGACACTGCCAGCGTCAGCCCGATCCACGGTGGCTGGCCGGTGATCCAGGTCAGCCATGCGACGCCGCAAGCGGCCAGCGCGACCGCCAGCCACTGTACTCCGCGCAAGCGTTCACCGAGGACCACGTAACCAAGCAGGACGTTGACCAGCGGGTTGATGAAATAGCCCAGGCTGGAATCGATGATGCGGCCATTATTGACGGCCCAGATATAGGTGAACCAGTTGGTCGAGAGCAGTAGTGCGCTGAGCAGGAAGGCAGCCAGTACCTTGGGTTGGCGCATGGTGTCGCCCAGCCATGACCATTGCTTGCGCCAGGCCAGTACGCACAGCAGAAACAGCAGCGACCAGATCATCCGGTGCAACATGATTTGTGTCGGGGCGATGCTTTGCAGGGCTTTGAAGTAAAGCGGAAGCAAGCCCCAGATCACGTAGGCGGTGGCGGCGAAAAGCATGCCTTTGCGCATGGGTGGGAACCTCGGTAGGGGGAGCGCGCAGCATTGCGTGCAGGGGCGCAATTATGCCACCGGATACACCTTTCCGGTCGCAATACTGGCTTGGGGCGCTCCGGCATACACCGGTACAATGCGGCTTCATTTTTAACGCTGAACCGAGCTTCCCATGACAGACACAATCCGCCTGGCCAAACGCGTCGCCGAAGAACTCGGCTGCTCCCGCACCGAGGCCGAGCAGTTCATCGAAGGTGGCTGGATTACGGTCGATGGCGTGCTCACTGAAGAAGCCGGCGCGCGGGTTGCCGCGACGCAGGCGATCGTGCTGTTGCCTGGCGCGGTGCCGGTACCGCTGGACCCGGTGACGATCTTGCTGCACAAGCCGGCGGGTCTGCGCACCATCGACGCGATTGATCCCGAGCAAGGCTGGATTACGCCGGAGACGCTAGGCCCGGATGATCGCTCCGGCCTGCGTTTCCTGCGACGTCATACCAAAGCACTGACGCTGACAAATCCGCTTGAAGACAGCGCCAGCGGCTTGCTGGTGCTGACGCAGGACTGGCGTATCGAGCGGGCGCTGGTGCAGGAAGCCAATCGTATCGAACAGGAGTTTGTCGTCGAAGTGATTGGTACTCTGGATGATGCCGCAATGGAATTGCTACAGCACGGTCTGAAATGGAATGGCAAGCCGATGACCTCAATGAAAGTGAGTTGGCAAAGCGAGCACAAATTGCGCTTCGCAATCAAGGCAGCCGAGCGGGGCCAGATTCCCTATTTGTGCGAAAAGGTTGGATTGCAGGTGGTGTCAATCAAACGACTGCGCATCGGACGGATGTCGATGGCAGCGTTGCCGGTGGGGCAGTGGCGGTATTTGCTGGGGTATGAACGGTTCTGAGGAGCTTTGCGCGGGCACGATTGCTGTCGTGCCCGTGTGAAGGTGCGGGATAACCGGTAATTACTTCCGGCCGGTCCGCGCTACCAGTGCCGGACCCTTGCGCACTGGCCTGGCCTGCGCACTTGGTGTGCGTGAAACCGCGCCACCTGCACGTGGTTTGTTCTGACCGAACTTTTTCGCCAGTTTCTCCGGGCTCGGTGTTTCGCGTCGGCGCTCGATGGCCATCAATCCCGCTGTCGGTGCCGAATGACGCGGCACCAGATGCTTCTCGCCGCTGCCGATCAGCTCCGAGCGGCCCATCCGTTGCAATGCTTCGCGAATGATTTCCCAATTGTCAGGATCGTGATAGCGCAGGAACGCTTTGTGCAATTTGCGGATTTTTCCGGTCCGGACTGTCTCAACTGCTTCCGAGTCAGCCGTGACCTTGCGCAGCGGATTTTTGCGCGTGTGATACATCGTCGTCGCCAGTGCCATCGGCGTTGGCATGAA
>CAILRJ010000210.1 GCA_903836575.1 uncultured Burkholderiales bacterium
CTGTCCATGCGCAGCTTGCCCGACAAGATACGGTTCATATCCAGCAAGTCGCCGATCAGCGCGGCCTGCTCGGTGGCATTGCGCGCGATCACGTCTATCCCCTTGCGGTACAGTTCCAGGGTGGGCGGCGCGCGCTTGAGCAGGCTGGCCCAGCCCATGATGGCCGACAGCGGCGTGCGCAACTCGTGACTCAGCGTCGCCAGAAATTCATCCTTGATCAAGGCGATCCGCTCACTCTCGATGCGTGCCGCGCGCTCGGCTTCCAGTAATTGCTCGCGCCGTGCATCGAGCTGCCGACGTACCGTCACGTCATGGGTGACACCGAGCAGGTGCAGGATCGGCCCATCGGAGCACTGTTCGGCCACCAACTGGCAATCGAAATGACGCAGGCCGGCGCCAGTGAATTCATCGTACGACACCTGCTGCGCTTCACCGGTGGCAAAAACATGGTGCATTGCCCGTTCCCAGCGCAGGCACAAGTCCTCCGGCAGACCGAGTTCGCGATGGCTCCTGCCAAGAAAATGGCCGGACGGATGACCGGTCACACGGCTGATCGCCGCATTGACGAAGACATACCGCAACTGGCGATCAAAGCGGGTCAGGATGTCGGGCACATTATCAGTCAGGCTACGCAATTCGTTGTCCTTGCTGCGCAGCAGATCAAACCGCTCCCATGCCGCACCGACCTGGCCGACCACGGTCGCCATGAAGTCACACTCCTCGTCGCCAAACTGCTGACGCGTCATCGAACCAAAGCTCAGCGTTCCGATCACCCGGCCATTAACTTGCAACGGATACGACGCATAGGCCTGCACGCCGATTTTTTTCAGCAAGGTGGTTGCCGCCTCGTCGCTGCCCTGTATTTGCTGACGGAAAGCCGGCTTGCCTTGTGCCACCACACCGCCACACAAAGTCGTTGCGGGATCGAGCAGCATGAATTGCAGACGGGTCTGCGCGTCGAGACCCGCATCGGCAGTCAGGCGCAGCATTGGTGGCTGCGCGTGCGGATCGAGCACGTGACTAAAAAAAATATCGGCTTGCACCAGCACGCGCACGCGCTCGAACATCGACTTCATCGGGTTGCCCGGACCGCCCGCGGCCGCTTGTTCAATATCGGCAATGACTTGCTGGCGGGCCCGTTCACGCCATAATTCACGTTTCATCCGATGACGCTCGATGGCATTCTCGACGCCACGCGTCAGACTTTCCGGCCCCAGCCATGCCTTGCCGACGTAGTCATCGGCACCGGCGCGCAGCAACTCCTGGCTCAGTGACTGGCGCGATGATCCGGTCAGGATTACCACTGGCACTAACGTGATGTCATGACTATCGCGCGGCAGGCGCGCCAGCAGCTCGAACGCGTCGGCATCCGGCAAATCGAAGTCAAGCAGGAGACAGTCCGGCGCGGGCTGTTGCGCGCAGTGGTACAGCGCCTCCTGCGCCAGCGCCGCTTCGATGAACTCGTAGCGCCGGCTGGAGCCATTGAGTAATGCTGCCTTGGCTTCGGCACGATCGTCTGGATTATCGTCAACCAGCAAGATACGCCAGGCAGGCGTCATGAAACGCCCGCCGTACCGGGCCAGCGCGCAAAAATTGCCGCCAGCGTTACCAGGCAATCTTCCAGCCGGACTGTCTTGACATGGAAGGCATCCGCACCGGCGGCCAGAAACGCATCACGGTCACGCGGATTGACGCTGGCCGTCAGCACCACTACCGGCAAACGCGCATGCACCGGATGCTGGCGCACCTGCCGCAAGAATGTCAGGCCGTCGACTCCGGGCAAATTGAAGTCCAGCAGCATGAAGGCAAACGCGCCAGCCGCGGCCTCGTCGAGCATCGCTAATGCGACATCGGCGTTGATGGCGTTGGTGATGGGCATCGTTACGCAGGCATGGGTTGCCGCCATACACACCGTCTGAAAATCATCGGCGGAATCATCCACCACCAGAACCACCGGCTCACGCATGTCGATAGCCCGGGCTAGCCAGAACATCTTCTTCCAGCGTGAAATAAAAGGTCGAGCCCACACCCGGTTGTGCATCGAACCAGATGCGGCCATGGTGCTGCTCGACGAGCTTGCGCACGATCGCCAGACCGGCACCGGCACCACCGCCAAACGCATCGCGCGGATGCAGCCGCTTGAAGATCTGAAAGACCCGTTCACGATGCCGGCTTTCGATCCCGATGCCGTTGTCGCGCACAAAGAAAACCTGCGGCAGCGTGCCATCGGGCTCCAGATAACCGATCTCGATCCAGGGCTGCGGCTTGTCGTTGTACTTGAGCGCGTTCGAGATCAAGTTGGCAAACACTTCACGCACCCGAACCCGGTCGCACTGCAAGCGCGGCATCTGGCGCGGGATACGCACCTCCAGGCCACCGTCGGTCAAGCGCGCACCGAGCATTTCCAGCGACTCGACCACCACTGCAGCAAGATCGACTTCTTCAACCTCCAGCCCGACCCGGCCGATGCGCGCAACGTTGAGCAAAGCATCCAGCAAATTGTCCATGCGCAGCGTCAGGCGCATGACCAGATCGAGACGGTCGCGCCCCGTTTCCCCCATCTCGCGACCGGCGTCGAGTTCTTCCTTGAGGTGGTAGGCATTCTTGTAAATGCCGCGCAACGGCTCTTTCAGATCGTGCCCTGCCACATAAGCAAAGGCATCAAGTTCATCATTGCTGCGCACCAGATCGGTATTGATCTGGTCGAGCCGGTCGGCGCGACTGATGACCATATCGGCAATCCATTGCCGCAGCTTCAGCGCGGCATCGATCTCGACCTGCTTCCACGGCTGGGCGCGTCCGCGCACCTCTTCCTGCCAGAGTTCGAAGCTGCGCCGTGGTGTCAGCCGCATGCCGTGCGGTCCTGCCACCTGCGGCTTCTCGTGCGGATTGCCACTCCAGTTGAACACCTGTTTTTGCTCCGCCCGGAACCAGAGCAGCAAGTCGCCCTGCGTCGAGCGCGAGATCGCAATGGCCAGCAATCCGCTGGCCGTGCCGGCATAGGATGCCGCCGGAGCAAACAGGTGGCCCAGCGCATCCGTGACGACCAGCGGCCGGTCACGGCCGTCATCGTTGAGCTGCCCGCGCACCCAGCCTGCCAGCAATTGCAATTGCGGCAGCGACGGGGTCTGCCCGAGTGTCAGCCATTGATTGCGACTGAGCAATGCGACACCGCCGGCATCGATGCCGTCAAGCAGATCAGGCCGCCCGGGCGTATCGGACGCCGTCATCAGCGCTGCCAGTTCGCTGCGGATGGCTGCATGCGCCATCACCGCATGGTGTACTTCATCGATGCGGCGCTGGTACTGCGCATTTTCGCGCGCTTCGGCACCATCGATTTCGAGCGACGCCACTTGCGAGATGAACTCGGCGGCGGCACGCTGGTGATACGGCATCACCGTCGGCGTGTAGTGGTGGCAGATGATCAGTCCCCACAGCGCGCCATCGCGCAGCAGTGGCATCGTCAGCGTCGCCGCCACCCCCATGTTGGCCAGGTAGTCGGTGTACATCACGGACGCACCGCGC
>CAILRJ010000211.1 GCA_903836575.1 uncultured Burkholderiales bacterium
CGATGTCCTGGCCGAGGATGGCGATGTAGATCGCCTTCTGGAACCCGACCGACAGCTCGAGTCCGGCGATCGGTTTAAGGCGGGCGCGAATCAGCGCTTCGAGGTCTTTCTGACGCCGCCGTCCGGTGCTTTTGCGGTCAGTCAGTTTCAGGCTGACTTCGGCGGTATTAGCACCATCCTGGCCGCCGACGGTGGTGATGACGCTGGCGATTTCAGGAAAGTCTTTCAGCGCCACTTCGACCTGCTGGATTTTTTCATTGGTGTAGGCGAGGCTGGAACCGACTGCGGTCTTGAACTTGAGCGTAGTGAAGCCTTCGTCGGTTTCCGGGAACATTTCGCCACCGATCAGCGGCACCAGCGCGAGACTGCCGACGAACAGCAGCAACGCCGACAACAGCGTGAGCTTGCGCCAGCGCAGCGCCCAGTCAAGCGCGCGGCCATAGCGTCCATGCAGCCGCTCGATGCCGTGCTCGATGCGTTCCATCAGCCGTCCCAGCCACGGCACATAGCGAAAGCGGTTCTCGACCGGATCGCGCCAGACCGACGACAGCATCGGATCCAGCGTAAAACTGACGAATAGCGACACCAGCACCGCCACCGTCACCGTAATCCCGAACTGCAAAAAGAAGCGGCCGATGATGCCGTCCATGAAAGCCACCGGCACGAATACCGCGACAATCGCAAAGGTCGTCGCCATCACTGCCAGACCGATTTCGCTGGTGCCATCGTTGGCGGCATCCTGGTGGCTCTTGCCCATGCCGAGATGACGCACGATGTTTTCGCGCACGACGATAGCGTCGTCGATCAGCAAGCCGATACACAGCGACAGCGCCATCAAGGTCAGTGCATTGATCGTGAAACCGAATGCCTTCATCGCAATGAACGTTGCCATTACCGAGATCGGCAAGGTCAGGCCGGTGATGATGGTGCTGCGCCACGAATGCAGGAACAGGAACACGATCAGCATCGTCAGCACCGCGCCCTCAAGAATGGTGGCCTTGACGCCATCGAGCTGGCGCTCGACCGAATCCGAGTTGGAATTGACGATCGTCAGCGTGCTGCCGGCAGGCAGGTTTTTGCCCATGTCGGCGACGGCTTTTTTCAGTGCGAGGCCGACCTCGATGATGTTGGCGTCCTGTACCTTGGTGATATTGATGTTGATCGCGCGCTGTCCATTGACGCGCGAAATCGAGGTCTCTTCGCGCTCGCCATCGACGATGTCGGCGACCTGATCGAGAAACACCGGACCGCTGGCGCGCCGTGCCACGACGATCTTGCCGAACGCGCGCGGGTCCTTGATCTTGCCTTCGACCCGCACCAGTTGTTCCGACGGTCCGCGACTAATTACTCCGGCCGGCATGTCCTGATTGGTAATCTGGATCGCGCGCAGGACTTCATCAATGCCGATGTTTTGCGCGGTCAAGCGCGACGGATCGACATTGATCAGGATTTGCCGGCTGGTGTTGCCGCCGGTGGTGACCTGGCCGACACCGGCGACGTTTTGCAGGCGCTTGACGACGACCTGTTCGGACAGCGTCGACAAGGCGCGCATGTCGCCGCTGGCCGAAGTCAGCGTCAGTGTCGCAACCGGCTGGGCGTTTTCTTCCTGACGGGCGACGAACGGTTCCCTGGCGTCTTTCGGAAAGGCCGCGCGCACCGTGGCGATCTTGTCGCGCACTTCCTGAATGCCGTGGTCCATGTTGGCCGACAGATCAAATTCGATGAAGGTCAGCGAGCGGCCTTCGAACGAACTGGAGACAATTTTTTTTACGCCGCGTACGGTGTTGACGACGTTCTCGATCGGCTTGGTGATGTCGTTTTCAACCGCTTCCGGCGACGCACCGGGATACAGTACCTGGACGAACACGAACGGAAACTGCACGTCCGGCATTTTCTCGACACCGAGGCTGCGATACGACGCCAACCCCAGCACCATCAACGCCACCATCACCATCGTCGCAAAGACCGGGTTGCGGATACTGACCTTGGTGATCCACATGATCAGCCTTTCGGAGCCGGCAACTTGACCAGCGACCCGGCCTTGATACCGTCAAGCCTGACCGCCAGTATCTGCATGCCGGGCGTCAGACCCCCGGTAATTTCGACCATCCCTTCGGCTTCATTGCGCAGACCGGTCTTGACGACCTGTTCGACGATCTTGCCGCTCTCGATACGCAGGACAGTGCTCACGCCCTCGTTGCTGCGCAACGCGGCAACCGGCACTACCGGCACCTGCGCGGCAGTGCGCAGCGTGATGCCGCCGGTGGCGTACATGCCGGACTTCAGCGCGCCATCGGCATTGGCGACGGCGACGTAGACGATGAGCGCGCGCGACCCGGTTTCGGCGGCCGGGTTGATGCGCACGACTTCGCCGGCAAACACGCGCTGGTCAAAACCATCGACGGCAAAGCGCACGTCCTGCCCGACCTGCACGCGCGGAATGTCGCTGGCCGGCACCAGCGCTTCGAGTAGTAGCCGCGACAGATCGACCACGGCAAACAGCGCCATGTCGGGTGCGGCTTTCTCGCCGACCTGCACGTAACGCTTGCTGATGATGCCGTCGATCGGCGCGCGCACTTGTGCATCATCGCGTGCACGACGGGCGATGTCGAGCTGGGCGCCGGCCGATTTGACGGCGGCCAGCGCGAGGTCGACACCGTTCTGCGAGGTGTCCAGCGCGTTCTGGGAAATGAATTTTTGCTTCAGAAGTACGTTGCTGTTTTCGCGATTTTTGTTGGCCAGCGCGAGACGGGCGCGGGCCTCGTCGAGTGCGCCTTCCTGCACGCCGACGCGGGCTTGCAGATCGGCCGTATCGAGCCGCACCACGATCTCGCCACGGCGTACCCGGACGCCTTCGGCCAGCGGGGTGTCACGCACCTCGCCAGCGACCTTGGATTTGACGATGGCCTGCTGCTGCGCGGTCAGCGCGCCGGAGACCGGCAGTTGCACGCGCAAGTCGCGTGCAACAACGGCGAACACATCGGCGGCGGCCAGTTCCATCACGGCCGGTGCAGCGACCTTTTCCGGCGTGACCGGCTTGGCCGGACGCATCGACATATACCCGCCGGCGACGGCAATCAGCACGACCACGGCAACGGGAATCATCCAGCGTTTGGAGGGCGGAAGTGGCTGGTCATTATTCATTGTTATTGTGGCCGGTCAGAGATAAAGAGGGAGATGAATACGCGTGCCTGAAGATTACAACACGAACATGAAATCCTTCACCAGCGCACCCGGCAAGCGCGCACTGCCATTGGCCCGCTCGCCCCACGAATCGCTATCGATCAACAGCTCGCGCTCGGTCGTCAACGCCAGCAATTTGTCCCCCAGCAGACGGAACACCGACTCATCGAAACGCATCACATTGAGCGGTGCCTTGATCTCGCCATCCTCGACCCAGAAGGTGGCAAAGCGTGTCATGCCGGTGATGCGGCAACTGGCCCGATCCGAAAAATTCAGGTACCAGAGATTGCTGACAAAAATCCCGGTACCCAGTTCAGCCAGCGCGTTCGCCATCGGCAACGTGCCACCGGCGAGGTCCATCGACACCATCGCTTCGCCACTCCCGGCACCGTTATTGACCAGCCCGTATTCCATCGCCGTGCGCGGCGAAATCATGCTGCCGGTCAGCACACCCTGCTCAATCAATGCAGTGCGTGGCGGCTTGATAAAACCGTCGGCACCGAAACCCGGCGCGACACCGCCCGGCGTGTCTTCGCACAACGTGATCGCCGGATTCAGACGCACGCCGTCATCGCGCATGCGCCGTAGCGAACTCTGATGCGTGCGCAGCGACTTCTCCGACAGGCCATCCCAGTTGAACATGCCGATGATTTCCTGCAGCGCCGTCGGCGTCAGGAACGCACGGTACGCACCCGGCTTGACCGTCACCGGCGGGCGTTGCAGCAGCGCCAGTTGCGTGGTCGCGTCCTGCATTTTTGCGGCGAATTCAAGACTGCTCCAGTCGCTGCCGGCATAGGCGCACTTGACCGCCTTGTCGCGACTTTGATAGAGGCTCCAGCCAAGGTTAAACGTCGCGCTCTGATGCCAGTTGCGCTGTCCGGCGGCATTCGCGAAACCGCGCATCATCGGCCCCATCGCAAGAATGCCGACCAGGTCGACGCCGGTGGCGGCGCGCAGTACCTGATCGACGATGGCGGCCGCCTCCGGCAGACGCGACGGCTCGATGAATTCGGTCGAATGGACCTCGGTGGCAACCAGCAGATGCGGGTCTTCCGGCAGATCGGGAAGTTGCGCGCGCAGGGTCGCGATCAGCTGTTCGATGGTCGCGCTGTCGGCCTCAAGATGACCGGCCAGCGCGGCCGTGGCCGAGCCATGGCGGCGGCCATCGATCAGGTGCAGCGTCAGAGCAGCTTGGCGCACATGACCGCTCTGGCGGATCGCGCTGCGATTGAAGCGCACGAAGTCCGACGCTTCGGCCGAGTACCAGCATTGATATTGTTCGCTGCCTTGCAGGCGAGCACCGACAAAGTCGGCCAGTTCGTAAAAATAAGTTTTCATCAGGCTTCTCCGCCGAACACATCAACATTGGCAAACAGGCAGGCCGGCGACGCATGACCGACCCGGATCACTTGCGAGGGTTCGCCCTTGCCGCAAAACGGCGTGCCCATCACATCGACGGTGGCGGCATTGCCGACCGCTTTCAGCGAGCGCCAGAACGATTCCGAGATACCCCGGTAATTCGGATTTCTGACCATCCCCCGGAGTTCGCCATCGACAATCAGCTGGCCGGTTTCGCAGCCGAACTGGAACTTGTTGCGCGAGTCATCAATCGACCACGAGACATTGGTATCCATTAGCACGCCGCGCTCGACCGAGCCGATCATGTCGTTGAGCGTGCTGGTGCCGGGTTCGATATTGAGGTTGGCCATGCGATCAATCGGCGCGCGGTTCCAGCTGCAGGCGCGCGCATTGGCGACACCGTCGAGTCCGGCGCGGGCCTGCGAAATCGCGCCACCCAGCGGACGCTCCAGCACGCCGTCGCGGATCACGTAAGTCTTCTCGGCCGGATGACCTTCATCGTCCCAGCCGTAGCTGGCAAACTGCTCGCTGCGGCTCGGATCGTAGGTCACATTGAGCAGCGGCGAGCCGTACTGGAAGGTGCCGAACATATCGAGCGTGACGAAGCTGGTGCCGGCGAAATTGCGCTCGTCACCGAGGATGCGATCAAGCTCGATCGGATGGCCGATCGACTCGTGGATCTGCAACATCATCTGTTCGGGCATCAGCAGCAGATCCATCGTGCCGGTCGGGCAGTTCGGTGCCGACAGCAACGCAATCGCCTCTCTCGCTACACGTGCGCCGCTGCCATAAAAACTGGCATCAGCGAGCACTTCCAGACCGCCCTGCCGGCAATAACCGTTGTACTGACCGCCGAGGCTGCGGGTCTGCGTTTCGGCACCTTCGTTGGCCGTGACAGACAGGTTCGGAATCACATAACGAAACTGCTGTTCAAGCTCGCCGCCACCACTGGTCAGGTACAACTGATGCGTGCTGATGGTGCCGACCGAGGCCGACCAGTCGACGATACGCGCATCAATCCGGCAGGCCTGCGACTCTTGCATCAGCAAGGCGATCAGGTCTTTGCGATTTGTACCGGCGCCGGGAACCGTCGTGTAGCGACCGACCGGATGCGGCATGGTGATCGCTGAATAATCGACCACCGAGCGCCCGGCGCTGGCAGCGGCCCAGGCCTGCGCGCGGGCGATCGCATCCTTCAGGCCGGCGCTACTCAGATCGCTGGTAGCGGCATAACCGTAGCCACCGCGATGGATGATGGTGACCATTGCACCGCGGTCGATGCTGGTGGTCAGTGGTTGCAGGATGTTTTGACGGACGGTGATTTGCTCGCCTGATTCGTCGACGATGCGCAGTGA
>CAILRJ010000212.1 GCA_903836575.1 uncultured Burkholderiales bacterium
GCCAGTGAAGGGCTCAGGAACGCCATCGTGAAACCGGTGCCGGCAGCGGCAATCATGAAGCTGCGACGGGTCACTGTGCCTGCTGCCTGCTGTTGTTTGATGAGTTTATCAAGCATGAGGAGCTCCCTTCATTTCTGCGGCGGCCAGCTTGATGGCCTTGCGGATACGCACATAAGCCATGCAGCGGCACAGATTGCCGCTCATGACCGAGTCGATGTTGGCGTCGGTCGGCTCCGGAAAATCCTTGAGCAGTGTCGCTGCCTGCATGATCTGGCCCGACTGGCAGTATCCGCATTGCGGTGCCTGCGTGGCGACCCAGGCTTTTTGCAGCGGATGCTGACCATCGGCCGACAAGCCTTCGATCGTCGTGATCGCGGCATCGGCGACGACGCTGACCGGGGTGATGCAGGAACGGATCGCGCGACCATTGAGGTGGACGGTACAGGCGCCACACATGCCGATGCCGCAACCAAACTTGGTACCTTTCATGCCGATTTCATCGCGGATCACCCACAGCAGCGGGGTGACGGGATCAACCCCGGTGACAATGGCTTTGCCATTGACGGTAAATGTAGTCATGTTGGTTTCACTTTAAATAATGGAAAGAGGCCCGTTCAGAGAGGGGAATTTTTTCTTGCGTGGACGATCCGGCGTCACAGAATGTTAGCGGTGCCACGGCAATCCGCCGGCACAGGCAAGTGCATGAAACGGCTCCCCGGTGTCGTCAAGCGTGGCGACAAAGCCTGACATCGTTCCGCCGGAAATACTTTCGTCCCATCGAGAGGCGCGCAGGATAACCTGAATCAAATTAGTTGGCTCGGCGTCGTCCCGGGCACTGTCGGGCTTGAGTCCTAAAAACGATAACCTCGGCACAACGGTGCCTGACAAATAGCAGGCCAATGTGCTCGCGAGCATAGTGAGCAGTAACCCGCCTGTCTGTTAGCCCGCACACTTAGCGCGACGGACAGATCCGCGTCGCCAAACCGCCGCGCCGGATCACACCGGAGCGCACCTAATCGGCCAGAAACATTTGCTGTAAGTCGTTCAGGAAGCGCTGGCCAAGCAAGGTCGGCCGGATGGTTTTGTGATCCCGGAACAGCAAGCCTTTGGCTTCGGCCGCCTGCAAGGCGGACTCCACCGCATTGAGACCGAGGCCGGTGCGCTCGGCGAACAGGTTGACCTCGAAGCCGCTGGTCAGGCGCAAGGTATTGAGCATGAATTCGAAACCGAGTTCGCCGCGCGGGATTTCGTTTTCTTCCTGAATCGCACTGCCGCGCGCCATGTTCTCCATGTACGACTTGGGCTGCTTGAAACGGGCCTGACGGATGATCCGGTGCGGGAACGACAGCTTCGAATGGGCACCGGCACCCACGCCGAGATAATCGCCGAATTGCCAGTAATTGAGGTTGTGACGCGACTGCCGGCCGGGCTGTGCGTAAGCCGAGACTTCGTAATGCTGATAACCGCCCGCGCCGGTTTCGGCCGCGATCATGTCCTGCATGTCGGCACTCAGATCATCGTCCGGCAAGGCCGGCGGGAACTTCGCAAACACCGTGTTCGGTTCCATCGTCAAGTGGTACAGCGACAGATGTGGCGGCGCAAAAGCCAGCGCGGTACGGATGTCGCGGGTGGCCTGTTCCAGTGTTTGCGACGGCAACGCGTACATCAGATCGAGGTTGAAATTATCGAAGGTTGACTGCGCGATCTCGACCGCACGACGGGCTTCGTCGTGATCGTGGATGCGCCCGAGCGCACGCAGATGCTCGCCATGAAAACTCTGGATGCCGATCGATAAGCGGTTGATGCCGCTGGCCCGGAAGCTGCGGAATTTTTCAACTTCGAAAGTACCCGGATTGGCTTCCATCGTGATCTCGGCGGCACCATCGAGCGGCAGCAGCGTACGCACGTCCGACATCAGCCGGTCGAGTCCGGCTGCCGACATCAGGCTCGGTGTGCCGCCACCGATAAAAATCGTATAAATTTTGCGGCCCCAGATCAGCGGCAACGCGCTTTCGAGATCGGCACGTACGGCATCGAGATAGGCTTCTTCCGGAAAACCGGTGTGCGACTGACCGGCCACTTCATGCGAATTGAAATCGCAATACGGACATTTTTTGACGCACCACGGGAAATGGATGTAGAGCGCCAGCGGCGGCAACGCCGACAGATTCAGGATGCCGGGACGCAGATAGGCATTGGCCGCCGTGGCGGCATCGGCGACCGGCACGGCGGCTGTGCGCGCCTGCTGAACGGGGACGATGGGAATGATAGGGATCATCGTAATTTATCCAGCAATACGCGCAGCGCCTGAGCCCGGTGCGACAGCTGATTCTTTTCTGCGGAACCGAGTTCGGCGGCGGTCTTGCCGAGGCCGTCAACCTCGAAATGGGCGTCGTAACCGAAGCCGTTGCTGCCGCGCGGCTGGGCCACGATGGTACCGTTCCAGCGACCGTCGGCAATCACCGGTTGCGGATCATCGGCATGGCGCACGTACACCAGTACGCAATAGTAGTAGGCCGATTTGTCGGTATGCGCTTGCAGATCGGCGATCAGTTTTTCGCTGTTGCGGGGATCTGATTTGGGCGTACCGGCATAGCGCGCCGATTGCACCCCGGGCTGACCGCCGAGTGCATTGACGCACACGCCGGAGTCGTCCGCCAGCGCCGGCAAGCCGGTCAGACGCGCTGCATGGCGGGCTTTTTCGAGGGCGTTTTCGACGAAGGTGTGGAACGGTTCGTCGGCTTCCGGCACTGCGAATTCACCTTGCGGGCGCACATCAAATCCTATCGTCGCCAACAGTGCGCCGAACTCGGCCAGCTTGCCGGGATTGTTCGAGGCGAGGACCAGTTTGCTTTTCAGCTTGCTACTCAAACTGCCGGTCATGCGGGCAAACCCAGTGTGCGACGTTGCAAGGCAATCAGATCGCGGATACCGCCATCGGCGAGGTCAAGCAACTGGTTCATCGTGGCGCGATCAAACGCGACACCTTCAGCGGTGCCCTGCACTTCGATGAAGTGGCCGGCATCGGTCATGACGACATTCATGTCGGTGTCGCAGGTCGAGTCTTCGTCGTAATCAAGGTCCAGCACCGGCATGCCCTGAAACACGCCGACCGAGATCGCCGCGACGAAATGCTTGAGCGGGATCGCGCCCAGCACACCGGCTTCAACCAGCTTCGAGAACGCATCATGCGCCGCCACCATGGCACCCGTGATCGACGCGGTGCGGGTGCCGCCATCGGCCTGAATGACGTCGCAATCAAGATGCAACGTGCGCTCGCCAAACGCCGACAGGTCGAACGCGGCACGCAATGAGCGGCCGATCAGACGCTGGATTTCCTGGGTCCGGCCGGACTGCTTGCCCTTGGCCGCTTCGCGCGCCATGCGGGTGTGAGTCGAACGCGGCAGCATGCCGTATTCGGCCGTCATCCAGCCCTGCCCCTTGCCTTTCAAAAAACCGGGGACTTTATCTTCAATGCTGGCCGTGCAGATGACCTTGGTATCGCC
>CAILRJ010000213.1 GCA_903836575.1 uncultured Burkholderiales bacterium
CGGCGCCTGCTCGACGACGCTGCCCAGCAAGTCAAGCAATACCGGCGAGCGGGTCGACGGCACCGGTGCGCTGGTGTGGTAAGTCAGACCCGGCTCGAACAGCACTACGAACACCAGCGCCAGCATCAGCGTGGTGGACAAACCGATGACCATGCGCAGCAGATTGCGCAAGCGCAGCAGGCGCCGCAATCTAACTATCACGTGGTGCCGCTCGCAGCATGCCTGCTTCAGGCAGTCAGGCGGGCGTTTTGCGGAAACATCGACGCGCGTGCTGCGTCATCCATCTCGGCCTTGAACGTGAATTGCGATTTTAGTGCTTCGGCTCGCTGTGCTGCCGGACGGGCATTGATCTCGTCGAACAGGCGCTTAAGGTTAGGCAGCGTATCCCAGGCAGTCGGTCCGAGGATGAATGGCAGTGCACGTGCCCAGCCCCAGACGGCCATGTCGACAACGGTGTAGGTGTCGCCCAGCATGTAGCGGTGCTTTGCCAGTTGCGCATCGAGGATGGCGTAATGACGTTCGGCTTCGAACGTGTAGCGGTTGACCGCGTACTCTTTCGGCTCTGGCGCGAAGTGCTTGAAATGCACTGCCTGGCCCGAATACGGACCGATACCGCTGGCCACAAACATCAGCCATGAATACATTTGTGCGCGCGCCGCTGGCGTGTTCTCTGGCAGGAACTGGCCGGTTTTTTCTGCCAGATACAACAGGATCGCGTTGCTGTCGAAGACGACCGCATCGCCATCCACCAGCGCCGGTGTCTTGGCGTTCGGATTGATTTTCAGGAAGTCCGGCAGGTGCTGTTCACCTTTGCGGGTATCGACAGGAATGGTCTCGTAAGGCAGGCCGGCTTCTTCGAGAAAGAGGGCGACTTTGAGCGGGTTCGGTGACGGATGAAAATAGAATTTGATCATGGGTACTCCTTATCAGGTGAGTGCGTGGAACGGAAAAACAGAGGTCCTTGCCGCTGCGATGGTACAGGCATCCCTGAAATATTTCTGGCAAACTCGGTGCACCCGTTTTATCGGGACATAAATTATTCACACTCAGGAGACCAGCCATGATCAAAGTTAGCGTGATGTACCCCAACACTCCCGGTGCCCGTTTCAATCACGAGTACTACCGCGATAACCATATGCCGCTCGTCAAGGCACGCATGGGCGAGACCTGCAAGTTCTATACGGTCGATAAGGGCTTGTCCGGCGGCGCCCCCGGAACACCGGCGACCTATATCGGCATGTGCCATATTTTTTGTGATTCGGTCGAGAGTTTTCAGGCTGGTTTCGGTCCGCATGCCGCCGAAATTCTCGGTGATATCCCGAACTACACCGACCTCGCGCCGGTGATGCAGATCAGCGAAGTGGTGGTCGGCTGATCAACCGCCGTGCCAATCAGGTGGCTGTCGCCAGCTTGACCGGTGGCAGCAGCATCGTGCCGCTGTCGCGATAGCGTGTGTGCCATGACAGCGCTTTTTCGAGGACATGCGGTGTATGGCCGCCGCGTTCTGCGGCTTCGGCCACATACTCCTCGAGCATGTGCCGGAACGGTTCGGCGACGCAGTTGGCAATGATGACTGTGGCGCGCTCGCGTGGCGCCAGTCCGCGCAGGTCGGCCAGGCCGACTTCGGTAACAAGGATGTCGACATCATGTTCGTTATGGTCGACATGTGACACCATCGGCACGATGCTGGAAATCTTGCCGTCCTTGGCCAGCGACTTGGTCGCAAACACCGCCAGATAGGCATTGCGCGCAAAGTCACCGGAACCGCCGATGCCGTTCATCACATGCGTGCCCAGCGTGTGAGTTGAATTGACGTTGCCATAGATGTCGGCTTCCAGCGCCGTGTTGATGGCGATGATGCCGAGCCGGCGAATGATTTCCGGATGATTGCTCACCTCTTGCGGTCGCAATACCAGTCGCTCCTTGTAGCGTGCCAGCTCGCCAAACACCTGTTTGCCCTTGTCAGCTGACAGCGTGATCGACGAGCCGGAGGCAAAGTCCAATTTGCCGGCATCGAACAGGTCGAAGGTCGAATCCTGCAGCACTTCCGAATACATCGTCAGGTGTTCGAAGGGGCTATCGATGAAGCCGGTCATGACGGCATTGGCAATAGTGCCGATGCCCGCCTGAAGCGGCAGCAGGCTATTGGTGAGCCGGCCGAGCCGGACTTCTTCCTTGAAAAAATTCACCAGATGCGCCGCGATCGCATCGGTGTCGCTATCCGGCGGCAGGATGGTCGATGAGCTGTCGTTGCGTTCGGTGATGACGATGGCAACGATTTTTTCCGGCGGGATGTGGATCGCGGTGGTGCCGACGCGATCGTGCGGCGTCATCAGCGGCATGGGTTCACGTTGCGGCCGGTGCTTGGGAATAAAAATATCGTGCAGACCTTCGAGTTCGAGCGACTGGCTCAGGTTGATTTCGACGATGACCTTGTCGGCCAGAATCGCAAAACTGGCGCTGTTGCCAATCGAGGTCGACGGGATGATCGCGCCGGTCTCGGTGATTGCGATGGCTTCGATGATGGCCACATCGATCGGACCGAGCTGGCGGGTGCGCAGCATTTCGACGGTTTCCGACAGATGCTGGTCGACATACATCACTTCGCCACGATTGATTGCCGCACGCAGGACCGGATCGGCCTGGAACGGCAGGCGGCGGGCCAGCACGCCGGCTTCGGTCAGCAGCTTGTCGACATCGTTGCCGAGCGATGCGCCGGTCATCAGCGTGATCCGGAACGGTGACTGACGGGCCCGCTCCGCCATCGCCAGCGGCACCTCCTTGGCATCGCCCGATTTGGTGAAGCCGCTCATGCCGACGGTCATGCCATCCGTGATCAGCGCAGCCGCTGCTGCGGCGGTGGTGATGCGCTCGCGCAGCGCGGGCAGGCGGATGCGGTCGTGGTGGTGCTCATGCATGGGGACTCCAGGTCAGGTCAGGCAGAAATTGATCGGCACCAAAGGAGGTGGGATGACGGTGTCTTGCAGTGACGCGCGCAGGTCGATTTCAATGGCGCGGCAAATCGCATCGAGTGGCAAGTCGTTCGTTTCGGTACCGAACGGCTCTTCGATTTCATCACCCAGCGCATCGAGTCCAAAGAACGTATAGGCGACGATAGCGACCACAAAAGGTGTCATGAACCCGATCGAGTCGACCAGTCCGAACGGCAGCAGAAAACAGTAAAGGTAAGCAGTACGGTGCAGCAGCAGCGTATAGGAAAACGGGATCGGCGTATTGCGGATGCGTTCGCACGCGGCCGAGGCGGTAGTCATCGCCGACAAGGTAGCGTCAATGGCGGCGGCCAGACACGGGTCGATGCGGCCCTCCTTCAGGCTCGAGCGCAAGTCCTGTCCCATGCGCAGCATCAGGAAGTCCGGCTTGTTGCCGGCCAGGGTCAGTTGCTCCCATTCGGAAGGCAGCAGTAGCGTGCGCATGTCGTCGGTCATCGGCTGGCGGCGCAACAGGTCGCGCAATGCATGCGAAAAAACGATGGCGCGGTAAATCATGCGTACGCGCAGGTCCGACAAGCCCAGGCTGGCCACGGCCGGCTCGGGATACTCGATCAGGCTCTGGCACTGGCGCGACAGATTGCGACAACGCAGCACCAGTTCACCCCATAATTTGCGACCCTCCCAAAAGCGCTCATAGGCTGCGTTGTTGCGAAAGCCCAGAAAAATTGCCAGTGGCAAACCGATCAGCGTGAACGGGATAGTCGTTAGCGTGATCTTTAATGTGTACAGGTCGCCGTGCGAGATTGTCACCAGTGTGGCGATGACGATATTGACGATCAGTGTCGGCAGGATGCGCGGCAGCACCGAGCCGCGCAGCAGCAGGAACAGCTTGAGTCCGGAAGGCCGGTCTCTGATTATCATGATGGGCTTTCGGTTAAATTCACTAACATGCGAGCGATATTAATTGCTAAGATGTTAGTGAGTCAAGCAATGACAACGGGAGATTTCATGATCAAACCGATCCGTCGGATCCGGAGCACACGATGAGAAAACGCATTGCCCACCGCAACCTGCCACAGGTCTTCCTGAAAGCACGTGATTGCCTGATGGCGCACTTTCGACCTATCTTGAATCACTTTGGCCTGACCGAACAGCAATGGCGCATTTTGCGCGTACTGGACGAACACGAACAGCTTGAGCCGCGTGAAATTTGCACGCTCTGCCAGATTTTGAGCCCCAGCATGGCCGGCGTGCTGGCACGTATGGAAGACATGCAACTGATCCGGCGCAGCCGGATCGAGGGCGACCAGCGCCGCGTGCTGGTGCAGCTAGCCGAAAAAGGCGACCAGTTGATGGCCGAACTGGCACCGCTGGTCGAGGCGCAATACCGCGAGATCGAACGGGCCGTCGGTACGCAATTGTTCGCCGATTTGTCGATGGCAATGGAAGCATTCATCGCGGCAGACAGCCAGTCGGTCGAACGTATCGTGTTGCCTGCCAAGGCGCGGGTGGTGGCCCGGCGGCGAGTGACAAAAGACGTTGCCGGGGGCGGTTGAAGGACCGGATATGTTGCGCGACTCTGCGTTTGATCAGAGCCGGCAAACAGGAAATCCGGAAAAATGGGGTTCGGTCATGCAGCCCGCGATGACATTTTCCGGAAAGGAAGAGTGATGCAACTCCAACCCTATTTGTTTTTTAGTGGCAATTGCGAAGACGCGCTCACGTTCTATCGCAAGGCGCTCGGTGTCGAGGTTTCGATGATGATGCGTTACAAGGACAGTCCCGAACCCATGCCGCCCGGCATGGTGCCACCGCACTACGATGACAAGATCATGCATGCAGCTTTTCATGTTGGTGGCAGCACGGTGATGGTATCCGATAGTCCGTGCCCGGGGCCGCACGGTTTTCAGGGATTCTCGCTGTCGGTGGGGGTGCCCGATGAGGCCGGGGCCGAGCGGGTATTCGCTGCGCTGGCCGACGGTGGACAGGTGACGATGCCTTTATCCAAGACTTTCTGGTCACCGCGCTACGGCATGCTGATCGACCGCTTTGGCGTGTCGTGGATGGTGGGTGTGGAGCCTGCAGCCTGAACTATGCAGCCAATTAGCGATGACAAACGCCAGCCCAATGAGCGGGCACGGCGGTGCGCATTGGCTGCGGCATCCCTCCATGCAGGCAGGGTGATGACGAGGAGTTGAAGCCGTCTTACTTGGTACGATCACCGGCCGGACGCATCTGGCGAAATCCCGCTTTGGCCAGAATCTCGACGTACGCCTCGGTCGCGCCAGCGTTCGCGACTTCATCGAGATGCCCCGTCAACGCAGACAAGTGTACCGATTTCGCCGTATCCTTGGTCGCTCCGATACGGCAATCAAAATCAAGGAAGTCGGCACCGTCAGGCAGTTCACGGCGTTGTTCGCGCTTGACGTACTTGCGGATGTCGTGTTTGACGGCGTCGAGCACGCGATCGCGGTGAAGGCCCTCTTGGGTCAGTGGAAAAATTTTTCTCATGGCGATTCGGTAACGCTTGCGGCGCAGACAGTGGAATAGAGGGCGTGATTATACGCGACGAGGTATCCTGATCCGCTTATGACGAACCCCCGCGAACCCCTCCCCATACCGAGCAAGGACGACATTGCCTTGCTCGACCCTTTTGACCGGCTCGGGCTGGACCAGATCGTGATCGTGCGCAGCGGCGGGCAGGCCCGCGAGGCATGCGCCGAGCTGATCGACTGCCCGGTCTGGGGCTTTGATACCGAATCCCGTCCTACTTTTTTCAAGGACCAGGTCTCCGATGGACCGCACATCATCCAGCTGGCAACCCGGCATCGCGCCTGGGTGTTTCAGTTACAGGATCCCGACTGTGCGCAGCAAGTCTCTGCGCTACTGGCCAGTAGTAAGCACGTCAAGGCAGGATTCGGTCTGGGCGACGATACCCGGCGCATTGTGTCCAAACTGGGTGTCGTACCCGCTGCGGTGCTTGATCTGAATACGGTGTTCCGGGCGCGCGGCTATCGCAAGGACCTTGGCGTCAAAGGGGCGGTGGCGGTTCTTTTCAACCAGCGCTTTCTCAAGTCAAAAAGGGCTGCCACGTCGAACTGGTCGAACGCACACCTGACCGATGCACAAGTGCTGTACGCCGCCAACGATGCTTATGGGGCCGCGCGGGTGCACGCTGCGCTGGACTTGCCCTGATGGTTCGACCTGTCGAGCACACTATCGCGACAATCGAACGCGCGGCCACTGAACTGGTGGCGCGTCGCCATACCAGGCGTCAAGGTGCGGCCCTGGCCGAAAGCTGTCGACCGACGGATAACGCTTCTGCGCTGGCGATCCAGCGTGCAGTCACCCGGCTGCTCGATGCTGACATCGGCGGCTGGAAATGCGCGTTACCGTCGCCCGGAAAACTGGTATTGGCACCGATTTATCGGGACACCATTCAGACGGCAAGTCCTTGTCCGGTTCGAGCGCGCGATGGTATCTTGCGCGTCGAACCGGAATTGGCCTATGTGCTTGCCTGCGACTTGCCGGTGCGCGATCAGCCGTACACCCCGGCCGACGTCGATCGAGCCATCGCCCGCACGCATCTCGCGCTCGAACTGCTCGAGAGCCGTTACACCGATCACCATGCCGTCAGCTTCTTTGACAATCTTGCCGACGGGCTGGTCAACCAGGGGCTATTTCTCGGTCCGGCAGTCAATGACGCTGCAGATTGCGGCGAATTGGCGTTGCAGGTCGGCAGCGCCAACGCGCTGCTGCAAGGTCGCCATCCCGACGGCAATCCGCGTTTGCCGCTGTACTGGCTGGTAGAGTACCTGCGCAGCCAGGGCGAGGGTTTGCTGGCAGGGCAGGTGGTGATCACCGGTTCGTACGCAGGCAGCTTGCCGCTGGCAATGGCGACCGAGGTGCGTATTGGTTACGGTGCACTCGGCATGTTGTCTGTCTGTTTCAAGGCCGATGACTGAAGCGCTGGCTGTTGCCGGTATCTTTCGCCCGCGGCTGACCTTGCAAACGCTGACCCGCGGCGATGGCCTGCTCGGGATGCGACCGTCCGGATTGTTCGGGCCGCGCGGCGGCAACGTGACCGTGGCGCAGATCGACTGGACCTACGCGACGGCGTCAGGTTTGCGCTGGCAGATCGCCGCGCCAACCGGACTGCTCAATCGTCGTCCTGCCGGCATGGCGCCGGTGCTCGACGAGACCGGCTTGCACACGCTGGTGCGCGATCTGGGTGCCGAGGCCGATGCGCTGGACCGGATTCTGGAACTGGGGTTTCATCCGCTGCCGGCCAAATCGCTGCAATGGCGCAGCGACAGTCTGCTGCCGACCGGTCAGCCGTTGTGGAGCTTGTTGCAGGAAGAGTTCTTTGGTGATTTCTGGGCCGAGCAATTACCCGGTTTGCAGGAACTGGGCTGGCGCGTGACGGTGCGGCCGGGATTTGCGCACGAGAGCGTGGCCGTCGATGCGTGGCATCTGGTGGTCAATCCGGCCAATGGCGAGGTGCTCGGCAAGGAGGTGGCCGCGCCGTTGCGCCGCCGCGCCAACGGCGTCGTTGCGCTGGGCGGGCCTGCCAATGCCGGGTCGTGGCTGCTGTCACTGGGCATCGAGATCAATGGCGAGTTGCTCGATCTGGTGCCGATGTTAGCGCTGTTGCTCAAGCAAGACCGGCGCTGGCTCAATGCCGGACTGATCGCGCAGATCGATGATGCGGCAGTGATCCGGTTGCGCGCGCCGGGTGGCAAGCGCATCGACGCGTTCGCGGCACCGCTCAAGGCCATTGTCACCAGCATGCTCGATTTGCTGACCGACCCACGCCGCAAGGACGGTCCTCTGTTGCTGTCGTCATGGGATGCTGAACGGCTGGAGCAATTGCGTATCAGCCTGCTGGCCTCGCAAGCCGAACGTGCCGGTCCGCACGGCCAATGGCAACTGCAAGGTCAGGCTGGCTTGCAGGAACTGGCGCAGCGTTTGTCGGCAGTCGGTGGCGTGCAGCCGGTGCTCGCGCCAGCGGGAATGGGTGTGACGCTGCGCCCCTACCAATTGCATGGCGTCGCATGGCTGCA
>CAILRJ010000214.1 GCA_903836575.1 uncultured Burkholderiales bacterium
CGTAGATACTGTTATGCCGGTCAAGAGCCATGCAATGCAGGATCAAAAGATTTACCTGATTTGAGGACACCGAAAGCGACCTGAACAAGTTTCCGCATCATGGCGCCAATGATGAGCATGGGCGGTTTTCCGGAAGCTGTTAAGCGTGCGTAAAAGGATTTGCCCCATGCTGTTCTGTACAAGGTGACCATCGCCGGCATGTAAAGCGCCTTGCGTAAAAAGGAGTGGCCTACTTTGGACATGCGGGGTTTGGCCTTGACGCTGCTGCCGGACTCGTGCTGGCGCGGATCAAGGCCAGCAAATGCGACCGCTTTTCTGGCGTTGTCAAAGCGTTGAATGTCAGCATAGAAGGCCAGCAGAACGGCAATGGTACGTTCGCCCAAACCCGGAATGCTATCAAGTAGGGCCTGCTTGTCCTTGAGGTCAGGATCGTTATTCATGTGATCCCGGATCCTCGCAATGAGGGTCTCGATTTCGCTGTCAAGCCACGTGATATGGCTGGTGATACCGGGCTTGACCGCCTCGCGCGCGACGTCAAGCCGATTGATCTCTTGGGTGCGCATGTTCTGCAGAGCCTCGAGGCGCAACACCATGGCACGCAAGGCCTGTTCGGCCGGCGATGGCGCTTTCCAGGCGTCAGGGCAACGTTCGACGCAGAACGCCGCAATCAGTTGCGCATCGACCCTGTCGGTCTTTGTGCGCACCATGCGGGAGGCACCAAACGCCTTGATTTGAGCAGGATTAATGACGCTAACGATCATGTTCTGGCTGGCCAGATACTCTGCGACGGCTTCCCAGTAGACCCCGGTAGCTTCCATGCATACATGGGGCAGCGTTGCGCCATGTTTGTTGAGCCATAAGCTCAACGTCGTATAACCGGCGGGCGTATTGACGACGACTTTATTTCTGTATTTGCCATCAGGCATGCGCAAGGCGCAATCAAGTTTGGCTTTTGCGACATCGATTCCCAAATAATATTTGTGCATACAACATCCTCTCGTGATCTACCTTGTGAATGCGGGCTGCCGGCAGGCCGGGCCAAAGATACTGTCCGATCTTCATGTGGAGGTGAGCGACTGCTGCAAAAATCTACGCTGCTGGCTCGAGGCCAAAGGGTGCAAACTGCATCCAGCCGCCCGATCTTGAGGTGCCCCTCAAGAACTGCTACAACTTCATCCCGGCGGTGCCGCGCCGGGGGCGCCTCCAGTCGCGCTACGCGCTCCTTGCGTCGCCCCCGGCGCAACACTGTCAGAACAACTTCAAAAACAATACAACTTCAAAACCAAGACAATTTTAAAACCAAGACAACTTAAAAACCATAATACAAGGGTGCAATAACCGAAGGGCATTGCACCGAATGCTCAGACTGCGGTTGCGGAGCCTATCCGTGCTCGGTGATGATCTAACCCGTGAATGTCCGCATCAGCCCGATAGGGTGGGCACGGGTTCACCGTGCCCACGCGAACTGACCGCAATGGTTTGTATTGACGACCACGGTGGGGCGCCAGCGTGGGCACGATACTGCTGTGCCCACCCTACCTGCTGGGGGCATACCGAAACAGGCCGTTGCCGGAGGTCGCATCCAGCACATGGTGCCCGACCGCTACCCAGTCGCCCGTCAGTCGACGCAATGTCGCTGGCGAAATCGCGGTGCGCTGGTACCTGGTAATGAAATCGCTGTCCCGCCAGAGCGTTCTCGCTCCACCTGAAAACATTTCACCCGACCCCGCAAGCATTTGAAACGCAGGCTTCTCCGCGATCCGTTAAGATACAAGACTGCCATCCCACTGGAACCGATCATGAATGCCGTTACCGATCTGCCTTACACCGTTACCCGTCAGCGTGATGTCGTCGACGCCCTGCGCCGGCTATTGCCCGAGCGCTGCGTGCTGTTCAATGACGAAGATGTCCGCCCCTACGAATGCGATGGCCTGGCGGCCTACCGGCAGATGCCGATGGTGGTGGCGCTGCCGGACACCGAAGCGCAACTGGTGCAGATCCTGCAACTGTGCCGCGACATGAAACTGCCGATCGTGCCGCGTGGTGCCGGCACCGGCTTGTCCGGTGGGGCCACGCCGATTGCCGACGGGCTGGTATTGTCGACGGCCAAACTCAACCGCATCATCAAGGTCGATCCGGTGTCGCGCACGGCAGTGGTCCAGCCGGGCGTGCGCAATCTGGCGATTTCGGATGCCGCTGCACCGCATAACCTGTACTACGCACCAGACCCGTCATCGCAAATTGCCTGCTCCATCGGTGGCAACGTGGCTGAAAATTCCGGCGGCGTGCATTGCCTCAAATACGGTCTGACCGTGCACAACGTGATGCGTGTGCGCATCGTCACCATCGACGGCGACATCGTCGAACTGGGCAATAGCGCACTCGATGCACCGGGCCTCGATCTGCTGGCCGTGTTCATCGGTTCCGAAGGCATGCTCGGCATCGTCACCGAAGTGACGGTGCGGCTGATCCCGAAACCGCAACAGGCCTGCGTGATCATGGCGTCGTTCGATGATGTCGTCAAAGGCGGTAACGCGGTGGCCGATGTGATCGGTGCCGGTATCATTCCGGCCGGTCTGGAGATGATGGACCGCACCAGCTCGCGTATGGTCGAGCCGTTCGTCAAGGCCGGCTACGACATCGATGCCGCCGCCATCCTGCTGTGCGAATCCGATGGCACACCCGAAGAAGTGCAGGAAGAAATCGCCCGCATGACGGCGATCCTGACGGCCAGCGGCGCCACCAAGATTTCGGTGTCCGGTTC
>CAILRJ010000215.1 GCA_903836575.1 uncultured Burkholderiales bacterium
AGCCGGTCGGCGAGGTTGCCCCGCACAACTTAATGAGCCATAATGCTGCCTGCGTTGCCGGGATGGCGGAACAGGTAGACGCACGGGACTCAAAATCCCGCGCTGAAAGGCGTGCCGGTTCGATTCCGGCTCCCGGCACCAAACATATTCAAATAAATTCAAGCAGCATCAAGTAAATTGAACAGTCAGCTAATCGTATAAATTTTATATACCATTACCTGCCTGTTTTTTTTCGCCTGTTCTTTTTGCACTTCCCTCCCTGGAGTCATGATGCCGGTATCACTCGATCAGTTACTGGTGATTGGAATTTCTTCCCGCGCACTGTTCGACCTCGAAGTCGAAGAAGCGCTATTCCAGCAGCACGGACTTGAGGCTTACCGCAAGCATCAGATCGATCATGAAGATCAAATCCTGCAACTTGGAGCAGGCTTCGCACTGGTGCGGGCGCTGCTGAAACTCAACCTACTGACTGACAATCAGCGCTTTGTCGAAGTGGTGATCATGTCGCGTAATTCGTCTGAAACATCGATGCGCATTTTTAATTCGATTGCGTACCATGGCCTCGATATCACGCGTGCTGTCCTGTCGGGCGGGGCACCCTTGGCACCTTATCTGCGCGCCTTTAATGTGAGCCTGTTTCTGTCACTACACGAAGACGATGTACAGGCCGCCGTTGACAGTGGCGTAGCCGCTGCCCTGCTCTACCAGAAACCTGACAATGTGCTGGAAGAACTCGATCAGATCCGGATTGCCTTCGATGGCGATGCGGTGATTTTTTCCGATGAGTCAGAACGCATTTTCCAGACGCAAGGTATCGAAGCATTCGAACGACACGAACGCGAGAATGCACTGAAGCCATTACCCGAAGGACCGTTTGCGCGTTTGCTCAAGGCACTGTCGTTTATCCAGAATAATTTCAAAGCGGCGGATGGACGCGCGCGTCCGATTCGCACTGCACTGGTGACAGCCCGTTCGTCGCCTGCGCATGAACGCGTGATCCGTACCTTGCGCGCGTGGGACGTGACGATCGACGAAACATTTTTCATGGGCGGCGTGGCGAAGTCAGATGTGCTGGCCGCGTTTCGTCCGCATATGTTTTTTGATGATCAGCCCGGGCATTGCGACCGGGCATCGACCATCGTACCGACTGGTCGCGTGCCGCTGAAACTGCTGTGACCGGCACCTTATCCAAACCGATCGGAAATAAAAAAGCCGGCAGCCAAATTGGCTGCCGGCTTTTTTTACAGTACAGCTATTAGCGTTCTGCGATCGCGTCGACCACGCACAGTGCCGTCATGTTGACAATGCGGCGCACTGTCGCCGACGGCGTCAGGATATGCACGGCCTTGGCGCAACCAAGCAAGATAGGACCAATCGCCACACCATTACCAGCGGCGACCTTGAGCAGGTTGTAGGCGATATTGGCCGAGTCCATGTTTGGCATGACCAGCAAGTTGGCATCGCCCTTGAGAGGCGACTCCGGCATCATTTTATTGCGCAACTTGCTGTCGAGTGCTGCATCACCATGCATTTCACCATCGACTTCAAGATCAGGTGCATCGCGCTGAATGATCGCCAGTGCAGCGCGCATTTTCTTGGCCGACTCCGTGTTGCTGGAGCCAAAACTGGAATGCGATAGCAATGCCGCGCGCGGATACAGCCCAAAACGACGCATCTCTTCTGCAGCCAGAATGGTGATCTCAGCCAGTTGTTCCGCAGTGGGATTTTCATTCACATGCGTGTCGACTAACACCAGTTGGCGATCCGGCAGGATCAGGGCGTTCATCGCGGCATACACATTGACACCCTCGCGCTTGCCCAGTACCTGATCGATGTAATGCAAGTGCAGGGCATTGGTGCCGAAGGTCCCGCAGATCATCCCGTCCGCATGGTTTTTGTGGATCATCATCGCGCCAATTAACGTATGGCGACGACGCATCTCGAGCTTGGCCCATTGCTCTGTGACACCCTGGCGCCGCGTAATCGCGAGATAAGACTGCCAGAAGTCACGATAGCGCTCGTCCTGGTCCGGGTTGATCACCTCGAAATCGACATCCGGTTTCAGGCGCAGTCCGAACTTTGCGATCCGCTGCATCAGTACGGCAGGCCGACCTACCAGAATAGGCTTGGCCAGTCGTTCGTCGACGATGACTTGCACGGCGCGCAAGACCCGCTCCTCTTCGCCTTCGGCATAGACGATGCGCTTGAGTTCGTCTGGTGCATTCTTGGCCACCTGGAACAGTGGCTTCATGAAAGTGCCGCTGTGATAGACAAACTGTTGCAGGCGATCGATGTAAGCCTCCATGTCCGTGATCGGACGCGCAGCAACACCTGAATCAGCGGCAGCCTTGGCCACAGCCGGTGCAATCTTCATCATCAGACGCGGATCGAACGGCTTCGGAATCAGGTATTCACGACCAAAGCTCAGGTTCTCGATGCCATAGGTACTGGCAACGATATCGGATTGTTCCGCCTGAGCCAGTTCGGCGATTGCATGAACCGATGCGATTTCCATCTCACGTGTAATCGTGGTCGCACCGCAATCAAGCGCACCGCGGAAAATATACGGGAAACACAACACGTTATTAACCTGGTTCGGATAGTCAGAACGGCCGGTAGCGATGATGGCATCGCCGCGCACCGCAATGACTTCCTCAGGCAAGATTTCCGGCGTCGGGTTAGCTAAGGCGAATACGAGCGGGTTGGCTGCCATGCCCTTGACCATGTCCTGTTTCAGGACGCCGCCAGCAGATAACCCCAGGAAAATGTCTGCACCGGGCATGACATCAGCCAGCGTACGGGCATCAGTAATTTGCGCGAAGCGGTCCTTGTCGGGGTCCATCAGTTCGACACGGCCTTGGTACACCACGCCGGCCAGATCTGTTACGTAAATATTCTTGATCGGGAAACCGAGATCGACGATGAGGTCAAGACAAGCCAGTGCAGCAGCGCCGGCACCGCTGACAACCAACTTACAATCTTTGATATCTTTGCCGACGACTTTCAAGCCGTTCAATATTGCGGCACCAACGATGATCGCCGTGCCATGCTGGTCATCATGGAACACCGGAATTTTCATCCGATCACGCAATTTCCGTTCGATGTAAAAGCACTCCGGTGCCTTGATATCTTCCAGATTGATACCGCCGAATGTCGGCTCCAGCGAGGCAATGATGTCGCACAATTTATCGGGATCCAGTTCATTGATCTCAATGTCGAAGACATCAATACCCGCGAATTTTTTAAACAGTACGCCCTTGCCTTCCATGACCGGCTTGGACGCCAGGGGACCAATATTTCCCAGACCAAGCACCGCAGTACCGTTGGTAATGACGGCGACCAGATTGCCGCGTGCGGTATAGCGAAATGCGTTGGCTGGATCGGCCACGATTTCTTCGCAGGCAGCAGCGACGCCAGGCGAATACGCCAAGGCAAGGTCGCGCTGGTTAGTCAGTTGTTTAGTGGGCGTGACGCTGATTTTGCCGGGAGTGGGAAACTCGTGGTATTCGAGAGCGGCCTGACGTAGTTGCTGGCGAATTTCTTCCTTCTTCTCGATCATCGAATCCATCTCTGCAGCCTTCCTGTTGAGTTTCATAACGTGGTCTTGGATTTTAGCAGAGCCAACAGTGCCTTCTTATACGTATTTTTACCATTACTGATGTTTTCAAATCATTGCTGCGCAGGTAGAAAGCCAATACTTGCCTTCCCAGAAAAATATTCAGGATCAGTACTTGGGACTGCCCGTGCTGAAAAAATACCATTCCCTCACTATCCGCAGCGCAACGGACAGATCAACCGTCAATTCTCGTCGATCTGATTTTCAATGGCATGTTGACGCTGAGAACGCTTAGCCTTGCTCATTAATTATGCCAAAGCGTTACGACGCCATTCCAATACCGACATTTTTTTTGCTTGATGATTGTTTGGGATTGGTGGAACTTCGTTTGATGGAAATGTCAGCAACGATTAGAACACCACAGGATCTGCGGCACGGCAGGACAACCCAATTGATCGCGCTATCAAGCAATGAACACAAAATGACGACAGAGATGGGTCAGAATTTTTTTGCAAACTATTGTCGATAACGCAGTAGAAGCACTTTCTGCTTTTCTTTCTTCGTTTCTTTAGTGGCAACAGGTCTAGCCTCTTCTGTTTGTACGAAGGACCGTTGAGGAACATTGGGCATCATATCGTTCGATGCAACGACCTCACTAACTTGCGCACGGTTGAGCGCACCCAGAACATTTGCGGGCGCAGGCCCCTTCACCGGGGACGTATTTCCTGAAAGTGATTTTTTTGGGTCTGTCGACAGCAAGGGGGACTCTACGAGTGAACCCGATGATGCTGGGGTGATGACGCGCCTGTCCTGTTGAGTCGGAGATGGTAATTGTGGCGTTTTCTGAGGACTGTGTTCTGTCTGCAGAATTTCCCGTGCACGCTCGTCAATTGCTGACTGGCGATTTGCCTGTATGCCGGTCATACCTGAAATCCTTGGTGTGATCAGGAAAAGTCGCTCGCGATTACTTACGCTATCGGAGTTGTTTTGAAAAAGAGCACCAAAAACTGGAATATCACCCAAAACTGGTATTTTTTGATGATTCTGCGTCTTCGCCTCGGAATGGTATCCACCAATTAACAAGGTATGTTGCGGCTCGATAATCGCCTGTGTGGTGATCGTTGATCTGGTCACGTTTGTACTGGTCGCCGCTTCTGCAGAAAAAGCACCATCTTCTATATTAATATCGAGCCTGACGCGGGTAAGTGAACCTTCCCGTACGATACGTGGAGTGACTTTCAGCATCGTGCCAACATTGACGTTGGCGAGATCGACAACACGCTCGCCGACCAAAGGCAAATAACGACTCTGGCTTAAATCAAGAACAGCTGCAATATTTTCTAAAGTCGAAATGGTAGGCTTGGCCAATACCCTGGCGTCGCCTTTGTTCTCCATTGCAGTCAATCTTGCATAGAAATTCGCCGCATTTTTTATCAATAGCGTTGATCCCGAGACAGGTAATGTCATGCCTTTCGAATCAGTAGAAGTGCCATTGAACGTTGCACTGATGCTACCTGCGTTGAACCCCCATTCGGCACCAAGTTGGTTAAGCTGGGTGCGATCGATATCGACGATCAATGCTTCAATTTCAATTTGTTGGGGCTCGATGTCTAGCTCTGTAATTAATGCCTGATACATCGCTCGCTTGTTGCCGCTGTCATAAATAATGATTGCGTTGAGGGACTGGTCCGCGTCAATACGAACACCTTGCGCCTTAGGGCGAGACGATCGCTTTGGCTCATCGACCGCAGACTCACCATCCTCATTACGGGAATTACTATTGTAATCTCGAGCACCTGCTAGCAAAGTCCGGCTCGACTCGCCTGTTCTAGACGACGTGGTGAGTACTTTTGCGCTGCCACGCCCCGATTTTCCTTGCCTCGAACGCTTATCACTGCCAACCGAAAAATCTTCAGGAGAAGCGAAGCTCCGTCCCTCTGGAGCATTTAGCAGTCCTGACAGAATAGTTTTCACTCCTGGAATAACGTTATCGGATTGACCTCGTGTACTAATTGTTCTATCGGTAGCGCTCGCATATTTCAATCGAAACACCATCAACTGCTTTTCAACACTGACATTTTTTTTGTTATCGCTAACAGGCAACAGTATTTCGCGAACCAATTCGACATATTTCCTCGGGCCACTCACGAAAACCGTTCCTTCATCTGGCATTTCGCCCCACCCGAAACGGGTATCAAACAATCCCAGACCAATTAAAGCCGCTTTTGAATCCAAAACAGCATCTTCTCCAACTTCTATTCGCATGGACGTGACATCGCTTGATGCAACAACATATAACGTATCGTTATAAACAAACCAGCGAAATTCATACTTTGCCGCCAAACGATTCATAAATTCAGATCCATTTCCAGCTTGGAATCTGCCACGTAGTATGGTGCCCGCTGGCATGGAACTCTGTAGCTTCACACCATAGGTTGTACTAAATTCCTGAAGAACATCAGTTAATGTCATTCCATTCGCATTGATACCAAAGCCGGTTTCCTTCCAGCTCACCGGTACAGCGGCCTTTGCTCCAGACACAGTGAACAAGAAAAAACAGATCACAAAAAAAACTACCAGACCGTGCCTAGCAAAATTGGAGATTTTGGAACCCGGGATCGAATGCGTTACGCTGTGCATAAACTGTCCTATTCGTGCCGTAGGTAGGAAACTAAAATAAGTGAATACTTGCCGTCAACTGGCATTAATTAACGCCAAAGCAAGCTCCGGATACGCTGCTCCCCTTTTGATGGCAGGGAGCTAGCCTGTGTAGAATCCTTGCTTAATAAAATTACTGAATGGCAGTTATCGAGCTGATTGAGTATTTTTTCTAAAGCCGTTTCAGCTTCAATCCACGATTTAACAGAAGGCAACCATTGAGTTATTAGCAAAGCGTTATTACGCTCATCTATCGAGAGACCAGCGTCAAACAAGAGTGTCATTTCAAATGCTGATTCTAAAAAACTTGAAATAATATAAGTTGAATATTTTTTTGATAACTCAGCACT
The DNA here is from genome assembly GCA_903836575.1 of uncultured Burkholderiales bacterium. Lineage (GTDB taxonomy): Bacteria > Pseudomonadota > Gammaproteobacteria > Burkholderiales > Burkholderiaceae_D > Actimicrobium. The sequence goes on from CAILRJ010000215.1 coordinate 6,565, forward strand.
TAATAAGGCACCTTCAGAGAACATCTGCAAGCAAACAGATGTATCATCAAACAAGATCGTTTTGTTCAATGGCAGTTCGCTGAGAATGTCGTTCAGGCTAACGTTTTTTTCCATTTCACTTTGCCTCGTTCATTGCCGCCTTTTTTGCTTTCTCATGCAATTTTAGCTCTGCTTCCATAGCTTGCTGGGTAACTTGACGCTTTTGTAATAATGCAAAAAACTGAGATGGGTCAGGTTCCTCACCACGCATTCCGCTCTCAAAATAGTTGTCAAGTCGCTCATTAGCCCCATCATAACGTTGACCTAAACGACGTAAAATTGGCGTGACTTCCTTAGCAGACATAAGACCTCCGTGATTTAATATTTTCTATGACCCTCATTCATCTGTAGCGCGGGGCGAATATTAGTTCAGTCCGGATTGAAATTTAATCCAAATACTGTTTAGGGAAGCGCAGGTCTAAACACCCAATTTGTACCGATAACATTCGGATGTCTGCTATGTTTTCGAATCTTTACTCAACAAACCAGCAATGTTCTGCCCTGCTTAATGTTTCCAATCCAGGAGCATGGAGTTCAATCACTCCAACGCACACCGCTCAAGAACACATCAACGTACTTGACGTTACGTCACCGGTGCCCAACGAAACTTCGGTCTGAGGCATGCTTTCGCTCGTTCACGCTGAAGACAACTTCGACTTCTTTACTCAATCCAACACCATCTCAAGCACCCTGATCTCACTGGACAACAACTCATCAATATCGTGCAGCGATTGCGCCATCTGACCGCATTGAATCCCACGCTGCGGGCTTGCCGCTCCCTCATCTCCGTCATTCGCCGCCACTACCTGAGATAACCATCGCTTTGAGTGTTACCTTAAACAGTGGCTCTATCTTTATTGATCATTAAGATTCAAGCGTTCCCGGCTGGAACTTTCTTGTTTCTGCCAACACTTATGGATTAGTAGGGCAGAAGTTTCTTATAAACTTAATGTTAGAAAACTTAAAGGAAAACTATTATGGCTACCGCCTTAGATTTAACAACATCAGCTGGTATTGCTGCCGCCAACACGGCTCTAAATCTTCAAATGGCACAGGATTCTTATGAAGGAGCCGTAAAGGCAGCAGCTTTGAAAAAAGAAGCAATAGCTGCTGGACTTGATTCGATGGCTGAAAAAATGACTACTGCATCAATGACGAGAGCTTCACAGTCAGCAGATAAACTAAATCAAATTTAGTTTCAATTAATACCTTTATTGAAATAGATAATAAGATTATCTTTAACCGTATTAATGGAGTAATTATGGCGCTCTCAACTACTCAGTTTATTGCAGATTCATCGGCTCAAAATGATGCCAATTTAAGAAATCAGATAGATGCCAGTAAGCAAATGCAGTCGCTTACGCAGCAAGCTGCTGATGATGCGTTGTTCCGAGCAGCACAAAACAATGCAATGGCAAAAGTAAAAGGGATGTCGAAGTTAGCAGAGGCGGCGAATCAACTAAGTTAATAGCAAGATTGATTAAGCATACTTAGTATTCTCAAATCGGCATGAGGGCGGTCATTGTATTGATCGCACTCATGCCACACCACTACATCAAAATTAAGAACGGATTCGATTAATAACAAACTAAAATTACTACTTTTCGTTTATTGTCGAGTTAAAAGACCGGCTTGCAGTTAGCTTTTTGTTTTTCACTAGCAATCATGTCTCTCAACGATTTTTCAAACTTACTGCCTTATCCGCCAGTCAGCGATAGCTGGCAAAGTTGGAGCGCCTTACCTTGGTGCAGACATTTATCTAGGCTAGCGTGAAGATGTCGATGAGTCCACTGCCGAAACTAAACGAATGGGTGGCAATTGCAGATGGTGTGACCTCACACTTAAGTTTGTGCAAAAGACTTATTCGCGTTGACGCAATTCGATTGCGTGCAACCCGCTTGGAGGTAATCCATGCAGGCAAAGTGATTGCGCGCACGCCACCAACGACGGCGATACTGAATCTTCCTGGCAGACCGGCGCAGGTGGACTGGATGGCGCGGAATTGAATTGCCGGGGTTGTCGTTTGGAAGTTATTTAGGACTGTTTAATATCTTTTCGTTCGCCCAACGCAAAAAGGCCCTTCTTTCGAAGGGCCCTCTTGTTTGCTGCTTGTAACTTAGCC
>CAILRJ010000216.1 GCA_903836575.1 uncultured Burkholderiales bacterium
ACGGTCGAGGGTAAAAATCCGCACACGATAGTCGGCAAGAGGATGCTCGGGAGTCAGCAGGAACGCGGTTTCTGACAGATTCAGCCAGCGTGTGATGGTCTGCATCTGCCCGGTCGACAGGTCATCGGCATCAAACACGACTGCCAGCGGATTGCCGGAAAAGGGCTGCTCGCTGAACACGTCGACCAGCTGGAAACGATGCGTCATCGACATGGACAGCCCTTATTTAAACCGGCAGATCGAGCGACCTGCCGTTGAACAAGCTTACTCGACCTGCGTCTGATGCTCGCCATCCTGACGCTCGCGCACGACACCGATGCGCGAAACGGTCTCGCCGGCTTCAGCTAATTGCGCCATCGCTGCGTCGGCATCCTCCTTGGCGACAATGACGACCATGCCGATACCGCAGTTGAAAACGCGGTGCATTTCAGCATCGGCCACGTTACCGTGCATTTGCAACCAGCTAAACAGCGGCGGCATGACCCAGGAATTCTTTTGCAGCACGACCGTCAAGTGACTCTGCAACACGCGCGGCACGTTTTCGACCAACCCACCACCGGTGATATGGACCATGCCTTTGATCTCCATCGCCGCCATCAGTGCCAGCAGCGGCTTGACGTAAATCCGGGTCGGCGCCATTAATGTGTCGGCCAGCGTACGGCCATGGAAGTCAGCCTCGAGGTCCGGCTTGGCCATCGCAATGATCTTGCGCACCAGCGAGTAGCCGTTCGAATGCGCGCCGCTCGATGCCAGGCCAAGCACCACGTCGCCTGACTTGATCTTGCTGCCGTCGATGATTTTTGATTTTTCGACCGCGCCGACAGCGAAGCCGGCCAGGTCATATTCGCCGTCCGGATACATGCTGGGCATTTCGGCGGTCTCGCCACCGATGAGGGCACAACCGGCTTGCTCGCAACCAAAGGCAATGCCCTTGATGACATCGGTTGCGGTCGCGACATCGAGCTTGCCGCAGGCAAAATAGTCAAGGAAAAACAGCGGCTCGGCGCCTTGCACCAGGATATCGTTGACGCTCATCGCGACCAGATCGATGCCAACCGTATCATGCCGATTCAGGTGAAAAGCCAGCTTGAGCTTGGTGCCGACGCCGTCGGTACCGGAGACCAGCACCGGCTCCTTGAATTTCTTGCTGACTTCGAACATGGCACCGAAACCGCCGATGCCGGCCAGCACGCCTTCACGGGCAGTGCGTTTAGCGAAGGGCTTGATGGCTTCGACCAGCGCATCGCCGGCATCCATGTCAACACCCGCATCGCGGTAAGAAAGTGAAACGTTTGCAGGGGTACTCATGATGTGATTGGCAGCGAAGGCGTTAAAATAGGCGGTTGAAACAAAGGTCATTGCGAACCATGACCTTTGCAGAAGCCGCCATTTTATCAAACCGCGCCCCCGAGCTCACAGTTCATGACAATTTCTTTCTACCAGGCTAGCTAGACCCCGATGGCTGTTCTTCCTGAACCGACCCCTTACTGCCCGCCGATGCGCCAGATGCTGCTCGATTTGCCCGGCGAAAAACCGCAGAACCTCGACAATTTCGAGCCCGGCCGCAATACCGAACTGCTGGCCTTGCTGAGTCAGCACGCGTATGGCGACAAGCTGCCGCTCAGTGCCCGCTTCGTGTATTGCTGGGGTGAAGCCGGCGCCGGCAAAAGCCACTTACTGCACGCGCTCAACACCACCGCCAGCACGCGCTTGATTAGCCCGGCGTCACCGCCGGCCGACTTCATCCACTCACCCGATATCGGCTTGTACCTGCTCGATGATTGCGACCGGCTGTCCGACGACTTGCAGATCGCTGCGTTCGGTCTGTTCAACCAGATCCGCGAATATGGCGGCGCACTCATTTCCAGTGGTGCGTTGCCACCGGCCCGGCTGGACTTGCGCGAAGACTTGCGCACCCGTCTGGGCTGGGGCCTGATTTATGAAGTCCACGGTCTGACTGACGATGAAAAAATCGCTGCCCTGACGCTGGCTGCCCGTACCCGTGGTTTTGCGCTCGCAACCGGCGTGTTACCCTACCTGATCACCCACTTCCGGCGCGACATGCGCTCCCTGTCCGCAATGCTCGATGAACTGGATCAATACTCTCTCGAGACCAAGCGACCGGTCACCCTGCCGCTACTGCGCGAGCTCCTGCAACGTGAATCACGTGAACAAGAAAGCACCCTGTCACCATGAGCAATCTGGCCATTTTCGATCTCGACCATACGCTCCTGCCGCTCGACTCGGATTACGAGTGGGGCCAGTTCATTTGCCGTATCGGTGCCGTCAATGCGGAGACCTTCGCCGCCCGCAATGCAACCTTCTTTGCGCAATATCAGGATGGGTCGCTGGATCCGGTCGAATATCTTGAGTTCGCCTTCGGCACGCTGTCGGCCTTTCCACGCAAACAGCTCGACGCGTGGCACCAGCAATTCATGCACGAAGTGATCGCACCGGCGATCCGTCCTGCTGCACTGGCACTGGTGCGCCAGCACCAGGATGCCGGTGACGAAATCCTGATCATCACGGCCACCAACCGCTTCATCACGGCACCAATTGCCCAGGCGTTCGGCGTGGCCAACCTGATCGCCGCCGAAGCCGAACACGATGGCGCCGGCGAATTCACCGGCAAGTCGCGCGGCATCCCACCGTTCGGTCCCGGCAAGGTCACCAACCTCGGCATCTGGCTGGCAGCAACGCAACGCCGGCTCGAAGACTTCGATACCAGCTACTTTTACAGCGACTCGCAAAACGATATCCCGCTGCTGTCGCTGGTGACGCATCCGGTGGCGACCAATCCCAATGCACTGCTGGCCGCGCATGCCCATGCGCAGGGCTGGCCCACCCTCGACCTGTTCAGTGTCCCCGCTCAATGATCACAAAATTCTTCCGCCGCATCCTTGGCAGCAAATCCAAACCGGTTGACCGCACCGTCCCGGTCATGCTGAGCCCGAAAGAACATGGCATCGATCCGAAACTGGTGTCATCGAATGCGATCCGTGTCACGCAAGGCCTGCAGCAGGCCGGCTTCAAGGCCTTTCTGGTCGGCGGCGCGGTGCGCGATTTGCTGCTCGGGATCAAGCCGAAAGACTTTGACATCGCCACCAATGCGACGCCGGATCAGGTCAGGAAACTGTTCCGTCGGGCCTTCATCATCGGCCGCCGCTTCCAGATCGTGCACGTGATGTTCGGTCAGGATTTACTGGAAGTGACGACCTTCCGCGGTGCCTCGATGGAAGCCGCACCAAAGGACGAACATGGTCGCGTGTTACGCGACAACACCTTCGGCGAACAGCATGAAGATGCGATCCGGCGCGACTTCACCATCAATGCGATGTACTACGATCCAGCGACCCAAACCGTGCTCGATTATCACGGCGGCATGGCCGATATCCGCAACAAGACCTTGCGCATCATCGGCGTGCCGGAAGAGCGCTATCGCGAAGACCCGGTCCGCCTGCTGCGCGTGGTGCGCTTCGCGGCCAAGCTCGACTTCACCATCGATGCCGCCACCGCCGCACCGATCAAGACGATGGCACCGCTGATCAACAATGTCCCGGCAGCACGCGTGTTCGACGAAATGCTCAAGCTGCTGATGAGCGGCCACGCGCTGGCGTGCCTGCATCATCTGCGCAAGGAAGGCCTGCATCACGGCTTGCTGCCGCTGCTCGACGTTGTGCTGGAACAGCCGCTGGGCGAAAAATTCGTCCGGCTGGCGCTGGCCAGTACCGACGAACGCATCAAGCTGGGCAAACCGGTCTCGCCGGGCTTTCTGTTTGCGTCCTTGCTGTGGCATCAGGTACTCGAAAAGTGGACCGCCTACCAGGCCGCCGGCGAAGCCTCGATCCCGGCGCTCCATCTGGCCGCCGACGATGTGCTCGACAGCCAGACCGAGAAGCTCTCGCTGCAACGCAAGATCGCCTCCGACATGCGCGATATCTGGGCCATGCAACCGCGCTTCGAACGTCGTACCGGCAAGGCACCTTACAAGCTGCTGGAAAACCTGCGTCTGCGCGCCGGTTACGATTTCCTGCTGCTGCGTTGCGCCTCCGGTGAAATCGATGCCGAACTGGGCGAATGGTGGACCGATTTCATGGAAGGCGATATCGGCGTGCGGGAACACCTGCAAATCCAGAAACCGCGCAGCAGCGAGTCGACCGGTGCCCCCAAGCGCGCCAAGCGCCGTGGCGGACGCGGCCGTGCCAGGCCGGAAGACGGTGTCAGCGGAAGCGGCGAATGACGATTGCGTATGTCGGCCTGGGTGCCAATCTGGGCGACGCGCGCGATACGGTAGAGCGCGCCCTGCGCGCGATTGATGCCCTGCCCGCGGTCAGGCTGAGCGCACAGTCGAGCCTGTTTCGCAGTGCACCGATTGACGCCACCGGTGACGATTTCGTCAATGCCGTGGCCCAGCTGGATACCAGCCTGACTGCGTCGGCCTTGCTGGCCCAGTTACAACAAATAGAATTAGCGTTCGGGCGCGAGCGGCCTTTTCCGAATGCGCCGCGCACGCTCGATCTCGACGTGCTGTTGTTCGGTAGCGAACAGCATCAGACGGACACGCTGACAGTGCCACACCCGCGACTGACGCAACGGGCCTTCACGCTGATCCCGCTATTGCAACTCGATGCGCTGATCGGCATTCCGGGCTACGGGCCGGCACACACGTTCGTCGCCGCCGTTGCCGGTCAAGTCATACAAAAAATGTAGCACCGGTCGTGCATGGTCAACCCCGTGCGACTGCTGTCCGATGGTGATGTGATGGCTGGACTTTCTTCTTGAGATCATGAATTTCGATAAATACAATTACATTGTTGTGGAAGGTCCGATCGGTGTCGGCAAATCGTCGCTGGCACAAAAGCTCGGCGAAAATTTCGGCGCGCAATTGCTGCTCGAGCGTCCCGAAGAGAATCCGTTCCTCGAACGTTTTTACCGCGATGCCGAACGCTATGCGTTACCGACGCAGATGTTCTTCCTGTTCCAGCGCATGAACCAGTTGCGCGATCTGGCGCAAACGGACTTTTTCAATGCCTCGCTGGTCTCCGATTTTCTGATCGACAAGGACCCGCTGTTTGCCCGCCTGACACTGGGTGATGACGAACTCAACCTGTACCAGCAAATGTACGATCACCTGCATCCGCAAGCACCGGTGCCGGATCTGGTGATCTATCTGCAAGCCGAGCCGGCCACGCTGATCGAACGCGTGCGCAAGCGCGGCGTCACGGTCGAGGCCGGCATCTCGGAAAATTACCTGACGCGCGTGTGCGAAAGCTATAGCCGTTTTTTCTATCACTATGATGCAGCGCCACTGTTGATCGTCAATGCCGACCACCTCAATCCGATCGAGCGTGACGAAGACTTCAACCTGTTGGTGATGCGCATCCGGAACATGCGCGGCAAGCGCGAGTTCTTCAACCTCGGGGAATGACGATGGCAGGATATCTGCAAGAAAATCAGAGCGCCGGCCGCAACAAGCCAGTCACTATTCATACGCTGGCAGCACTGCGCCAGGCCGGCGAAAAAATCACCATGCTGACCTGCTACGACGCCAGTTTTTCAGCGCTGATGGATCGCTGTGGCATCGAGATCATGCTGGTCGGGGATTCGCTCGGCATGGTCACGCAGGGCCACGACTCGACCTTGCCGGTGACGGTGGCGGACATGGTCTATCACACCGCTTGTGTCGCGCGCGGCAACCACACGGCCATGCTGATGACCGACCTGCCGTTTGGCAGCTATGCCACGCCCGAGAGCGCCTATGCCAATGCGGTCCTGCTGATGCAGGCCGGTGCCCAGATCGTCAAGCTCGAAGGCGGCAGCTGGCTGGTCGAGACCGTGCGCTTCCTGACCGAGCGCGGTGTGCCGGTCTGCGCACACCTGGGCCTGACACCGCAATCGGTACATCAGCTGGGGGGTTACAAGGTGCAAGGCAAGTCCGTCGCCAGTGCCGATCTGCTGAAATCCGATGCGCTGGCCTTGCAGGCAGCCGGGGCGGCCATTGTCCTGTTCGAAGCGATTCCGGCTGCACTCGGCAAAGAAACAACAGCGCTGCTGGAGGTGCCGACGATCGGCATCGGTGCCGGTCCCGATTGTTCTGGTCAGGTACTGGTCATGCATGACATGCTGGGAGCGTTTCCGGGTCGCAAAGCACGTTTCGTAAAAAACTTCATGGCGGGCCAGGACAGTATCGACGCTGCTGTCAGCGCCTACATGAAGGCCGTCAAGGAGGGTTCTTTCCCGGCGGCCGAACACTGCTTCTGAGCGTCTTTTCGAATCGTCGTCCACACCTCAGCGAAAGCGCATCCGTCATGTCAGCTCAGTCAAGTCAACCGGCTCCGGTCCTTCAGATCAGCAGCAAGTTCATCGATCTGCAACAAGTGTTCACCTGGTTGCTGGCTGACGGCATCATCGCGAAAACCGATGTCAAGGCGCGCTTCACTGCCGCCCAGGGGATACTGCGCAACGCCACGCTGACCATGCATCCGCTGACTGCGGTGGCGCAATCGAAGCTGACCTCGGCCCTGCCGCCACACCGCCTGCTGACGCTGGACATGCTCACCGAGTGGATGGCCGGCAAGGTCAGCTTGCCGTTCTACCGCATCGATCCGCTGAAAATCGACTTCACCAAAGTCGCCGATGTGATGTCGGCCAGCTATGCGGCGCGCTTTCATATCCTGCCGATCGAACTGACCGCGACCGAATTGATCGTCGCTACGGCGGAACCGTTTTCGACCGACTGGCTGGCCGAAATCGCCAAGATCACCCGGCGCAGCGTGCGACTGGTGATCGCCAGTCCGCTCGATATTGCGCAATACACCGCGCAGTTTTTCACGCTCGCCAAATCGATCAAGGGAGCCCACAAGCTCAACGGCCAGGACATCACCACGCGCCACAATTTCGAGCAACTGGTCGAGCTGGGACAAGGCAACCGCCAGGTCGATGCCAACGACCAGCACATCATCAACATCGTCGACTGGCTGTGGCAATACGCGTTCGAACAGCGCGCCTCGGACATCCACCTCGAACCCAAGCGCGACTTCAGCGCGATCCGCTTTCGCATCGATGGTGTGCTGCATCAGGTCTATCAGGTACCCGCTGCGGTGATGATTGCAATGACCGCACGCATCAAGCTGCTGGGACGGATGGACGTGATCGAGAAACGCCGTCCGCTCGATGGCCGCATCAAGACCCGCACACCGCAAGGGCAGGAAATCGAACTGCGCCTGTCAACCCTGCCGACCGTCTTTGGCGAAAAACTGGTGATGCGGATTTTCGATCCGGAGGTAGTCGTCAAGACCTTGCCGGAGCTCGGCTTTCCACCCGCTGATGCGCTGCGCTGGGATGCGCTGACCAAGCGCGCGCACGGCATCATTCTCGTCACCGGACCGACCGGCTCGGGCAAGACCACGACGCTCTACACGACGCTCAAGGCGCTGGCGACCTCCGAGGTCAATGTCTGCACCGTCGAAGACCCGATCGAGATGGTCGAAGCCTCGTTCAACCAGATGCAGATCCAGCATGGCATCGACCTGACCTTCGCCGATGGCGTGCGTGCGCTGATGCGACAGGATCCGGACATCATCATGGTCGGTGAAATCCGCGACCTCGAAACTGCCGAGATGGCGATCCAGGCCGCGCTCACCGGGCATCTGGTACTGTCAACGCTGCACACCAACGACGCGCCGTCGGCAGTGATGCGTTTGCTCGAACTGGGCGTGCCTTACTACCTGCTCGAAAGCACGCTGATCGGCATCATGGCGCAGCGTCTGGTGCGCACCTTGTGCAGTCACTGCAAGACGCCCGATGGCCAATTACAGGATGAAGTCTGGGCCAGCCTGACCGAAGGTTTCACACTCCCGAAACCCGCCGCGATCTATCGCCCGGCGGGTTGCACCGAATGCCGCCACACCGGTTTTCGCGGTCGCACCGGACTGTACGAATTGCTGATGGTGTCCCAACCTTTTTCAAAACTGATCAAGGCCGACAGCGACATCCATGCACTGCGTTTG
>CAILRJ010000217.1 GCA_903836575.1 uncultured Burkholderiales bacterium
CCAACAAAAAATGATCTCCATCAAGAAGCATTTCAACAGCACCGAACGTCGTTATCTGTATCTGTCGGGCTGGATGATTGCCGCGCTGCGTTCCGAATTCGGCCCGTTGCCGGACCAGTCGATGCATGAGAAAACCGCGGTTGCCGACCTGATCCGCGAGCTCTACACCTTTCTGCGCCAGGCCGATGCGCGTGAACTGGGCGGCCTGTTCCGCCAGCTCGACAGTGCCGAAGGCGCCGCCAAGCAAGCGATCCAGAGCCAGATCGATAACTTCATCACCCACGTCGTGCCTATCATTGCCGACATCGATGCCGGTTTCGGCAATGCTGAAGCAACCTACCTGATGGCCAAGCAGTTGATCGAAGCGGGTGCGTGCTGTATCCAGATCGAAAACCAGGTGTCCGACGAAAAACAGTGCGGCCATCAAGATGGCAAGGTCACCGTTCCACACGAAGACTTCCTCGCAAAAATCCGCGCGGTACGTTATGCGTTCCTTGAGCTGGGTATCGACGACGGTATCATCGTTGCCCGTACCGACTCGCTCGGCGCTGGCCTGACCAAGCAAATCGCAGTGACCCGCGAGCCAGGTGACCTCGGTGACCAATACAACTCATTCCTCGATGCCGACGAAGTATCGATTGACGCAATGAACAATGGCGACCTGGTGATCAAGCGTGACGGCAAGCTGGTGCGTCCGAAGCGTTTGCCAAGCAACTTGTTCCAGTTCCGCGCCGACACCGGTGAAGAACGTTGCGTACTCGATTGCGTGACGGCGCTGCAAAACGGTGCCGACCTGCTCTGGATCGAAACCGAAAAGCCGCATATCGCCCAGATCGGCGGCATGGTCAGCGCGATCCGCAAAGTGATTCCAAACGCCAAGCTGGTCTACAACAACAGCCCGTCGTTCAACTGGACACTGAACTTCCGCCAGCAAATTTTTGACAGCATGAAAGCTGCCGGCAAAGATGTCTCCGCGTACGATCGCGCCAAACTGATGAGCATCGATTACGACACGACCGAACTGGCGCTGGCTGCCGATGAAAAAATCCGTACCTTCCAGGCGGACTCAGCCCGCGAAGCCGGCATTTTCCATCACCTGATCACACTGCCGACGTACCACACAGCCGCCTTGTCGACCGACAATCTGGCCAAAGACTACTTCGGTGAGCAGGGCATGCTGGGCTACGTGGCTGGTGTTCAGCGCAAGGAAATCCGCCAGGGTATCGCTTGCGTCAAGCATCAGAACATGTCCGGTTCGGACATCGGCGACGATCACAAAGAGTACTTCAGCGGCGAAGCAGCCCTGAAGGCATCGGGTAAAGACAACACGATGAACCAGTTCTAATTTTTAAACTGACCTGCTCAACGAACTGGTCAGGTCGCCGGTAGATCGGCCAAGCGTCCTCTGCGAGACGTAACCGAACTCCACCACCTAGCCCGCTGAAGCTGCCCTGACGACCCGATTGCTCATGCAACCGGGTCGTTTTGCATTGGTGCCCGGCATCGCCTGTTCGACCTGCTAGCGCATGGTCTGTCCACCGTTCACATCAATGGTCGCGCCGGTAATAAATCCAGCCTCCTCGGCAGCAAGAAAAACCACCGTGCGGCCGACATCCTCCGCGCTACCCAGACGTCCGACCGGAATCCCGCCAATGATGGTTTGCATTGTTTCTTTCGGGACGGCAGCGACCATCTCGGTATCGCAGTAACCCGGCGTAATTGCATTGACCGTGATGTTCTTGCGTGCACTTTCGATTGCCAGCGCCTTCGTGAAACCGAGCACACCGGCTTTGGCTGCGGCGTAATTGCTCTGGCCAAACTGGCCCTTCTGGCCATTGACCGAACTGATGTTGATGATGCGACCGAACTGGCGCTCGCGCATGCCCTCAACGAGATGGCGACACATGTTGAACATCGAGCCCAGGTCCGTATGGATGACCCGCCACCACTGATCTGGTGTCATGCGGTGCAACACCGCATCGCTGGCGATGCCGGCGTTGTTCACAAGAATATCAATCGGTCCCAGCTGTAACTCGACCCGGGCGATGCCGGCGTGACAGGCGTCAAAATCAGCGACATCCCACTGGTAGACCGGTATCGCTGTTTGTTCGAAAAACGCTTGAGCTGCATTGCTATTGCTGTGATAAACAGCAGCAACCTGATGACCTGCCTCATGAAGCGCAATGGCAATGGCTTTCCCGATACCTCGCGTTCCCCCTGTGACGAGTGCGGTCCGACCCATGATGTTCTCCTTGTAAGCGACGGCAAAACCGGACGGCTTTTGCACGCAACTGAAAGGCAAGTGTGAACCAGCCTCGCACTGTTGATCTTGAGAGAAAACAAGGACGGCGTGTGTCGCCGCCGATCACCGGATCACGACCTCATGCTCCCTGCACGGCGATGTGATACACCGCCCACGGACACAACGTAAACCGCTCGGCCAGTGGCCTTGCCGCCTTATCCGGAAAACGGTCGGCGTCATACACCGCCCAAAGCGGTCCGAGACCGCCCAATGGCAGCGCTTTTCCATCCAGTGTGGTCGCCACGATGAAGCGATATTTGACTAGGTCGGCGAAAGAGACGGCCACCACATAACCGTCAATTGCCCGCAGCAAGACGCGACCTTGATCACTGGCTTTCGCACCCGCCGCATTGAGCACATCGGTTAGCAGCGGTCCGCCCAGCGCATGGATTTTGCCGTCATATTCCAGCGTTGGATGGATTGTGATTTCCGGTAAAGCGCGCAGCGCAGCGAAGTCAAATGTATGAGCACGCTCAAACGTCACGCCCTGCTTGTTCATCAAATGATCGAGTGCCGGATCGAGCGCACCACGATTACCGGCACCGATGGTTCCGGTCAAGGTCAGCAAGGTCGGCCCGATGATCGTCGCGGGTATTTTCAGTGGTGCGGCGAAGCTGCGCGCGGTGACAAGACCGAGTCCGGCAGCGGCGAGGAAGTGGCGTTTATTCACGCGAGGTCTCCGGAGGATGGGTGGGGATTGGCGTTGATGATTGTATCCGTCGAAATAGCATCCGCTTTACCCGAACATCTGCATCCAGTCCGCCGAAATCAACCCTGTCTGCCCTCGCCCGGATGAAAACGCCCGCGCCTAGCGCAGCAACACCAGCTGCGGCACCGCATCCGCGCTACACCAGACGATCGCGTTTTGCGCCAGCGTCTGGCCGAGTGCGCGTGCCGAAGCGAGCGACAGGTCGAGCACCAGAAAACTCGGCTCGCCAGGCCAGGCGTCGGTCGGATGCCGGCCAATGCCATCAAAAAACACCAGGCTGCGCTGACGCAAGGTCAGCGCCAACTTGGTCTGCAACGCGGCATTTTGCACATCGGTCAGTGCCTCACCCAACGGGTTGCAGGCAGTGATGAATGCGCAGCAATCGGTTTTTGCCTGACGCAGTAACGCCTTCAATGCGGGGTTGTTGTTACCTATTTCGAGCACGAACGGCGTCGGTGCATCGACACGATAATGGGTCGCGGTATACGCGGCGATGGTGTCGGGGGCGATGCTGGACATGGTGGCTCCTTTCATGAATTCCGGGGATGATCATGCCACAGTAAGCATGACACTATGTCACTAAATCAAGCCCGCGAAAAACCTGTCCCGGCCCGTCGCCACTCGCGCGGCGGGCCGGATTGCCTGCACCTACCAACGTAAAACCCGCGGTCCGATCAACGCGCCCAGGCCGGCCGGAATCACCATGCCCAGTACGTACCAGAACGCGACGAACGGCGCTGCAATTTCAGGGCAATGCAGGCAGTAGACCACCGCTGCGGCGGCACCGGCCGTGAAGCCGGCGGCGGCGCCGGCCAGACGCAGGCGGGTCGGTGCGAGCTCGCGCATGACGATCAGGATGGCCGCAAAAATCGGTAACGATAGTCCGGCAATAATGAACGCACAGGACTGCCAGGTATCGCCCCAGAAAAGAGCCGCGCGCTGTGCCGGTGCTGTCGACGTCAGTGTCAGCAATGCCATCCCGGCCATGATGAGTATCGGCATGGCGATCAACACGGGCAACATCCCGAGCGATGCGCCAGGTCGCGACAGACGGGTAATGGCAATTTTTCCGGACAGAACCAGCGCCGCGGCAAAGACGACTTTCAGCAAGAAGGTCGGCTGCGTAGCGACGGTGACTAAATCCTGCCGCAGCCCCAGCAACGTCATCGTCAACATCGTACTGAGCAACACGGCGGCGACTATGAGTAGCGTGTTGCGCCACACCGGCGGTGCCGGCACGCTCACCTCCGGTCCTGCGGCCAGCAGCTTGATTAGTGCTTCGGTTTTCATGGTGTCTCCCGTAAATTGAATGCCAGTGTTTTCAAGCCGCGATGCACGGCGACCTTGACTGATGCTTCCGATATACCCAACGCCGCAGCGGTTTCACGCACCGACCAGCCATCGAGCTTGGTATGCCGGATGGCCAGTTGCTGCTGCGTCGGCAAGCGTGCCAGCAATACCGCCAGATCGCGCTGCGCCTCGCGCGCCTCTTCGTCGGCGCTCGAAAAAAGTTCATGTTCATCGCCGATCGGATCGTTGCGGTGTTCGCGTCGGACATGACGGCGCAACCAGTCGATCAGCTTGTATTTCGCAATCGCAAACATCCATGACGTCAGCGGCACACTAACGTCATAGGTCATGCGCTGGTTATGTATCGCCAGCAGCGATTCCTGCACCAGATCTTCGACTTCGTCTGGCCAGCGGCTCAGGCGATGACGCAAAAATGCGCGCAGGTGCGTCGAGGTCGCTTGCAAAAAATCGCGGTAGGCCACAGCATCGCCGGCCATGCCTTGCTGCAGTAGCCCATGCAAGCGCGACTCCGTCGTGCGCAGCACGTCTGCCTTTTGTATTCGCTCCATCGGTGCCTTAGGTAACAACATTCGTAACAACATTCGAAAAATAAATCGCCATCAACCACCACGCACAGACATATTTTCAGGACACTGTAACCAATGCCATCGTGGCGGCGAACTACCTTGCACACCCACCTTGAAACGGGATAACACCATGAACCCCCTCAATGCGACTGTCTTAATTTGTGCCTGCTGCGTGGCATTGCCGTCGACTGCCGGCACTGCCTGTACCGTCAAAAGCGGCGTTGCGACTGCCGCGCTGGTCGAACTGTATACCAGCGAAGGCTGTTCGAGCTGTCCGCCGGCCGATTTGCAATTGCGCCAGTTGCATCAGGTGCTCGATGCCGGCGCGGTCGTCGTGCCGCTGGCACTGCATGTCAGTTACTGGGACCGGATCGGCTGGAAAGATATCTTCGCGCAAACCCGCTTCGACGCCCGCCAATCCGCGCTGCTGTCCTTCCGGAAAAATCGGGTCGCCTACACGCCGCAGTTTTTTGTCAATGGCGAAGAACTGCGCGGATGGCGTAACGATCTTCCAACGACCGTTCGACAAATCAATGCCAAGGTAGCGCCGCTGAGCATCACGCTGACATCGTCACCGATCGCCACAGCCAGCGTGACACTGGAAGCCAATGCCGTTGCGCCTGATCCGCATCTCGCTGGCGCACTGTATCTGGCGGTGAGCGAAAGCGCGCTGGTATCGCAAGTAACGCGCGGTGAAAACAGCGGCGTAACGCTGCGGCACGACAACACCGCGCGCCTGTGGTTCGGTCCGATTCCGCTTGAAAAAGGACGCGCGCAGTTGCGCCAGCAAATTACTTTACCGGATGGCTGGAACCGGCAGAACCTGCAAGCGGTTGCCTTTGTACAGGAGCAAGGCGACGTTCTGCAGGCAGTCAGCACGGCGCAATGCAAGCCGGCACTGGGACTTTCATGAGGACTACCATGCGACTCGACGAGACGAAAAAATCCGACATCATTCACCCGTTATGGCTGCGCGCGACGCACTGGCTCAATGCCGGCGCAGTGGTGCTGATGATCGCCAGCGGCCTGCGCATTTATAACGCGTCGCCTTTCTTCGACTTCAGGATTCCGGCGCAGCTGACGCTGGGCGGCTGGCTGGGCGGTGCGCTGCAATGGCATTTTGCCGCGATGTGGCTGCTGGCAATCAACGGCCTTGTCTACCTCGCGATCAACCTGTTCTCCGGACGCTTGCGACGTCAGTTCTTCCCGCTGTCACCGCGTCAGTTTCTGTCCGACCTGGGTGCCGCACTCAAAGGCAAGCTGGCCCATGCCGACCCGCGTCACTACAACACGGTGCAACGGGTCGCGTATCTGTTCGTGATGCTCGACATTATCCTGATCGTGCTGTCCGGTCTGGTGCTGTGGAAATCGGTCCAGTTCGAGGTGCTGCGCGAACTGCTGGGCGGCTATGAATCGGCAAGGCGGGTCCATTTTTTTGCGATGGCGGCGCTGACCGGATTTATCGCCGTGCATCTGGCAATGGTCGCGCTGGTGCCGCGCACCTTGCTGGCCATGCTGCGCGGCCGCTAATCAACAACAAAGTAAAGAGCCAGGAGAATGCCATGAGCAAAATAAAATCCATCGTGATCAATACCGACGGTGCCGCAATGCTGGCCGATGCCATCCGTCAGGTCAGTGCGCCATCACGTCGCGCTTTTTTGCAGCGCAGTCTGAGTCTGGGTGGTCTGGCGCTGCTGACCGGTTGTTCGACCAGCGAGGCGAGCAGCATCGACACCGCGTTAGCCGGCATGTCGCGCTTCAATGACAAGGTACAAGGCCTGTTGTTCGACCCGACCAAGCTGGCACCGACCTATCCCGAATCGATGATCACGCGGCCGTTTCCGTTCAATGCGTTTTATGCTGAAGACGAGATCACGCAGGTCGATGGCGCAACCTGGCGACTCGAACTGAGCGGCCTGATCGCCGATCGCCAGCCCTGGTCATTGACGCGCTTACGCGGCTTGCCGCAAACCGATCAGGTCACGCGGCATATTTGCGTCGAGGGCTGGAGCGCGATCGGCAAGTGGGGCGGCGTGCCGTTCTCCACGTTCCTGCGCCGCGTCGGTGCCGATCTGACGGCGAAGTATGTCGGCTTC
>CAILRJ010000218.1 GCA_903836575.1 uncultured Burkholderiales bacterium
ACAGGCCGCTTCGAGTTCACCGATGGCTTCGAACATGCGGTCGCGCTGCTCCGGCGTCAGTTCGGCGACGACCGAGCCGCGATTCGGACGGCTCACGACCAGCCCCTGAATGGCCAGCTGCTTGAGCGCTTCGCGCACCGGGGTGCGCGAAACCCCGAACAGACCGGCCAGCATCGCTTCATCGAGTCGGGCACCAGGTTCGAATCGGCCCAGCACGATGTCGTCGGCAAGTTGTTTGCTGATCTCGTCAGCGCGTGCGCCGCGCGCGCGTTCGGGAACGTTCACGCCAGCGCCATCGGATGCCAGCATGCCAGCCGCGTCGCTCCCTCGGCCAGCACCGGTGGTACTTCGCTCAGGCAGCGCGCACTGGCATGCGTGCAACGCGGTGCAAAACTGCAGCCCGGCGGCAGCGCAGCAAGATTGGGTGGCGCACCTGGAATCGCGATCAAGGGCTGGCCACGATGTTCGGCCGACACCGTCGAGGCCAGCAAACCGGCGCTGTACGGATGGCGCGGCGAGCGCACTATGCCGGCCACCGAGTTGTCTTCGACGATGCGACCGGCATACATGACGGCGATGCGATCAGCCACTTCGACGGCAGCACCAATGTCATGCGTGACAAAAATCACGGCCATGCCGGTCTCGCGTTGCAGCTCGCGCAGCAGTAGCAAAATCTGGATCTGCACGGTCGCGTCGAGCGCGGTGGTCGGCTCGTCGGCCAGCAGCAATTTCGGTTTGCAGGCCAATGCCAGCGCAATCATTGCGCGCTGGCGCATGCCGCCCGACAGCTCGTGCGGATAGGCATCGAAGCGACGCCGGGCCTGCGGAATCTGCACGCGCTCGAGCATCTGCAGGGCTTGTGCGCGGGCGCTGGTTTCGGTGATTTTTTCATGCGCGCGGATCGCTTCGGTGATTTGCTGGCCGATCGTATAGACCGGATCGAACGCCAGTCCCGGCTCCTGAAACACCATCGACACGACACCACCGCGATACGCATCGAGCACCCTGCCCTGCAATGCCAGCACATCCTGGCCATCGACATGGATGCTGCCACTGATGCGCGTGGTGCGCGGCGCGTGCAGACGCAGCAAGGTGCGCAACGTGACGCTTTTGCCGGAGCCGGATTCGCCAAGCAGACCGAGCACTTCGCCGGCCTGCAAATCGAAGCTGACATTGTTCAATGCGCTGGCAATACGGTTACCGTGAAATTCAACGCCGAGATTGTTGACCGACACCAGAGGCGCGCTCATGCTGCCTGCTCCAGTGCGATCGCGCTATGACCGGAGCGCGGATCGTTCATATGACAAGCGACTTGATGACCGGGCAAATGTCGCGCCGGTCGCAGCGCGGGCGATTGCGTACAAACTGCTTCGGCATGCGGACAGCGATCCCGAAAACGGCAACCCGGCGGCGGGTTGATCGGGTTCGGCGGGTCGCCGGCCAGCGGTGGTTGTTCGGTGCGATGATCCGGGTCCATCGACGGAACGGCTGAGAGCAACGCGCGCGTGTACGGATGTGCAGCCTGACCGTAAATCTGCTCGACCGGACCGATCTCGACTACCTGTCCGAGATACATCACCATCACTTCATCGCACAGGTAATGCACGACATGCAGGTCATGCGAAATGAACAGATAGGTCAACTGGTGCTCGGCCTTGAGTTCCTGCAGCAGGTTCAGTACTTGGGCCTGGACCGATTTGTCGAGCGCAGCGACAGCTTCGTCGAGGATCACGAGCCGCGGATTAAAGGCCAGTGCACGCGCAATATTGACGCGCTGGCGCTGCCCGCCGGACAGCTCGTGCGGATAGCGCGAACCGAACTGGTCCGGCTCCAGCCCGACCCGTGCCAGCAAAGCACGGGCGCGCTCGGTCGCATCGGTTGATGTCAGTCCGTGCGCTTTCGGGCCATAGGCGATGGTCTCGACAATCGTCAGGCGCGGATTGAGCGAGGCGAACGAATCCTGAAACACCATCTGCAAACTTTGGCGGAAGCTTTTCAGTTCGAGCCCGCGAAATTCTCCGACGCCTTCGCCATCGAAAATCATCGTGCCGCTGTCGGGATCCATCAGCTTGGCGATCAGCCGCGCGGTCGTCGATTTGCCGCAACCGGATTCACCGACGATGCCCAATGTCGTGCCTTTGGTGATCGAAAAGCTGACGCCATCAACGGCATGGACGAACTTGCGTTCGCGCTCCAGCACGCCGCGGCGCACCGGGAAATATTTTTTCAGATTACGCACGATCAGCAGCGGTTGGGCCGGTCCGCCGCGGTCGGGGGTGGCAGGAATGGTGGTGGTCATTTGCGGATATCCATGGCCGAGCGCACGCCATCGGCGAGCAGGTTGAAAGCAATCGACGTAATAAAAATCAACGCACCGGGCAATGCAGCTACCAGCGGGTTCATAAAAATTGCCGAGCGTAAGGTGTTGAGCATCAGGCCCCATTCCGGTTCCGGCGGTTTCACGCCCAACCCCAGAAAGGACAGGCCCGAACCGAGGATCATGCTGACGCTGAGCAGGCCGGTCGCATACACGAACACCGGCCCCAGTACATTGCCGAGCACATGCACGCGGATGATGGAGAACGCCGATGCGCCACTCATGCGCGCTGCTTCGATGTAATCAAGCCGGCGTACCTGGGTCGTCACGCTTTCGGCTACCCGCACCATTTGTGGCACGAACACCAGCGTCAGTGCGATCAGGCTATTGCTCATGCCGGGGCCGAGTGCGCCGGCAATGGCGACCGCCAGCAGCACCGATGGAAACGCGTAGAACACATCGAGTACGCGCATCGTGATCATGTTGGCTCGACCGCCGACGTAACCGGCGAACAGGCCAATCGAGGTGCCGATGACGAACGCGGCCAGCACCGGCACCACGCCCATCAGCAGCGACAGGCGACCGCCGTACATCAATCGTGTCAGCATGTCGCGGCCCAGTTCATCGGTGCCAAGCCAGTGACCGGGCGAACCGACCTCCAGCAGACGGCGCAGCATGCTGGCCTTGAACGGATCGGCCGGTGCCAGCCATGGCGCGAAGACAGCCGCACCAATGATCAGCAACAGTACGAAGGCGCTGATCATCGCGACCGGATCGCGGCGCAACTGGCGACCGACGACGTTCCAGAAACTGCGGCTGGGGGC
>CAILRJ010000219.1 GCA_903836575.1 uncultured Burkholderiales bacterium
ACCTATCCGGCGCCGTTCGTTACTAAGCTAGCCACAAGCCAGCCTGAACCCCTAATTCATTCCGAGACCACCATGCCCATTCCTCAATCGACCCCGATGCCCTGGCAATTTGCCGAACGTGCGACACGGATGCAAGGCTCCGTCATTCGCGAAATCCTGAAGATCGCGGTGCGACCGGAAGTGATTTCATTTGCCGGTGGCTTGCCGTCGCCGGACACGTTTCCGATCGCGCGCATGCAGGCCGCGTTCGACAAGGTCCTGTCGACCAATGGCCGGGTCGCGCTGCAATACGGGCCGACCGATGGCTATCTGCCGCTGCGCGAATGGGTGGCCAATTCGCTGTCGATTCCCGGCGTGACGATTGTGCCGGAGCAGGTGCTGATGGTGTCGGGGTCGCAGCAGGCCCTTGACCTGCTGGGCAAGGTCTTGATTGACGAAGGCAGCAAGGTGCTGGTCGAGACGCCGAGTTACCTCGGCGCGCTGCAAGCCTTTTCGGTCTACGGTCCCGAGTTTGTCTCGCTGCCGACCGATGAGGCCGGCTTGCTGCCGGAAGCGGTGGCATCGGTAGCCGCTGGCGCTCGCCTGCTGTATGCATTACCTAATTTTCAGAATCCGACCGGCCGCACGCTGTCGCTGGAGCGACGCATTGCCCTGGTCGACACCTGTGCCAAGCTCGGTCTGCCGCTGATCGAAGACGATCCGTACGGTGCGCTGAGCTATCGCGCCGCACCGCTGCCGAGGATGCTGACGATGCATCCCGAAGGCGTGGTCTACATGGGATCATTTTCGAAAACGCTGACACCGGGCATTCGCCTCGGCTACGTGGTGGCACCGCTGCCACTGGTGCGCAAGCTCGAACTGGCCAAGCAAGCGGCCGATCTGCACACCGCGACACTGACGCAGATGGTGGTGCACGAAGTAGTCAAGGATGGGTTTCTCGAGTCCCACATCCCGACCATCCGTGCGCTGTACGCCGAGCGGTGCGCGGCGATGCTGGCGGCACTCACGGCGTTTTTTCCGGCCGGTGTCACATGGACGCAACCGGAAGGCGGCATGTTCATCTGGGTCACGCTGCCGGCGCAGATCGACAGCATGCAATTGCTCGACGAAGCGATTGCGCAAAACGTCGCGTTCGTACCCGGCGCGCCGTTTTACGCCAATGATCCGGTGCGCAACACGCTGCGCCTGAGCTTCGTCACCGTCACGCCGGAACGCATTCGCGAGGGCATCGAAAAGCTCGGCAAACTGATCGCCTCGAAATGCTGACCATGCGCACGCTCAACGCCGGGCAGACCGCGCAGTCTCTGCCTTACTCCCGTCTGGTACCGGCCATCGCGCTGGCCGCGCGTGAACTGGCGGCCAGCCAGATTCGCTCACCGGACCGGCTGGTGGTTCCTCTTGATGGAGGCGGTGTCCTGCTATGCATGCCGGCGAGCGCCAGCGATATCGGCGTGACCAAGCTGGTGACTGTCCATCCGGACAATGCGCGTCATGACTTGCCTGTCATCCAGGGCGAAGTCATCGTGTTTGAGTCCGCAACCGGTCGGCGGCTGGCGCTGCTCGATGGCCCGACCGTTACCGCGCGACGTACGGCCGCCGTCACGCTGCTCGGTATTCAAACACTGCTGCCGCGACCACCGGAGTCCGCACTGCTGATCGGCACCGGCGTGCAGGCGCTGGCGCATGCCGAGGCGCTGATCGAATTTTTCGGTGTCCGGCATTTCCGGATTGCCGCGCGCGATGTCGCCAAGGCCGAGCTGTTTTGCGCGGTACTGCGCCGGCGGCATCCGCAGGTCACGGCGATCGCGCTGTCGAGCAAGTTCGACGAGGTGCCAGTGAC
>CAILRJ010000220.1 GCA_903836575.1 uncultured Burkholderiales bacterium
CACTTGCAGGTCGGCGCCGCCTTTGGCGATGTACACCGTGCCGGGTTCGAGTGTCATCGGCTTGCTGACCTCGACCACTTGCATTGCACACAATTCATTCATGCGCTGGGCAAAGGACAGCGTAAAACTGGCCGGCATGTGCTGCGCCACCAGCACCGGATACGGGAACTGCGCCGGCAGATGCGGTAGCACCAGTTCCAGCGTGCTCGGCCCGCCGGTCGAGACGCCGATCATCACTAGCCCTTCGCCGATCTTGCTCACGGGTGCGACAGTCGCCTTGATCGGCGCTGGCAGTTTGTCAGCGGATTTGCGCGGCAGCCGCATGCGTGCTCTGGCTGCCGTGCGCACCTTGGCAATAATGGCGTCGCGGATCACGTCCAGCGAGAGAGAAATCGTCCCGCCCGGCTTGACGATGTAATCGACCGCGCCGAGGTTGAGTGCCTCGAAGGTGGCCAGTGCGCCTTTTTCCGTCAGCGACGAAATCATCACCACCGGCACCGGCCGGCCGGCCATGATCAGCGACAGCGCCGTCAGGCCATCCATCTCCGGCATGTTGATGTCGAGGGTAATGACATCCGGCTCGAAGGCGATGTTTTCGTTGACCGCCTCGTTGCCATTGCGGGCCAGTCGAATCGTGAAATCACCTTCGGCTTCGAATAGCGACGACAGCTGTCGTCGCATCAGGGCCGAATCATCGACGATAAGCAGTTTGATCATCCCTCTGCTCCGTGGTGAGTTACGCGGCGGCCAGTTGTGCCAGCGCCTGCAGTTCCTGCTTTTCAATCAGGTAGGTCGGATCAAGCAGTTGCACCATGCGCTTTTGCTTTTCCAGATTGGCCATGCGCGCCAGCAGCATCGACTGTTCACCGGACAGATGTGGTGCGGCTTCGATGGTGTTCTTGTGGACCTTGAGCACTTCGACCACCGAATCGACGATGAAACCGGTGCGCACGCCATCAATGAGAAACACCATGATGCGCTGGCGGTCGCTGCGCTCGATCTGTTCGAGGCCGAGGCGACGACGCAAGTCCATCACCGGCAGCACCGCGCCGCGCAAGTTGATGACGCCTTCGACTGCCGGTGGTGCCTTCGGTACGCGCGTCATCGCTTCGGCGACACGGACGATTTCCTGCACGCTGTCGATTGGTACGCCGAATTCTTCCTTGCCGAGCACGAACACCACGACCTGCTCTTCGTCATCACTGCGGTCGTCGTCGCTGCGGGTGACGCGGCTGGTGCCGTCATTGCCATCGAGCTCGTTGTTGTCTGCCATGTTGTCCACCGTAGTGAGTGCTTCCTTGATGGCGGCGTGGCGAAACATATTGCCTACCGAAAGAATCGACACCAGACGCTTGCCGCCGTCGAGCCGGCAAATCTGCGAGATGTCCGACATGTTGCCTTCCTTCGACAGCATGGATGGCATTGCATCGACATCGGTGCGTGCCACGCGCAGCACTTCATTGACGCTATCCATCACCACACCGACGGAGGCGGTACCGAGCGAAACGACCACGATGCGGCTGTTCTCGTCGGCATCGCGGGTCGGCAAACCGAACATGCGGCGCAGCGATACCAGTGGCAGCAACCGGTTACGCAATGTCATCACGCCCAGCACATGCGATTCCGAATGCGGTACATGGATGATCAGTTCCGGCACCTGGACGATTTCCTGCACATCGTCGATGATGATCGCGTATTCCTGATCGGCGACTTCAAAGTTGACCAGATGCAGTTCGTCATTGATCTTGTCCTGCAACGCATCCGAGCGCTGCACCGCTTGCGTGGCGATCTCGGCGTGGTTGCCGGCCTTGACCGCAATATCGGCGAATTCAGCGGCAATCAGCTTGGCAAAATCGAGCACCATGATCATCGGGTAACCGCCCACATCCTTGAGCAGGCCCGATACCAGTTCGGTGTTGACCGTCGAACTGATGGCGGCCGTGCCTTCGATATGGCGCGGATCAACACCGACTACGCTGACCACCCGGTCGACCACAAAGCCCAGTGGCTGGCGGCCCTGATCA